>DASQOO010000069.1:0-19980 GCA_035644435.1 Steroidobacteraceae bacterium | reverse complement strand
GCAAGCCGGCACAACCGACTCCGGCTCCCACACCGGCACCGGCGCCGGCGCCGACGGCTGAGACGCCGCCTGCCGAGACGCCACCCGCTGAGGCGCCAACCGAGACGCCCACCGAGGCGACGACGGCGCCGCCCGCTGTCGAGCCGCAACCGACGCCCGCTGAACAACCGAAACCCACGCCGGCGCCGACCGCGCCCGTCGCAGAAGAGAAGCCTTCGATTCTCGACTGGGTCATTGAGCACTGGTACTACGCTGCCGCCGCGCTCCTGATCCTGGTCCTGCTGTGGTTGGCTGCCCGACGTCGCCGCCAGGAGCCCGATTTCTCCAATCTCGGCAGTCTCGCCGACGCCGCCCGAGGCGGGGGAGCGGGACTTGCACGCGAGCCGCGGATGGACCGCGAACCCGTCACCACGCCCGTTCGCGCAAACCGTGCGGCGGAAGATACGTTCCTGGTGGAAGAAAGCGGCGAACGCCAGCAGCCCAGGATGGCGAAAGCGGCAGAGCCGGCAGGTCCCGAGCGTGCGCGCGCCGAGCCAGGCCGCCGCGCCAAGAGCGCTGACGACACGCTGAGCTCGGAGACGGCCATCAACCTCGATCAGGGCGATCCCCTGGCCGAGGCCGATTTCCACATGGCTTATGGCCTCTACGACCAGGCCGCGGACCTGGTGCGCATTGCGATCGAGCGCGAGCCAAAGCGCCGCGACCTCAAGCTCAAGCTCCTCGAGATCTTCTTCGTCTGGGGCAACAAGGATGCGTTTCTGCAGGCCGCGCGCGAGCTCGCGCAGACCCGCCAGGACGCGGGCCCGGGCGAGTGGGAAAAGATCGCGATCATGGGCCGCCAGATCAGCCCCGAGGATCCAATGTTCGCGCAGGCGCCGGGCGCCGCCGGCGCAGCGGCTGCGGACGTCGATCTGAATCTCGAAGGCGGAGAGAACCGCGTCGATCTCGACCTGCTCGGACCGTCGGAAGGCGAAGCAGGCGGGGGGATCGACCTCGACCTTGGCACCGCTGGGGACGATACGACCGCCGAAACGGGTGAATCGCTTGCGCTGAAGGATCAGAGTCTCGACTTCCCGCTCGAGGATCAAACCACGCGCAGCGACGGCAGTGCGACAACGCGCGAGATGGCTGCGCGCACCATGGAAACGCCGACCATCGAGACCGAGACCTACCGCGGTCACGATGTGCCGACGGTGGAGTCGCCGGCGCTGCGCGGCCGCGATTCGCCGACGATCAAGGAAAAGATCGATTCGGCGATCTTCCGCAAGGACGAGACGCTTTCCGACCAGACCGCCGAGCTCGCGCTCGACGACCTGGGTCTCGAGCTCAGCGAACTGGCGGCGGCGCAATCCGACCCGCTGGAGCAAACCGACCATCCGGCGAACGCCCCGACCATGCTCGCGGGCCTCGATGAGAAGTCACGACGTCTGCTGGCCGAGGCAGAGGCACGCCGCGGCCGCTTGGGTGACGATGAGGACACGAAGATCAGTCCGACGGGCACCTGGGTGCTCGAGGACAAGACCATGGCGGCGACGCTGGCTTTGCCCGGCGCGCCGGATCGGGATACTTCCGCGACCACCGCGCGCAATCGCGCGCTTTCCGGCGACGGCACGGGTGACACGGCGCGCCGGCGCCGACTCGACACCGACTCGACTGCGCAGATGCCCCGAGGCGGCGGCGAGGAGATGGATCTTGACCTGGACCGGCTCGAGGCCGCGCTCACCTCTGACACGGTCAAGCAGCCACGCAAGAGTGCTGCCGACGAAGATCGCTTTGCTTCGGACGTCTTTGGTGCCAAGGATCTCGCTGCCACGGATCTCGACCTGGACGTGGGTGAAGTGAACCGTGAGCGTGATCGGGAGCCCACCGGCACGGCGCGCATTCCTGCAGACGAGATGGGCCTGCCGGAGCTCGAGCCCGTCACCATGAGCGAGGTCGGCACGAAGCTCGATCTGGCCCGTGCCTACATGGATATGGGAGATCCGGAAGGCGCCCGCAGCATTCTCGAAGAGGTGCTGCAGGAAGGCTCCGCGACGCAGAAGCAGGAAGCGCAGCGCCTGATCGAGTCGCTCCCGGGCTGAGGAGTCCGCGCCCCACAGGGGCAGCCAAGCCGAATGTCCGATACCGTCCGGCTCGCAGTCGGCCTGGAGTACGACGGCAGCGCGTATGCCGGCTGGCAGGTCCAGCCTCATTCGCCTTCGATCCAGGCGGTCGCTGAGAGCGCGTTCTCGCGCATCGCTGATCATCCACTCACTTTGACTTGCGCCGGTCGAACTGATGCCGGTGTGCATGCGCTCGGCCAGGTTGCGCACTTCGATACCCAAGCCATACGGACGCCTCGCGCGTGGGCGCTGGGCGCTACCGCGGCGCTGCCTGACGATGTGAGCGTCCAGTGGGCCGCCGAGGTTCCCAACGATTTTCACGCGCGCTACTCAGCGCTCGCGCGCACCTACCGCTACCTGATCGTGAATCGGGCCAGCCGACCGGCGCTCGAACGGCATCGGGCCTGTTGGGTGCACCGCGCGCTCGACGCGCAACGCATGGCGGCTGCAGCGGCGCTCCTTGTGGGTGAGCATGACTTCTCGGCCTTTCGTTCCTCCGAATGCCAGTCGCGAACGCCGGTTCGCCGTGTCGACGCGGTCGATGTGCAGCGTTACGGTGAGTGGGTGGTGATCGACGTACGCGCGAACGCGTTCCTGCACCACATGGTGCGCAACATTGCGGGCCTGCTGATGCGCATCGGCGCGGGCGAGGCGGAAGTGGAGTGGGCGCGCGCGGTGCTGGAAGGACGCGATCGGCGCCTCGGAGCCGCTACGGCACCGCCCGCCGGCCTTTACCTGATGGAAGTGCGCTATCCGGACGCATTCGGCCTGCCACGGGGCCCGGACAAGGCGGCAGGTGGCGCTTCGTTTATGATGCCGCGGCAATCGGTGGACCCCTAGGTCCAACGCCTTCGGAGCCCGCATGTCCTGGTTCGAGAAGATCATGCCCTCGCGCATCAAGACCGAGCGTCGCACGCGTTCGGTGCCCGAGGGCGTGTGGATCAAGTGCCCGGCCTGCGACGCCGTGCTCTACCGGGCCGAGCTCGAACGCAACATTCACGTCTGCCCGAAGTGCGGGCATCACAACCGCATTGGCGCGCGCGAGCGCCTGCTCAAGTTCCTCGATCCGGGCTCGGCCAGCGAGCTGGCAGCGGGGGTGGAACCGGACGATCCGCTGAAATTCCGTGACAGCAAGCGCTATCGGGACCGCCTCACGCAGGCACAGAGATCGACCGGTGAGAAGGACGCGCTCATCGTGATGGCCGGAACGCTCAAGGGACTGGAGGTCGTGGCTGCCGCGTTCGAGTTTCGCTTTCTCGGCGGCTCGATGGGGTCGGTCGTGGGGGAGCGCTTCGTGCGCGCCGTCGATCATTGCCTGGAACATCGCATGGGGTTGGTCTGCTTCTCGGCGAGCGGCGGCGCCCGCATGCAGGAAGCACTCTATTCACTCCTGCAGATGTCCAAGACCAGCGCGGCGCTCGCGCGGTTGGCGAAGGCACGGTTGCCCTTCATCTCGGTGCTCACCGATCCAACCACCGGAGGCGTGTCCGCCAGCCTCGCGATGCTCGGCGACGTCAACATTGCCGAGCCACGCGCATTGATCGGATTCGCCGGCCCGCGCGTGATCCAGCAGACGGTGCGCGAGACGCTTCCCGAGGGCTTTCAGCGCAGCGAGTTCCTGCTCGAGCACGGCGCGCTCGACATGATCGTCGACCGGCGCGAGCTGCGAGACAGGATCGCGGAGCTCCTGCGTCTGCTGCTCGACAAGCCTGCGAACGGTAGTGCACCAGATACCACTGAAACGCGATGAGACGAGCTCCGCCTCATTCGCTCTAGCGCCCGGCCTGCTCGCATGCGCTTTCACACACTCGAAGATTGGTTGCGCTGGCAGGAGACCCTGCATCCCAGCACCATCGATCTCGGTCTGGAGCGTGTGAAACAGGTTGCGGTCGATCTCGGGCTGGCACCCTTCCAATGCCCGGTCGTCACGGTCGGCGGCACGAACGGCAAGGGCTCGTGCGTTGCCCTGTTGGAGGCGATGCTGACGGCCGGGGGATACCGCGTCGGCACTTTCACGTCACCGCACCTGGTCCAGTACAACGAACGCATCCGAATCGCCGGGCGGCTCGCCACGGACGAAGAACTCATGGAGTCCTTTGCACGCATCGAAGCCGTGCGCGGTGAGCGCAGCCTGACGTTCTTCGAATTCAACACACTGGCAGCCCTGCTGCTGTTCGAGGGCAGCTCGCTCGACGCGGTCCTGCTCGAGGTGGGTCTCGGCGGCCGTCTCGATGCCGTCAATATCGTGGACGCCGACGTTGCATTGCTCACCTCAGTGGCGCTCGATCATTGCGAATGGCTCGGCAACACCGTCGAGGAAATCGGTCGTGAGAAAGCCGGTATCTTCCGCGCGGGCCGTCCCGCCGCGCTCGGTAACGCAGTGATGCCCCGATCGGTGTTTGCCGCCGCGCATGAGTTGGGCACGCCGCTGCGGATTCCAGGGGTCGATTTCAGCTTTCGGACTCAAGACGAGCGCTGGGAATGGGCCGATCGCGAGACGCAATTCCGTGATCTGCCGTTGCCGGCCCTGGCGGGCCGACAGCAACCAGCGAACGCTGCGGCAGCGATCGCTGTCCTGCAGGATTTGCGCGACCGCTTACCACTCGATCGGGGCGCCATTGCGCGTGGCTTGCGCGAGGTCAGGCTGCGGGGACGGTTCGAAGTCCTGGGTGGCGATCCAGAGTGGATCCTCGACGTTGCGCACAACGCGGAGGCGGCGGCAGCGCTTGCCGACAATCTTCGCGCCCGCGCGCCGAGCGGTCGAACGCTGGCGGTTGTGGGGATCCTCAAGGACAAGGATGCGCCCGCGCTGATCGCGCCGCTCCTGCCGCTCGTGGATCACTGGATCGCCGCGAGCACCACCGGCCCGCGAGGCCAGAGTGCCGCGGAATTGCGCAAGCGTTGCGCGCCGCGCCTGGACCGACATTGCAGCGAGGCGGCGAGCGTCGCGGAGGGTTGCGAAAGCGCTCGCGCCGAAGCACAGGCGGGCGATCGCATCGTCGTCTATGGGTCGTTCCAGACCGTCGGACCCGCGCTCGAGTGGTTGGAACACAGCCTCCGGCCATCCGCTATACTCGCTCGCCGCGGGCGTTAGGTATGGAGATAAGAGTCAAAGAGAGGCTCATCGGTGCGCTCATCCTGGTGGCGGTGATCGTGTTGCTTGTGCCCGAGTTGCTGTCGGGACCACACCGGCAACAGGGCTCGAACGCCAAGGATGCAGGCGCGGTTCAAACCTACACGATCGACCTGGCTGCACCCGGCAATCGAGCAGCGCCAGCCCGTGAACCAGACGCTGCGCCAGGCGAGCCCCAGTCTCCTGACGCCGATTCGCACGCGGGCACGGGGACTATGAGTGTGGAGGCCACACCCGAGGCGGGCGATACACCGTCCGCAGAGCCGCAAGTGGCGCCGGAAAAGCCCGCGACGGCGACGGCGCCTGCCGCGACGGAATCCTCGTGGGCGGTACAGCTGGGGAGTTTCGCCAGCGAAGAGAACGCCGGACGGCTTGCCAAGGACCTCAAGTCCCGCGGCTACAAAGCCTTCGTATCGCGTATCGATTCCGGCAGCCGGACGCGCTACCGCGTACGCGTCGGTCCGGAGCAGGATCGCGCCCGGGCCGAGAATCTCGCGGAGCGCCTGCGACGCGAGGGACGCTCCGCAGTGATCGTGCCGCAGCCTTGACCTCAGGCGCGCGAGCCCCCACATCGCACCCGCGACTTTGCGCAGTGACAACCCGATCAGGTTTTGCCCGACACGCGAAACCACCCGCTCGGCCGGTTCAGTTAGAATGCGCGCCTTCTCGAGAGCGGAGGCAGGCCACAGCACTGCATGAACGGCGCCGACTGGATCATCGTCAGCGTGATTGCGATTTCCTGCCTGATCGGCGCCTGGCGCGGCTTCATGCGGGAAGCGATCTCGGTTGCGGCGTGGATCCTCGGCATCTGGCTGGCCTGGACGTTCTCAGGTGTGCTGGAGCCCCATCTCGGTGGTCTCCTCGCTCACGAGCAGGTGCGCGTCTGGGTGGCGCGGCTGATCATCCTGATCTCGGTGGTGCTGCTCGGAGTCGTGGTGGGTTTCTTCGTGACCCGCTTCGCGCGCTATTCGCCTTTCGGAACGACAGACCGCATGCTGGGCATACTGTTCGGCGTGCTTCGCGGGGCGATCATCGTGGGGCTGTTCGCGATCCTGGGTCGCCTGGTGCAGCTCGATGAGGAATCCTGGTGGAAGCGTTCGGCGCTGATGCCGTACGCCGCGATCGTCGGAGACTGGATGCGTTCGATCGCGGACGACGTGGATCTGCCTGAGGCGCGTTAACTTCGGGAGCGGACCGTAATGTGTGGCATCGTCGGCATGGTCGGAACTTCTGCGGTCAACCAGCGCATCTACGATGCGCTGACGGTGCTGCAGCATCGCGGCCAGGATGCCGCGGGCATCATGACCTCGCGGGATGGCGAGCTGTTCCAGCGCAAGGGCAGCGGTCTGGTGCGGGACGTGTTCCAGGAGCGGCACATGGTGCGGCTCAAGGGCAACGTCGGCATCGGCCACGTGCGCTATCCGACCGCGGGCTGTGACAGCGCTTCTGAAGCCCAGCCCTTCTACGTCAACGCGCCTTACGGGATCTGCCTCGGGCACAACGGCAATCTCACCAATATGACGGAGCTCGCCGAGGTGCTGGTGCGCGAGGATCGTCGTCACCTCAACAGCGAGTCGGACTCCGAGGTGCTTCTCAATGTCTTCGCCTCGGAGCTGCAGCGCGTCGGCACGCCGCGCATCACACCGGCCGACGTCTTCGCCGCGCTGAGTGCGGTCTATCGTCGTTGCCGCGGCGGCTACGCGGTGGTGGCCATGATCATCGGTCACGGCATCCTCGGCTTTCGCGATCCGCACGGCATCCGCCCGCTGGTGATCGGCAAGCGGGATACGAGCAAGGGTCCGGAGTACATGCTCGCTTCGGAGAGTGTCGCGCTCGACATGCTCGGTTTCGAGCTGGTGCGCGACGTGGCGCCGGGCGAGGTCGTGTTCATCGACGAACAGGGCCGTTTCTATGCGCAGCAGTGCGTCGCCGGCGCGCGCCACACGCCCTGCATCTTCGAATACGTCTACTTCGCGCGGCCCGACTCGATCATCGACAACATCTCGGTCTACAAGTCGCGCTTGCGCATGGGCGAGCGGCTCGCCGATCAGATCCGCCGTGACCGTCCCGATCACGACATCGACGTGGTGATTCCGATTCCGGACACCAGCCGCACGAGCGCCGTGCAGGTGGCGCAACTCCTGGGTGTGAAGTACCGCGAAGGGTTCATCAAGAACCGCTACATCGGCCGCACCTTCATCATGCCGGGCCAGGAACAACGCGAGAAATCGGTGCGCAGCAAGCTCAACGCGATCGATCTCGAATTTCGCGGCAAGACGGTGTTGCTGGTCGACGACTCGATCGTGCGCGGTACCACTTCGGCGCAGATCATCGAGATGGCGCGCGAAGCGGGTGCCCGCAAGGTGTATTTCGCGTCGGCCGCGCCACCGGTGCGCTTCCCGAACGTCTACGGCATCGACATGCCGGCCGCGTCGGAACTGGTCGCTGCTGGTCGCACCGACGCAGAAGTTGCGCAGATCATCGGCGCCGACTGGCTCATCTATCAGTCGCTGGATGACCTGGTGCATGCCGTGCGGCACGACAACGCCAGGATCGAAGAATTCGACACCTCCTGTTTCTCCGGCGAATACGTCACCGGGGAAGTCACTCGCGAATACCTCGAGCGGCTGCAGAGCGAGCGCTCCGACGAAGCGAAGTCCCGCCGTCGGGCTGAACGCCGTCGCACGCTGCGCGCCGTACGACCGGTCTGAAACCGGCCCCCCGCAATGATGCGGCGGCGGCGAACCCCCGACTCCCCATGAACAACGGGCGCTCACTGCTGCTCGAGATCTGGCGGCAGGCGGTGGCGGCGGTTGATGGACGAAGGCGTGTACGTGAGGCGTTGACGGGAGTCGGACCAGGTGCGCCGTGGCAGGTGATTGCGGTAGGCAAAGCCGCTGCGGCGATGACGCTCGGCGCCATCGATGTGCTCGGAACTGAAATCGCCGCTGCATTGACGATCTCCAAGCCCGGCCATTTTCCCGTTGAGCTCGATTCCCACCCGCAGGTCGAGCAGCTTCCCGCGGGTCATCCGCTGCTGGATGAGCGATCGCTCGCCGCGGGCGCACGGTTGCTCGAATTGCTCGATTCACTGCCGCAGGAGCGGCGCCTGCTGTTCCTGATCTCGGGTGGCAGCTCGAGTCTCGTCGAAGTGCTGCCCGCAAGAGTGAGCCTCGATGACCTGGCACGCGTCGGCGAATGGGCCCTCGCGAGTGGACGCGACATCGCCGCGGTGAACGAGATTCGCAAGCACCTGTCCCGCATCAAAGGCGGGCGCCTGCTCAGTCACCTGCGCGGGCGCGACACGCTTGCATTGCTGATCTCCGATGTGCCCGGTGACGATCCGAACGTGATCGGCTCAGGCCTGGTCGGAAACCCCACCGACGAAGCACTGCCGACCGACCTGCCGTCATGGCTCAGTGAGCTTCTCGCCAGGCACGGATCGCCTGCCGCGACCTGCGCTCAGGCCATCGCCCGGCGTGTCATTGCGACGCTCGAGGACGCTCTTGCTGGCGCGGCGCAGGCTGGGCGCGCAGCCGGACTCGCGACCCGCAAAGCCGGGCACCGGTTCGCGGGAGACGCCGTCGAGCTTGCGACAGGGTTCTGCCACGAGATGAAGATGGGCCCCGCAGGGCTGACGATCTGGGGCGGCGAATCGACGCTACGTCTGCCCGCGAAGCCCGGTCGCGGTGGACGCAGCCAGCACCTCGCCCTCGCGGCGGCAAGGCTGCTCGTTTCGCACGACGAGCTGACGCTCCTTGCCGCGGGCACCGATGGCACCGACGGCCCGACTCAGGATGCCGGCGCCATCGTCGACAGCGAGACCATCGAGCGCGGCACGCTCAGCGGCCTCGATGCCGACGATTGCCTCGCCAGGGCCGATTCTGGCGCTTTCCTGGAGGCTTCCGGCGATCTGGTGCATTCCGGGCCGACCGGAACCAACGTCGGTGACCTCGTGCTCGGCATCAAGCGAGTGTGACGGACTTCACATTCGCACGAGGCATGCCGATGTGATTGAATGCGCCGGGCGCTCGAAGCCCGGATCCGGATCGCGGCGCATGACCGTCAAGCTCCTGTTGATCGAAGATGAAGCGGTGTTTCGCCAGCTTCTGCGCCATCACATCACCACTGAATGGGCAGATGCCGCGATCACCGAGCATGATCCGAGCACGGACGGCAAGCTCGCGCCCGAGTTAACCGCGGCTGGATACGAAGCAGTCATTCTCGATCAGCAAGTCGCCGGCGGTTCCGGCCTGGAATGGCTCACCGATCTCAGCGCACGGCCCGGCTTTCCTCCAATCATTTTTCTCACACCGTCCGCCGAAGACGCGGTAGTACTGCCGGCACTGCGTGCCGGTGCGGAGGTGTGCATCAGCAAGGTCAAGATCGACCATCGCCGCTTCATCGGCGCGGTGCGCGAAGCGACACGCAAGCGCAAGCGGCAGTTGACGCTCCTGCGCGGCAGCGCTCAGGCACAACAGGCCTACCGGTTCGGCAACGTAACCATTCGTGGCCAGCGCTACGTACGCACGATCGCGACCGGTGCCATTTCCACCGTCTACCTCGCCGAGAGCGAACGCGTAGGCGCCCTGGTGGTGCTGAAGGTCCTGAGCCAGGTTCCGGACGTCGCCGAGGGCAAGGGCACATTCGAGCGGTTCCTGCAGGAATACGAAGTGGTGGCCAAGGTCGAGCACCCGAACGTGGTGCGCATTTACGACCTGGGCGTCGCCGACGATCACGCCTACATCGCGATGGAATATTTCGCCGCCGGTGACCTGCGCGCCCGCATGCGCCAGAAGGTCACGCCGAGCCAGGCGTTGGTGTATTTGCGCCAGATGGCGGCCGCATTGCAGGCGATTCACGGTGTCGGAGTCCTGCATCGGGACTTGAAGCCCGGCAACGTCATGCTGCGCGCCAATGGCTCGCTGGCTCTCATCGACTTCGGCCTCGCGAAACAGCTGGAGCTCGACGCGGCGATCACTGCCACCGGAGAAATATTCGGCACGCCGTACTACATGAGCCCGGAGCAGGGGCACGGCGCCGAGGTCGACGAGCGCAGTGATCTCTACAGCATCGGGGTCATCTTTTACGAAATGCTGATGGCCAAGAAGCCCTATCTCGCCGGCACGCCGATGGCCGTGATCTACAAGCACAGCCATGCGCCACTGCCTCCGCTCGAGGAGGAGATGGCCGAGCTCGAGCCATTGGCGCACAAGCTCCTCGCCAAGGAGCCGCGTGACCGCTTCCAGAGGGCCGAGGACCTGATTCGCGCCATCGATCAGCTGAGTGCTCAGCCAGTCCAGCCGGCCCTTGCAGAGGCTTGAGCATGCCGGCTGCGAAGGCGGCGCCGGAGCTCCCGGCTCCTGATCCCTTCGACTTGCTGCGAGTAGCGACTCCCGCACGATGGATCGCGGCAGCTAGGTCGCGTTGGCAGGATCTGCTGCTCGACCACGCGAATTGCGAGAAGAAGGCAGCCTCGACCGCTCTGAGCCTCATCTTCACCTACGCCGACGACGCTGGCCTGGCGTTCGAGCTCTCACGACTCGCGCGCGAAGAGTTGCGTCACTTCGAGCAAGTGCAGCGCATGCTGACCAAGCTGCAGGTGCCTTACCGCAGGGTGAAACCCGGCCGCTACGCCGAGACCCTGCGCCGCGCGGTGCGGCCGCGAGAGCCGGGCCGGCGACTCGACTTGCTGATCTGCGGAGCGCTCATCGAGGCGCGTTCGTGTGAGCGATTCATGGCGCTCGCCCCACAACTGGACGAGCCGCTAGGGATGTTCTACGCAGGCCTCGCTGACGCTGAAGCGCGCCATTTCACCGTGTATCTGCAGCTGGCAGCTCGCTCTGGCGGTGAAGAAGCGGCCCGCGAGATCAACCGCCGGAGCCGCGAACTGGCGCAGATCGAGGCGCAGTTGATCGAGGAGCCGGATGCACAATTCCGGTTCCATTCGGGCGTCCCTGTCGATCTCGCTGAGTGATGGCGGTACATCGTGGCGATTCGCATCCTCGAGGCCGACTCATCCACGCTCGGGATCGTGCGAACCTTGTTCACCGAATACGCGACGTGGCTCGACATGGACGTGGAGTATCGGCAGTTCGAGCGCGAGTTGGCGGACTTGCCAGGCGCCTACGCGCCGCCGCGAGGCGCGCTGCTCCTGGCGTGGGTCGACGATGCCGTTGCGGGCTGCGTGGCGATGCGCCCACTGGAGGCGAAGGTCTGCGAGATGAAGCGGCTATGGGTGCGAACTGATTTTCGCGGGCAGGGCGTCGGCCCGGCTCTTGCGCGCGCCATCATGAGGCACGCCTGCGGCTGCGGTTACGCCCAGATGCGGCTCGATACGCTGCATCACATGAAAGCGGCGCAAGCGATCTACACCGCACTCGGGTTCAAGCCGATTGCGCCCTACAACTCGAATCCTGAGTCAGAAACCTTGTTCATGGAGGCTCAACTCAGCGACCTCGCCCGACAGGGAGGCGAGGAGCCATAGGAATTGAGTAGTCCGCCTAGTGCCGGCTCAGGCTTTGCAGCTCGAATCCGTTCTCGTCCCACCGCAAGACACTTCCCTGGTCATGCCAGTCGCCGAGCACAATGCGCGCCACCGGGCGTCCATCCAGGTCGAAGCGATGGACGTTGGGGCGATGCGTATGACCGTGCAACAGCAGGTTGACTTCCGCCCCGCGCATGGCCGCGGTCACGGCCTGCTGATTCACATCCATGATCGCGCTCATCGCCTGGGCGATGTGTGCCTTGCTGCCAGCACGTGCCTGGTCGGCGAGCATCCGGCGCTGCTCATGGCTCAGCGCCAGGAACATCCGCTGCCAGCCTGGGTCGCGCACCATGGCGCGCAGCTTCTGGTAGGCGTGATCGTCGGTGCATAGCGCATCGCCATGCATCGTGAGCACGCGCCTGCCGTGCATGTGAATGATGGTTGGATCCTCCAGCAGGCGGCAACCGCTGTCGGTGCAAAAACGCTCGCCGAGGAGAAAATCACGATTGCCGTGCATGACGTAGCAAGGTACCCCCGCCGCGGTCAAAGCACGCAGACCGGAGATCACACGGCGCTTCTCCGGGTCGGGATCGTCATCGCCGATCCACACCTCGAACAGGTCGCCGAGAATGTAGAGTGCCTCGGCCTGGCGCGCTTCACCGCTGAGGAACTGCAGGAACTGGCGCGTGATTTCCGGATGCTGAGCGTCCAGGTGCAAATCCGAGACGAACAGCGTTGTCATCGCGTCTACTCGAGCAAGACCGCTTTCTGAATCACGACCGGCTTCAGCGGGGCATTCTCCTTGAACGGCCCGACGGTGCCCGTCGCCGAGTTGCCGATGCGGTCGACCACGTCCATGCCTTCGATCACGTCACCAAAGACCGCGTAGCCCCAGCGCGTCGGCAGCGGATTGAGATCCGGGTTGTCGGTGAGATTGATGAAGAACTGGCTGGTGCTGGTGTGCGGACCCTCGGCCCGCGCCATGCCGACGGTGCCGCGACGATTCATCAGGCCGTTGCCGGATTCGTTCACGATGTAGCCGTGGACGGGCTTCAGCTGGTAGTTCGTGTCGTAGCCGCCGGTCTGGACCAGGAAGTTGGCGATCACGCGATGAAAGACCACGCCCTCGTACTGCCCTTCGCGTACATACTTCACGAAATTCTCGACCGTGAGCGGCGCGCGGACCGGGTCGAGGCGCAGGACGAAGTTGCCCATCGTCGTCTCGAAGCGCACGCGAACCGGTTGCGTGGGCGTCGGCGGCTGTGCCGGTGCAGTGGGCTCCTCGCCGAGCGCCGCGACGGTGAACAGGAGCAGCAGGAGTGAGGCGAACTGTTTCATGAGTTGGTCCGAAATCTATGAGGACGCAAGTGTAAGGAAGCCGCGGCTGACGGGCTAGGGCGGCGGCAGCCTTATTCCCTTAACATACGCGCCATGACGCGACTCGCCGTCACACGTTTTGCTCCCAGCCCGACGGGCTCGCTGCATTTGGGCAATGCGCGCACTGCGCTCTTCAATTTTCTGCTGGCGCGTCAGCTCCACGGGCAGTTCCTGCTGCGCATCGAGGACACGGATCTCGAGCGCAGCGCCGAGCGATATCTCGGCGAGTTGATCGACGACCTGCATTGGCTGGGGCTGAATTGGGATGCCGGACCGGATGTCGGCGGCCCCAGGGCACCGTATCGCCAGTCGCAGCGCAACGTCGTGTACGCAGAGTACTTCGCGCGTCTCGAGGCGGGCGGTAAGGTCTACCCCTGCTTTTGCACGCCGCTCGAACTCGAGGTCTCACGTCGCGCGCAGCTTGCCGCCGGCCAGCCGCCACGGTACGCGGGCACCTGTCGCGAGCTGTCGGCTCTGGAGCGTGCCGAACGTACGGCGCGCGGGCTGCAGCCGAGTCTTCGGTTCCGCATTCCACAGGGCCAGTTGGTCGAGTTCACGGACTTCGTGCGCGGCGCGCAGTGCTTTGCGAGTGAAGACATTGGTGACTTCATCGTGCGGCGTGCGGACGGCACTGCGGCCTTTTTCTTCTGCAACGCGCTGGATGATGCGTTGATGGAAGTGACGCACGTGCTGCGCGGTGATGATCACCTGACGAATACGCCACGCCAGATCCTGCTGCTCGAGGCGCTGGGACTCGGCATTCCGCAGTACGGGCACGTGGCCCTGCTGACAGGCATGGACGGTGCGCCGCTGTCGAAGCGTCACGGCAGCGTAAGTGCGCGCGAATTCCGCGAGCGTGGCTTCCTGCCGCAGGCGATCGTCAATCATCTGTTTCGCCTCGGGCACACTTCGGACCAGGAAGGCTGGCTCGACCTCGAAGACATGCCCGCGCACTTCCGGCTCGATCATCTCGGCCGCGCGCCGGCGCGCTTCGATGAAACGCAGCTCATTCACTGGCAGAAGGAAGCGATCGCCAGGGCGCCGACTGACGCATTGATCGCCTGGCTCAAGCCTCGACTCCCGGCCGGGGTCGATGCGACGCGGATGCGCGGGTTTGTCGAGCTCGTGCGGCACAACATCGTGCTCCCAGAGGACGCGGCGCCATGGATCGATATCGTGTTCGGTGATCTGCCGGCGCTCAGCGATTCGGATCGTCGTGTCGTGGATGAAGCGGGCAGCGGATTCTTCCGTGAGGCGGCGAACGCATTCGAACGACACGGACCGGACCTGAAAGCATTGGGGGCGACTCTCAAGGCGGCAACCGGGCGCAAAGGTCCGGAGCTCTTCATGCCGCTGCGCCTTGCGCTCACCGGGCGTTTGCACGGGCCCGAGCTCGCCCCTTTGCTCAAGCTGCTGCCGCCTGACACCGCACGCCGACGTCTCGAGGCCTGGGCGAAGCCACACTGAACATGCATCCCATCAAGATTCACAACTCGCTCACCGGTCGCAAGGAGGAATTCGTTCCTTTGCAGGCCGGACGCATCGGCATCTACGTCTGCGGCATGACCGTCTACGACTACTGCCATATCGGCCACGGCCGCATGCTCGTGGTGTTCGACATGGCGGTTCGCTACCTGCGCTCGCTCGGCTACTCAGTGACGTATGTTCGCAACATTACCGACATCGACGACAAGATCATCAAGCGAGCGGCCGAGAACAAGGAACCGATCGACGCGCTGACGGCGCGCTTCATTCGAGCGATGGATGAGGATTGCGAGGCGCTCGGGATGCTGAAGCCCGACCACGAACCGCGCGCGACGCAATACGTGCCTGCCATCATCAAGATGGTGCAACAGCTCGTCAGCAAGGGCTTCGCCTATGCCGCAGACGATGGTGATGTGCTCTATTCCGTGAGCAGTTTTCCAGGCTACGGCAAGCTCTCGGGCAAGCAGCTCAAGGATCTGCGTGCGGGTGCGCGCGTCGAGATCGACCCCGCCAAACGCGATCCGCTCGACTTCGTGTTGTGGAAGGCCGCGAAACCCGGTGAACCCTCGTGGGATTCACCTTGGGGCAAGGGACGTCCCGGCTGGCACATCGAATGCTCTGCAATGTCCACCCAGGTGCTGGGAAATCACTTCGACCTGCACGGCGGTGGCGTCGACCTCAAGTTTCCGCATCACGAGAACGAGATCGCGCAGTCTTGTGCGGCGCTCGACACCAAATTCGTCAATGTCTGGATGCACAACGGCTTCGTGCGCATCAACGACGAGAAGATGTCCAAGTCGCTCGACAACTTCTTCACTATCCGCGACGTCGTCAAGGTTTATCACCCGGAAGCCGTGCGCTATTTCTTGCTGGCAACGCACTACCGCGCACCGATCAACTACAGCGAGGAGAACCTGCTGCAAGCCAAGGCGGCTCTCGATCGGCTCTACACCGCACTGCGTGGCGTAGAGCCGAGTACAACCGCCGTCACTGGCGAGACGCTGGAGCGGTTCCGGGCGGCGATGAGCGACGATTTCAATACGCCTGAAGCCTTTGCGGTCCTGCAGTCGATCGCGCGCGACCTGAATACGGCGAAGGCCGAGGGCCGCTCCTCGGATGCACGAACCTTTGCCGGCCAATTGCGGCAGCTCGCCGGAATTCTCGGCCTGCTGCGCCATGATCCGGAGCAATGGTTCCAGCAGGCCACTGGCACGCAGGCCGACAACGAGCTAACAGACGCGCAGATCGAAGAGTTGATCAAGGATCGAGTCGCGGCACGCCAGGCGCAGAACTGGAAGGAATCCGATCGAATTCGCGACCTGCTGGCCGCGGCAGGCATCGTGCTCGAGGACGGGTCCAAGGGCACGACTTGGCGCAGAAAGTAGATCGCGGCGAGTAAGTTTGACCCTCCACAGGGTCGTCCGTATGATTCCGGCCCCCGTGCAGGGCGGTAGTCGATCGGGGCGTGGCGCAGTCTGGTAGCGCATCTGCTTTGGGAGCAGAGGGTCGGAGGTTCGAATCCTCTCGCCCCGACCACTTTACCCGGCCGCGTGGACGCATTCGGACACGACGGCTATTGTGCGATCGGCTGCGCGCCCGTAGCTCAGCCGGATAGAGCATCGGCCTTCTAAGCCGAGGGTCGCAGGTTCGAGTCCTGCCGGGCGCACCAGGACCGTGGTGGACGTAGCTCAGTTGGTAGAGCCCCGGATTGTGATTCCGGCCGTCGTGGGTTCGAGTCCCATCGTCCACCCCATCTTCCCGCTGACGATTCGTAGGCGGGTTCCGACGCGGAACCCACGCAGAGGTCGTTCGTCGAACTGACAACGACTGTCATGGAAAGTCCTGCCAATGGACGCGGCGAGCAACGGAATGCAAGCAAAGCAACGCGTGTTGATGTGGCGCCTCGTCATCATCACCGCAATTCTCCTCGTCATCTGCATCGCGCTGCTCGCAATTTCGCTGCACTCCTTTCACCTTCGCGATCACGGTGCAATCGAGGAGCGGCTGTCACGTCTGCTGGGTTTCGCAGTCTCGATCGACGGGCCGATCGAAGTGCGGCTCTCCCTGCGCCCGCGCCTCCACCTCCAGGATGTACGTCTGCGTCAGCCGGGCGCTGGCACGAAGTCAGATGCTTTTGCTGCGAAGACCGTAAATGCACAGGTCGACCTGCTTCCGATGCTGTCGAACAAGTGGTCGATCCGGCGCCTCGAAGTCGAGGATGCCGAGGTGTGCGTTTCGACCCGGCACGACTCGCCTTGTGACTGGCGCCTGGCGCTGCGCGCCATTGATGGGGTGACGAATGTGGACAAGATCACGATCAGGCGCCTCGAGGTGACTTGCCATGGCGGTCCCTGTGGGAATGCAATGAAACAGAGCATTTCATTGCTCACCGCAAGCCTGCCGGCGCATGGACAGACCAAGATCGAGATCTACCGCGAGCATGACGATGCGCCCTTCGCCGTTGTGGAAGGAGACAGCTGGAATGCCTTTCGGGCGAATCGACCCTGGGACGTGAAGGCATCAGTGCGGCTGGCCCGCATGCGCATGGAGGCGGAGGGCACGATCGACAAGCCCCGGGAACTGCGAGGCGTGGACCTGCAAGTCGACGGGCGTGTCGGGCTCGATAAGTGGCACGGCGTCGCGCTTGACGACCTGCACGTGCGCGGTCATCTCACGGAAGACAAGGACGGCTACCGGTTCCACATCGACAAGGGTGAGTGGGGGAGCGGGAAGCTCTCCGGCGACGTGCAGGCCGAGAAGACAGATGCTGGCCTGCGCATCCGCGGAACCGGAGCCGCACGCGACCTGGATCTCGAGCGCTGGCTCGACACACCGACGCAGGATCAAGCGATGGCCGGCTACATCAATGCCGACACGACATTCGAGACGACCGGCGCGACCGTCGACGAATGGCTGGAGCACATCCGCGGTGCCGCGCGCGTGGAAGCGGGTCCTGCAGAATTTCCGATCGAGCAGGTCGAGCGCTGGTCGAAAGGTTTCCTCAAGTTCGCCTTTTCGCTGCCGAGCGAGGGCTCGATCACGCACATTCGCTGCATGGGCGGGAATTTCGAGCTGCGTGACGGTCGCGCGGTGACGAAGAACCTGAGAATCGACACCGAGACGACACGCATGCGTGGCTTGGGATCGCTCGCCCTGCCAAGCGGTGAAATGGATTTCCTGGTCAAGCCGACTCTCAAACGCGGTCCTCTCAGGAACGCACCGCTTGTGCAAGTCTCTGGAAAGATCGAGCGGCCGGTTACGCGACTCGCCACCGAGGAATCCAAGACGGAGTTCAAGCCGGTGCTGGAAAGCCTTCCGGATCGGCCCGCCGATCGCAGCCAACCCTGCGCCTGAGATCGCAGGCCACCCGGGCGCTAGCACGGACTGCACCAATGCGGCCGTGATCCGGTAGAATGCGCGCCCTCGCGAAGATCCCGCCGAGACGGGCCATTAGCTCAATTGGTAGAGCAGCGGACTCTTAATCCGTTGGTTGTAGGTTCGAGTCCTACATGGCCCACCAGACTCGACAGGTAAGGATCACCGTTCGGCCTTATGGGTCTTTCCCGCTCAGGTGTTCGCTAAAGAACGGCAGCACCTTCTTTTCGAGGCGCTCCTCGATGCGACTGACGTGATCGCCCTCGTAGATCTCGGCCACGTGCTCGACCCGGTAGAGGTTCAGGATGTCGTCCATCGCGCGGACCGTGTCCGCGATCGGCTGGTCCTTGTCACCTGCATCCAGCGCAATCGCATCGAACTGTTTCAGATTCGGGATGTACTGGTACACCATCGCCAGCGGCGCATTCGCCGCCCACTTTGCGATCGTTTCCGGCACGGCCTTACCGTCGACGATGGGCAAATCGAAGAAGCGCGGCGGATTGCGTGGGTTCGGTGACCAGGCGGCGGCCAAAGCGAGGGTCGCCTTGGTGAAGAAGTCCGCGTCGGCGATCTCCTTATCGCTGCTCACCTTAGCTGCACGCGCCACCAGCTCCGCGTTTGGTTCGAGACTCGCCGCGAGGCAGCAGGGGCTCATTGCGTAGAGGCTCGAGAACACCTGCGGATATTTCATGCCGAGTCGAATCGTGCCGTAGCCACCCATCGAATGCCCCGCGAGTCCGCGGCTCGCGCGCCGCGCGAGCGTACGGTAGTGAGCGTCGATGTAAGTCACCAGGTCCTCGGTAATGAACGCCTCCCAGTTACCGATGGTCGCCGAGCTCGAATACATGCTGCCCTGGTATTTGGTGAAGGCATCAGGCGTCACGATGATCATTTCCATCGCGCCGGCGGCGTTGGCTCGGTCCACGGCGCGCTGGACATTGATGAAGTGCGGGCCGCGCAATCCGTACCAGCGACTGTCCGAGTCGGTGAATCCGTGCAGGAGATAAAGCACGGCGTAGCGCGCTTTCGGATTCTTTGCGTAGCTCGGCGGCAGGTACACGGACACCATCCGGTCGGGAGTATCGCCTTCGAGGTTACCCACCAGAGATACGCCATGTACGGTGATACGTTCGTACTTGCCGGCCGTGGATTGGGGCGAGTCGGCCGGCGCCATTGATGGCGCCTGCGCGTGGGCGATCGAGAACGCGAGGCAGGTCGCGGCGAGCCCAAGAGTGACTGCAGTCATGCGTGCGATGTTCATCGCCGCAGAGTGGTTAGCTTTGTTCTTCATGGTGATCAATTCCTCTTGGGGTTACGCAAAGAACCAAGCGCTTGATCGCTTTGTCCGCCAATGAACAGCCACAAAGTGGCGCCTGCTAATGCAAATATCGAACCGCTGGCGAGCGTCGGCAACCAACCCAGGTGATCGATCATCAACCCGATGACAGGCGCGAGCAGGCCAGGAATGTTTCCGCCCGTATTCATCACTCCTGTTGCAGCCGCTGTATGCGGGCCGGCCGCGTACGTTGACGCGGCCCAGAACGGCCCTTCGATGAAGAGGATGAAGCCAAAGCACAGCGACAGCATGACGACTGCCACGTAAGGATTGGTTGCGTACGCGCCCGCGAGCAGGAACACGCCGACGAGAATCAGCCCGAGCATCGCGGGAATTCCGCATCCCCATCGCGCGCCAATGCGTCGGCACAGGGCATCGCAAACGAGCCCACCTAGAGCGCACATGATGGCGCCGGCTACGAACGGCAAGGCGTACAGCCAGCCACTTTCGAGCAACGAGAAGCCGCGCGACTCCACCAGGTAGGTAAACAGCCAGTTCGAGAACATGTAGAAGACGTAGTTCGAGCAGAAGTAGCTGCACGCGATCAGGAGCACGTCCCGTTGCAGCAGGACCTTGCGCCATCCGTACTGACGATCCGAGCCCGAGTCAGTCGCGGCGCGGCCCGTGTTGATCAACTCGAGCTCGTCTGGCGTGACAGCGGGATGTTGTGTGGGGGAATCACGCC
>DASQOO010000068.1:0-22893 GCA_035644435.1 Steroidobacteraceae bacterium | reverse complement strand
ACACACGCGGCGTCGCTGGATCAGGGTTGCCCCCATTGTCCAATATTCCCCACTGCTGCCTCCCGTAGGAGTCTGGGCCGTGTCTCAGTCCCAGTGTGGCTGGTCGTCCTCTCAGACCAGCTACGGATTGTCGCCTTGGTGGGCCGTTACCCCGCCAACAAGCTAATCCGACTTGGGCTCATCCAGAAGCGCGAGGCCTTACGGTCCCCCGCTTTCCCTTCTATCCGGTGTAGATAGGAGGCGTATGCGGTATTAGCCAATCTTTCGACTGGTTATTCCCCACTTCAGGGCAGATTCCCAAGCGTTACTCACCCGTCCGCCGCTCGTCAGCATGTATTGCTACACCTGTTACCGCTCGACTTGCATGTGTTAGGCACGCCGCCAGCGTTCAATCTGAGCCAGGATCAAACTCTTCAATTAAAGGCTTTGAGACTTCTAACTAAAGATGAGTGATCCAAAAGTTCAGTATTACTGCTGGACTCTTGGTTACTCGGTCATTGCCGTCAAAGGCACTCGACACGAGTCCCCACACAAATTACCTGTTTGATTTTTAAAGAGCGGCCGGGACCGTCGGGGGCCCCGGAAAGACGCGGGAGTATACCGGACAAATCCGACCCGTCAACGGCTTATGCCGTCAGCGGAGGGGTCAGGAGATGCCCGGAAAGACCGGGGCGTCAAGAGGGGGCGCAGTATAGCGACCGAATTCAGGGAGTCAACGGTTCCTTGTGACCAGTCCCCCATTCAGGGGAACCGATCATTGATTCAAGCGCTTGAGCAGTTGCTGCAGGGACTTCATGAGTGGTTGCCGGCCGCCAAGCGTCGCCATGCGACCGAGGAAATCGATCTGATCGCGGACCGATGCGAATTCCCGCAGGCTCGAGAGCGCACGTATGTCGAGATACTCACCCGCGATCTGATCCAGCAGCTGATCGGTAAGGTTCTCGCCAACCAGGCCGGACACAAGCTTGCAGTCGATGCGCGCCTGGTCGACCAGAAAGTCCGGACCCTCTTTGAGCAGGAGCTCGACCTTGTGAGCAATCACATCGAGATCCGCCGCCAGACGTAGCTGCCGGGAAGAAGCGGCGCGTGCACTCTTCGCTTTGGCACCGGTCGTCAGCCAGTCGATGACTACTTGCCCCACGACCAGGTTGAGCCTCGGGTAGTAGTCGTTCGCGGGACGTCGACTCAACGCTTGCTCGTAGTATTCGCGCATCCTCTCGATCGCACGCCGGGTCTCGCTGAGCTCGGTGCTCAGCCACGCCTTACGCTTCTCCCAGCTCGCGAGAAGGAATAGGCGTTCCGCCGTGAGCTGGTCATTGCTTCGCTCCGGCACACGCGCGCCCTTGCGCTCCATGAGCGGTGTCGTGACCCAACGAAGAAGTTCATCGGCCTCGCCGAAGAGCTCGGAGATCGCGCGCTGATCAGGCTTGCCAGCCTTGCGGGTCGACTCCACTGCAAGCCGTGTCATGAGATTGGCGAGTTGCTCGATGTCGCGCAGGGTGAGGGATGCGGAATCCTCCTTGAGCGCGTGTCGGTACAGGCGCAGCGCATCCTGGAATAGCAGCGCCTCCCAATACGCGCGCGCGAGCGAAATGTAGATCCCGGGTTTCGACAGCCAATCCTGGTCCTGGAGCCATTTTTCGCTGCGTACCAGTTGGCCTAGGTACCACGACGGATCGGAGCCGCCGACTGTTTCGAGTTGGGCGGTGATGTCCTCTATTTCCGTGACGGCGATTTCAGGCGTCGCAAAATTGAGGTCGGGCTCGCTCGCCGCGCCGTCCGTCGACGCGAGCAGGCGGTAGTCTGGATCGCCATAGCACTGATATGCACCCCACGTGTTCACGGTCGGGTAGCGCTCGTAAATTCCCTTGCGTGCGGCACGTGTTGCCTGCCCGAACGTCACGCCGCTGAGCAGGTCGCCATAGACCGAATGGGCGAATGCCGTCGCCGCTTCGTCGTCAACTGCCCAGCCCGCAGCGATGACCGCACGCACGCCCATGCGGATGAACTCCTGGGCAAGATTCGCGGCCAGATGGTTGTAGTCATCGCGCAGGTTCGCGCATCCGGGGGCAGCCGCGGCGATCCGACCAAGATGACAGCAGTTGATGAAGACGAGTTCGGGCACGCGCCGCATCTGCGCAACTTCGTGCGGCGTGAGAAACATGCCATCGCCGATCACCATGCCGGTAACTCGATCCTTGGCGCCCGGCACCGGGGCATACTGGTAGACACCATGGCCGGCGAGGTGCAGCACGCGATAGGGCCGATCGAACAGCGCTTTCAGGACCTGCGTGCCGCTGGGTCGATCCAGGTGGGTGACGCGGAACTGGCCGCTCACGTCGAGAGCCCGCGCGACTGCACGCGCTTCCTGCTGTGCACCCTTCAACTCCACGAACGGGCTCACCGGGTCACCGACGACCAGCGCCTCCATCGAGGTGCTGGGTTGAACGTTCTCGCGAAACTCCAGCGACTCGAGCTGACGCAGGACACCCTTGCGGCAGCTGAAGGGCTGACGTCCTTGCGGTCCGCGCCCGTCGAGCGGGTCTTCGAGCAGCTCCCATGGATACGCAGCGGACTCATCGTCGACCATCAACACGACATTGTCTTCATCGAGCGATGCATCCTTGAATTCATTCGGCAGCAGCAACTCGAACAGCGTGCGTGCCAGTTCCTCCTCGTGCTGCGTAGTCTGAATCGCCTGGCGAATGAAACCGTCGACCAGCGCGCGCTGCGTGGTAAGCAGGCGCACCTCGTTGCGCGCGCGGCGTGTAATAGCAGAGAAGCGCAGTGCCTTCTCGCCTGAATCGCCGCTCGGATCGCCGAGAATCTGGATCCTGTGCCACCAGCCCCCAGGTTCCTGGTAACTGATGCGCTGGCGCGCACCCTTGCGTCGCGCGAGCTTGCCGTCGAATCGGAACCGGCCCTTGAGGGCGGGTTCATCCTTCTCAATGCGCGCAAAGGCGCTGACGACCTGGATAGCGCGATCGCGCCACAACTCGATGAACTCGATTTCACCGATGCGCTGCGCCTGACTGGACGCAGCCAGAATGTCGTTCGCCTGCGCGACCGCGCGCAGACACGCGGCGACCGAGTCGGCCACCGCGACGCCGCCCATGCCGCTGCCGACCAGCAACGCACTGATGCCGAGTGACTGAGTGTCGTCCTCCACCGTAATGACGCCACGCTCCGTCCACTCCGAGACGTACTCCAGCAAGCCGTGTACAAACGTGCGCGCCAGCTGCGAGGCGCTCAGTGTGCCGGCATTCCCCAGCCCGACGACGACGGCGCCCTTGGGAGTGACACGGTCGTAACCGGCCAGGCGCGCATTGACGAATACGGCACTCGATTCGAGCGGCCCCGGATACAGACCAAGCTGCAGGCGCTGCGACAATTGGCCTGCCAGCGTACGATCCAAAGCCCGCTCGGCGCTGATGATGGTGTCGCCGATGTAGTGACCCACCGCGACCGGAAAGCGCGCGAAAGCAAGGTTGCCGTGAACGGCGCGTACCGTGACCGGGGCTTGGCTGCGCCCGCCCAGCGCGCGACGCGAACGAGTCGGCTCGGCACCGAGCGCTTCGGCCTGCAACGCGCGCTCATCGGGATACACCACCTCCACATCGCGCGGCATCGGGAATACCTCTGCCGCCCCGCGATCCACCGGCGGCGTGGTTGCAAGCCGGATGGTGTTGCCGAAAGAGAGCACATCGACGATCGCCGCAAACCCGTCTTCGGCCGCGGACAGATCGCCGTGCGCGACATCCAGGTACCAGGTTTTCAGTGCCTGCGGAATTCCCGTCTCCCAAGGCACACGTCCGTCGCCGCGATTGGTGGCATCGAACTGGATGCGCCTGGTGGGATCCTTCTCCTGTGGGTCGATGCGCATGCCGCACAACGTGGCGGGCGCGTGACCGGCAATGTAGAACATCGCTCGCGGATCGAACGGGGCCTGGTCCAGGAGCTGTCGCACCTGGCGTGCCCCGAGCAGGTCCGCGGCCACAGGTTGTATCCATTCGCCATTGCTCTGCGTGGCGTAGCTCTTCCAGACTCCCGCGTCGAAATAGTCCTCGCGCGCGTCAGACGGCAGCATGGCGAGCACGCCTGGAAAACGCGCTATCACTTGCAGGAGCCCGCGCGTGCCGTTGCGCACATCGAGCAGAGCGAGCTGACGGAGCGTTTTCGAGCGCGCCACCAGCAACTCGGTGATGGAATGCGATCCGCCGTTAGGCGTGCCGAGCATCACCAGGCGTGCGCCGGGGATTGCAAGCATCTGGGCCCACAAGTCGCCGTGACGCGCGATCATCGTGCGTGCCAGCAGCCCGCCCATCGAGTGCGCGAGGATCCGAATCGGCTGACGCTGCTCGCGTGCGACGGGAAGTTCCTGTTTGATTCGAGCCGCAAGCCGGTCCCCCTCCGTGCGCGGATCGAGACGCCAGTCGTAAGCGAACGGAATTACACGATGACTGGCAGCCAGGAATTGCAGCAAATCGCCGTAGTAGCGCGCGAACGGCTGCAGCGGTTGCACATTCTTTGCGCCGATCGCGAGTCTCTCCATTCCCCCAAGGAGCAGATCGCCGATGTCGAACCAGACCCGGTCCTGCTTGATGCCCAGTTCGCTGCCCATGATGCCGGGGAGCATGAAGACCGTCGGACGCGGCGTGGCGTCTCGTACTTCAATGGCACGCGCGATGTTGACGACCTTGGGTTCGAAGTCTTCATAGCCGGCGCCATCGCCGCGCGCCATCGCGGCTAGCATGCGCGCGGCGCTGTCGGAGTTGCGAAAGTAGTTGAAGTGGTTGACCGCCGGCCCTTCGAAGAAACTTCCCTTGGCGAGATCCGTACGTTTGGCGCCTCCGTACATCGACGCCGTGTTCACGACCAGGTCGTGGTCACCGCTGTAGAAGCGATCGGTCACCCATACGAGGAGTTTTGCCCACCAGGCATCCGGATCGAGATCGCCCGCGATCACGTAGAGCTCGCCTGCGACAGCTGCTGCCGGCCAGTTCACCAGCCTGATGAACGGCGACTCCGGCATCATCGCTTCGACGCCCGGCAAGGTCTTTGGATCAGTGCGTTCCTTGACGACCGCCGCGATGAAATCGCCGATGTCGCTCGCGATCTCGGCGAGCGGCGATTGCGGCAGGGCTTTGCTCGCTACGCTCCCTATCAGTGAGAACCAACGATCGAGCCGGGCGGACGCCAGTGTCGTGCCGAGCGCGGGACAGGCGACGCGCGCAAAACGCGCGATGCGTAACGCGCGCCGCTTCAGTGCCTGGTTGAGTCGCCCGAGGAGCCGATTCTGGGGGCCGAGCAACCCGAGCTCAGCGCTGCTGAAAGGGTCACTCGCCTGCCATTGATCGCCGCGCGCCTTGCCAATGCGCGACTGCGAGCGGCATAGCAGCTCGCCAACGAGGCCGCCGCGGGAATGCGAGATCAGGTGAACCGTTGCTCCCACCGGCAACGCGTTGGCGAGATCCAGAGCGTTCTGCAGCGGGCTTACGGCGAGAGTAGCGTGCTCGAAACCAAGGATGCGATCACCGTAGCTGCTCTTCAGCAACGCGAGCTCACGCGAGCGCTCCGGCGCCCACAGTTCGCCAAAGCTTCCCCAGGTGCTGGAAAGCGTACCGTGCAGGAAAACGAGGTAAGGCCTGTCGTCGGTTGCCTGGTCGGGAAGCGCGCAGGGCGCGAGCCCGAATCGACCCGTTTCGGGTGTGCAACGGTAGAGTCCGAGTCCTGGCCGGCGCAGGCCCTTTCGCGTTTCCACGCTCGCCGCCAGCGCAAGTGCCGTGCGCGCGTGCACGTCGACGCCTAGAACCTTGAGCGATTTCAGCGCCCAGCCGATCGCCCCACGACTCGGAGCGCCAACGGGGCTGACCGCGAAGCTCGTCGGCACGTCCAGGCTGGCGGAGCCTGCATCACGCGCCGCTGCTCCGCCGAAGCGAGCGCGGTACTCATCGCCGCGCAACCAGACCCGAGTGCCGTCGGCAAATTCGATCTCGAGCACGTCGTCGGGAGCGACCTCGACGCTGCGCTCTGGAGCGAGCCCGCGACTCGCGGGACGGAACTCGGCTTTGACCTTGATTTCAACGAGTGGTTTTTCCGCGGCGGGCGTGGAGCGCTTGAGCGCGGATTCCTGCGCGGCATCGGCAAGCGGGCCGCGCAACTTGAATGGTGATGCGGCGACGGACTTCCTGGGGCGTGCCGAGCGACGATTGCGCGCGCGCTTCGATCGGGAGCCTTGACGCTTGCGAGATTGCGGCACGGGGACTCCTAGTCCAGGGAGGCGAGAAACGGCCGGTCGAAGGCGGATCGCCGGCCTTCGAGTTGCGGCACCTGATCGAAATCGCCGGCCCTCAGTCGCTGCAGCGTCGCGGCGTGCAACTCGCGATTGGTCAGCTTGCCGCGGGCAGCCTGCAGTGCCGCGACCAGTGAGTAAGTGAGCGCGCCGTTGTAGGTCCGCCCGATATACGCGTCCGCTGAGGTCTGTGTGGAGCGGCAACCGGTGATCAGGGTCTCGCCGATCGCAGCCTCGACTACATCACTGCGCTTGCGCGGCGCGCGCGTCCGTGCGTTGCGCAATACGCCACGCAACGCACGACCCGACTCCTCGGCCATCAGGTCCCAGGGGTTGGGCAGGTAGCGCGGGATTACGGGCGCGTCGGGCGGCAGGATGGCGCGCGTGTTCGTCCCGGAATGGCAGCAATCCATGACTACCGTGAGATTGACGCGGGATTTGAGTCTGTTGAACGCGGTGCGCAGCCAATCGTCCGTGAGCGGATCCTTCCAGTCGAGGTCGCTGGGGCACAGGATCTCGTCGCGGTGGTCGGCCTCGTCACCATTCCTGTCTGGAACGTTCGAGCCGTGCCCCGAATAGTGCAGGTAGAGCACATCGCCCTTCTTGCCGCTGCCCAGCAGCGCCTGGATCGCGGACTGCATCGCCTTCTTCGTGGCGCGGTGGTCCGTGAGCGCCTTGATGTCGCTGCCGCGGAAAGCGAAGTACTTCATCAAGGCGGCGCGGATGTTCTTGATGTCGTTGACGCAGCCCCTGAGATCCGCGCCCGGGATGAGATAGCGATTGATGCCGATGAGAAGCGCACGTCGAGCCATGCCGGTACTCCCTGAGCCGCGACTACGCGTAAAAGACTTCCTTCAACATGAGCGCGGCGCCGCATTGCCGGCTGAGCGCATTCGGATCGAACTTCCCGTCCTGCGTGAACTTACCCTGCGAGTAGAGGTTGGAGAAGCTCCATAGATAAGGTGTCAGCACGCCGTGCCGGCGATAGCCGAAACCGTTGTAACCCTCGAGCAGAAACAGAACGTGCGGCAGGGACCAGTCGGTCACCTCGTTGAGCTTGCGCAACTGCAGCGCATCCACGGCACTTTGCAGCCAGGTGAAGGGCGGCTCCCCGAGCGGTCGGCCCTTCGGAACGTGCGAGGTGCGCGCGGTCAGCGGGTCGCCGTTGTGCAGGTGGCAGGAAAAATTGAAGCCGCATTCCATCGCGTGGATCACCCCGACGAACGCCCACGGCACGCCAAGTGCCGCCTGCACCAGCTCGTAGTTCTGTTGCGCGGCGCGCAGCCTCCTGACGTAGTAGTCGAGCGTGACGCGACATTCCTGCCGCACGCTGCACTTCGAGTAGCAACGCGCATATTCCTTGCGCAGGTCGACGAAGCTCGTGCTGACGATCGGGGTTTTGGGAGTCGCTGTTGGACGGCGCGAGATGGTACGGCGTCCGGGTGGCTGCTTGGGCGCACCCGCGCGCGGTCGGTGCAGGTGGGCCTTCGGCAGCGCAAGCTGAGCATGCAACCTGCCCGAAACCCGATCGAAGCGGGCGCTATGACGCTCGAGAGCGCACAGGTAGCCATCGAACGGACCGAGGCGCGCAGCGCCCACCGCCTTCTCGAGCTCATCGCGAGCAATCGCCAAGGACTGCAGGGTAGTCAGCAGGTCTTGCCCGAGTCGAAGCTGCTCGCCGCTCAGGACGATGAGTGCGGAAGCGATGGCGCGTTTTTCCCGAGCATCGCCGCTGGAGACCAGGCGCCGCTCCAGCGTCTCGATGGACGCGGCGATTTCCCGTTGCAGACCATCCCTGAGACTCATGCGCTTCTTGTCAGTCGGCATTCCCTGCGGTCAAACCGGAAGCCGGTTCAGGCGGCCGTATAGGTGACAGTCACTTCGGCAAACTCGCGCTTGCCGACTTGCACGATGTACGTGCCTGCCTCTATCACTCGGTCGCGATCGCTCAGTTTCTCGCCTCCCACGCGCACTGCGCCCTGATCGATCAGGCGATAGGCAGAAGTCGTGCTTTGGGCGAGCCCCGCTTGCTTGAGCAGGTTCGCAATCTTGATCTTGGCTGGCCCGGGGACGATTACTTTGCGTTTCGGCATGTCCGACGGCAGCTGGCCCTTCTGAAAACGCGCGACGAAATCCGCGTGTGCCGCTTCGGCGCCTCGCTGGTCGTGAAAGCGCGCCGCCAGCTCGCCTGCCAGCTCGAACTTGACGTCGCGCGGGTTGCGCCCCTCGGACACCTGCCGACGAAGCGCCGCGATCTCGGCACTCGAGCGGAAACTGAGGAGCTCGTAGTAGCGCCACATCAGGTCATCGGAGATCGACATGAGCTTGCCGAACATGTCATTGGCTGGTTCGTCGATGCCGACGTAGTTGCCGAGCGATTTCGACATCTTCTGCACGCCATCGAGACCCTCGAGAAGTGGCATCGTCAAGACCACCTGCGGCTCCTGCCCGTACGCCTCCTGCAGTTGCCGGCCGACCAGGAGGTTGAACTTCTGATCGGTGCCGCCCAGTTCGACATCGGCCTTGAGCGCCACCGAGTCGTAGCCCTGGACCAGCGGATACAGGAACTCGTGGATCGCGATCGGCTGACCGGCCTTGTACCGCTTCGCGAAGTCATCCCGCTCCAGCATGCGGGCGACGGTGTGCTTGGCCGCGATCTCGACCAGCCCCGCTGCACTCACGCCACTCATCCAGCGCGAATTGAAGTCGATCACGGTCCGCTCGCGATCCAGAATCTTGAAGATCTGCCGCTCGTAGGTACGCGCGTTGTCCTTGATCTCCTGCGGTGACAGGCGCGGGCGGGTCGCATTGCGTCCACTAGGATCGCCAATGAGACTGGTGAAATCGCCGATCAGGAAGATGACTTCGTGGCCGAAATCCTGGAACTGGCGCAGCTTGTTGATGAGCACCGTGTGGCCGAGGTGCAGATCGGGGGCGGTGGGATCGAAGCCGGCCTTCACGCGCAGCGGCTTGCCGCGCGCCAGCTTCTTCTTCAGTTCCTCTTCGAGCAGGATCTCCTGCGCACCGCGGCGATATTCGAGCAACTGATCGTCGGCAGAACGCATGCGGTCTCCTGCGGCTTCGGACTGGGCACTCTAGAGTCACGCGTTGCGCTGCGCAATTCAGACGTGGCTCTCAACTCGAGCCGCCACGAACGCGAAATACTCCACAGGATGCACATCGCGATCACCTCTGTGGCAAATAAACGGTTGACCTCGCGCACTGCGGCAGATAGTTTAACCGCCTGTTTTAGCTGACTTTTGACTAGTGACTTCACCCACGGTCCAGTTGTGCGTCGATTATCGTGATCGCCAGGCGCCGCCTGCGCGGCGCCGCTTGCCCCTGTTCGCCGGGCTGGCGTCGCTGGTACTCGCCGGGATTGTTCTCAGCGGATTGGCCTTCCGGTCCTGGAGCAGCTTCGTGTCCAACACAAGCGCTCCGCAGCCCAATGCGACCACGACGCTTACACAAGTAGCTGCGCCCGGGCAGACACCCGTGATCGACATGAGCGCCCAGCCGGTCGCCGCTGCGTTTCCATTCGACACCATCGACGTCGTGGTGGGACGTAACGACACGCTCGACCGGATCTTCCGGCGGCTCGATCTGAACCTGACCGACCTCGCGAGCATCCGGCTGCTGCCCGGCATTCGCGAAGGTCTCGACCTGTTGCGCCCCGGCGATCAAATCACCGTGACTCATTCGAATGGCGACCTGCAGGGCCTCACGCGGCAGATGAGTCTCACGCAGACGTTGTCGGTGAAGCGTGAAGCCGACGGCTTCGCGGCGCAGATCATCGACAACCCGGTCGAAGCGGCAGTCGTCAGCAAGCGCGCCCGGATCACGAGTTCACTGTTTGAAGCGGCGGCAGCCGCCGGCATCTCTGACCAGACGGCGCTCGCACTCGCCAACATCTTCGCCTGGGACATCGACTTCGTCCTCGACATCCGCGAGGGCGACGAGTTCAGCGTGATCTACGAGCAGGTCTGGCAAGACGGCGCACTGGTCGGGGACGGCCCGATCATTGCCGCGCAGTTCGTCAACGACGGGCGCACGTTCCGCGCCGTGCGCTACCAGCTTCCCGACGGCAGCACCGATTATTTCGCGCCCGACGGCCGCAGCATGCACAAGGCCTTCCTGCGCGCGCCCGTAGACTTCTCGCGCATCAGCTCGCGCTTCAACTCGGCCCGGCAGCATCCGATCCTCAACACCATCCGCGCGCACAAGGGTGTCGACTATGCCGCGCCGACCGGGACCCCGGTGCGCGCCGCCGGCGACGGACGCGTACAGACGCGCGGCCGTTCTGGCGGCTATGGCAACGCGATCGTGCTCGAGCACGGCGGTGGCGTGAGCACCCTCTACGGTCACCTGTCGCGCTTTGCAAAGGGTATCGGCCAGGGCTCACGCGTGCGCCAGGGACAGGTGATCGGCTACGTCGGAATGACCGGCCTCGCCACTGGACCGCACCTGCACTATGAATACCGGGTCAACGGCGTGCACCGCAATCCGCAAACGGTGAAGCTGCCGGATGCGACGCCGATTGCCGCCGACCTGCTTGCCGACTTCCAGATGCGCACCGCGCCCGATCTCGCGCAGCTCGAGCAGCTGACGAGCAGCGCACTTCTCGCCAACCGCTGAGCGGTTCTTCACGATGGCCCTCTACCTCGGGCTGATCTCGGGAACCAGCATGGACGCGATCGACGCCGCGCTGGTCGAGATCGACGGAGCACGTTGCCAAGTGCGCCATGCGCGCGCGGTGCCATATGCACCGCAGATGCGCGATAAGCTCTTCCGTCTCGTCGCACATCCCGAAAACGTGGACCTCGACCAGGTTGGCGCGCTCGACACCGCGATCGGCGCGGCGTTTGCGGTGGCCGCTTTGCAGCTGCTGCAGGAAGCGAGTGTGTCCGCGGCACAGATCACCGCGATTGGCAGCCACGGCCAGACCCTGCGTCATCGCCCCGACGGCCCCCATCCGTTCACGTGGCAGATCGGCAATCCCGACGTGATCGCCGAACGCACCGGCATCACGACGGTCGCGGACTTCAGACGACGCGATGTCGCAGCCGGCGGGCAAGGCGCACCGCTCGCTCCGGCGCTGCACCAGGCGATGCTCAGCAGCCCGACAGAAGCGCGTGCCGTCATCAATATCGGCGGCATTGCAAACGTCACCTGGTTGCCGCCCGACGGCACCGCCATCGGCTTCGATACCGGGCCCGGCAATTGCCTGATGGATGGCTGGTCGGAGCGCCATCGCGGCGCCCCGTTCGATCGCGACGGCCAATGGGCAGCGAGCGGACGCGTGGATATGGACCTTCTGCAGTCGCTGTTGTCGGAGCCCTACCTCGCCAAGGCTCCGCCGAAAAGCACCGGACGGGAGTTGTTCAATCTCCTCTGGCTCGATCAGCATCTCGCGCAAGCACAACTCGCGCCGGCCGATGTTCAGAGCACGTTGTGCGAGTTCAGCGCGCGAACCATCGCGGACGCCTGCGCCCTGGTGGGCAACGTTCAGCGCGCACTGCTGTGCGGCGGTGGCGCGCACAATCGCGAGCTGCGCCGCCGGCTGCAGGTGCTCATGCCATCTTCCGCAATTACGACTACCGCGCAATTCAACCTCGACCCCGACTACGTGGAAGCGGCCGCGTTTGCCTGGATCGCCTCGCGAACTCTCGCCGGGCTGCCGGGGAATCTGCCTTCGGTCACCGGTGCACGCCATCGGGTCGTGCTTGGATCGATCCACCCTGCGGGCGCGCACGTCATACATTCGTAGTACGGCGGCTGTCGATATACTAATGGCTCACCCAAGGCCCGCCGATGGATGCCCCGTATCTCAAGTCCCCGCAGTTCTACATCAACCGTGAACTGAGCTTTCTCGAGTTCAATCAACGGGTACTGGACCAGTGCAAGGACACCTCGCTCCCGCTCCTCGAACGGGTGCGTTTCCTCGGGATCTCGTGCAGCAATCTCGACGAGTTCTTCGAGATCCGCGTTTCGAGCCTCAAGCAGCGCCTGGAGCTCGGCTCGCTGGAAGCCGGCCCGGACTCGCTGTCATTGCCTGAACAATTGACTGCGATCCACGAGCGCGCGGCGCGCCTGGTGCAGGAGCAATACGCGCTGCTCAACGACGTGCTGACGCCCGCGATGGAAGCGACCGGTATCCGCTTCACGCATCCCGGTAACTGGGGCACCGAGCAGGCACGTTGGCTCGAAGATCATTTCGACAAGGAAGTCGAGCCGGTATTGTCCCCGCTCGCGCTCGATCCGGCGCGCCCGTTTCCCCGCATCCAGAACAAGAGTCTCAACTTCATCGTGCAGGTGAAGGGCAAGGACGCCTTCGGGCGCAACACCAGCCTCGCCATCGTGCAGGCACCGCGCTCGCTGCCGCGCATCATTCGCGTGCCGGGCGACAGTGGACAGCGCGATTTCATCTATCTCTCGGCGATCGTCGAAGCGTTCGTCGCCAAGCTGTTCGACGGCATGAACGTACTCGGCTGTTACCAGTTTCGCGTCACGCGCAACAGCGACCTGTTCGTCGACGAGGAAGAAGTGGACGACCTGTTGCGCGCCGTGGAGGGCGAACTCGCCCAGCGCCGCTATGGCGAGGCGGTGCGCATCGAAACTGCGCACGACTGCCCGCGTGATCTCACCGACTTCCTGCTGAATCACTTCGCGCTCGAGCAGAGCGACCTGTACCAGGTCGATGGGCCGGTGAATCTCAATCGGCTGATGGCGATCTACGATCTGGTCGACCGCCCGGACCTCAAGTACCCGGCGTTCACCGCCGGCATCCCGAAGCGGTTGCAGGCTCAGGCCGACATTTTCGGGGTGATCCGCAACAAGGACGTGCTGCTGCATCATCCCTATCAGAGCTTCACGCCCGTCGCCGATTTCGTGCGCCAGGCTGCCGCCGATCCGGAGGTGCTGGCCATCAAGCAGACCCTGTATCGAACCGGCGCGGATTCGCAGATTGTCGATGCGCTGGTGGACGCCGCGCAGGCTGGCAAGGATGTCACCGTCATCATCGAGTTGCGGGCACGATTCGATGAGGCCGCCAACATCGAGCTGGCAACGCGTCTGCAGGAAGCCGGCGCGCACGTGATGTACGGCGTGGTCGGCTACAAGACGCACGCCAAGCTCATCATGGTGGTGCGGCGTGAAGCCGGGCACCTGCGCCGCTATTGCCACATCGGCACCGGCAACTACCACATCAAGACTGCGCGTGCCTACACGGACTACGGCCTGTTCACCAGTGATGAGGCGATCGGCGAGGACCTGCACGAGTTGTTCCTGCAGCTCACGAGCCTCACGCAGGTGCCGCGACTGCGCAAACTGGTGCAGTCACCCTTCGCGCTGCACAGCACCCTGATGGAGAAGATCGCGCGCGAGACCGAGCATGCGCGCGGCGGGCGCAAGGCGCGCATCATCGCCAAGATGAATGCGCTCATCGAGCCGGAAATCATCCGTATGCTCTACGAGGCGTCTGGCGCCGGTGTCAGCATCGACCTGATCGTGCGCGGCATCTGCGCGGTGCGGCCCGGCATTCCCGCTGTCTCGGAAAACATCCGCGTGCGCTCGATCGTCGGCCGCTTCCTCGAACACGCGCGCGTGTATTACTTTCTCAATGCTGGCGGGGAGGAAGTCTACTGTGCGAGCGCCGACTGGATGGAGCGCAACTTCTTCCGCCGCATCGAAGTGGCCTTCCCGATCCAGCGCCCCAAGCATCGCGAGCGCATCCTGCGCGACCTGGAGCTGCAACTCGTCGATACCGCGCAGGCCTGGGAGCTGCACGCCGATGGCACCTACTCGCGCGTGGGCAGTACCGCTGCCGCCGCTGTCAGCGTGCAGCAGCAATTGCTGGAAGCCTACGCGGCGCCGGGCCAGCTCAGCGTCAGTGCGTGAAATCGAATACGCGCAACCTGAACCCGATCGCCTTCCAGTAATCGACTTCATTGCGCAAGTCCGCGATCGTGAGCGGATGGTCCTTGAGCCAGCCGCGCGGAAATTCGATCGTCAACGATTGGCCGCGCGGCAGGAGCGTGATGGGCGGTAACGGCTCGGAAGTGCGGCCGCGATGCATGAGCACCGCCAACCGCAACAGGAGCAGAAGGAACAGCGCCTTCTTGTCCCACGGCGGAATCAGTTCCTCGCTCCCCGCGACGATGATCTTGCGGCGGTGCCCGCCGACCAGTGCCGCCAGCAACATCTGTTCCTCGCGCGGAAAGCCCGGCAAGTCGGCGTGCTCGAGCAAATACGCGCCGTGCCTCTGGTAGTGCGAATGCGAGACATCGAGCCCGATTTCGTGCAAGCGCGCAGCCCAGCCCAGCGCGAGTTCCGCGAGTGGATCGCTCAGGCCCCAGGGTGCCGCCACCTGCCGCAGAAAATCGAGCGCGGTGGATTCCACCCGCTCCGCCTGGGCGATGTCGACGTGATAGCGCTGCTCCATCGCCCGCACGGTGCGTGTGCGCGCATCCTCGTCAGTGAAACGGCCGATCATGTCGTAGAGCAGTCCTTCGCGCAGTGCGCCGTCGGCGATGCGCATCTGCTCGACCTCGAGCGCTTCGAACAGCTCCGCGAGGATCGCGAGTCCGCCTGGGAACACCGGCGCACGTTCCGCCGTCACTTCGGGCAGGTGCACCTCGTTGACGTGGCCCGCCTCGATGGTCTCGTGAATCACACGCTCGAGTCCTTCGGGCGTGATGGCAACGGCAGTGGGATCGAAATGACGAATGATGTCGGCGATGACGCGGATGGTTCCCGAACTGCCGAACGCGTGCTGCCAGCCCTGCGAGCGAAAGGCGGCCTGCACTGGTTCCAGCTCGAGGCGCGCAGCCATGCGTGCGCGACGAAAGCGTTTTTCGGAGATCTTGCCATCGCCGAAGTGCGCGAGGCTCATGCCGACGCAGCCCATGTAGAGGCTTTCCAGCCGCAGCGGATTGAACCCTTCGCCAATGATGACTTCCGTGCTGCCGCCGCCGATGTCCACGACCAGGCGTCGGCCCGGGTCGTTGGGAATCGTGTTGGCAACGCCCAGGTAGATGAGTCGCGCCTCCTCGATGCCGGAAATGATTTCGATCGGGTGGCCGAGCGCGTCGCGCGCGCGCTCGAGGAAGGTCTGCTTGCGATGCGCCTTGCGCAGCGTGTTGGTGCCGACCACGCGCACGTTCTCGGCGTGCATATCGCGCAAGCGCTGCCCGAAGCGCTGCAGGCATTCGAGCGCGCGCACCGTCACGGCCTTGTCGAGCCGGTCTTCGGCGTCCAGCCCGGCGGCGAGACGCACCATTTCGCGCAGGCGGTCGAGGATGGTGAGCTGGCCGTGCGAGTAGCGCGCCACGACCATGTGGAAGCTGTTCGACCCGAGATCGACAGCCGCGATGACGTCCGGGACTTTGCTTTGTGCTTTGCTCAGGGTCAGACGGAGAACGACGAACCGCAACCGCAGGTCGTCGTGGCGTTCGGATTGCGGATCACGAACTGCGCGCCCTCGAGGTCCTCGCGGTAGTCGATCTCCGCGCCCATGAGGTACTGGAAGCTCATCGGATCGACGATGAGTTTCACACCCTGGTTCTCGACACAGGTGTCGCCATCCTCGATGTTCTCGTCAAAAGTGAAGCCGTACTGGAATCCCGAGCAACCACCGCCCTGCACGAAGACGCGCAGCTTCAGGTTGGGATTCGACTCGCCACGGATCAGCTCGCCCACCTTGCTGGCGGCGGCATCGGTAAAGACCAGGTCCTGGGCCTGGTCGTGGGCAGCATGTGTGGCAGTGTCGTTCATCGGTGAGGCAGCCTCGTATGGGAGTCTAGCGATCCGGCGCCGGCAGGGTCAAAGATTCACGTTCCTGCCACCGGGGCGGGCTCGGCGTCCATACCGTGCTCCGGCGCTGCCGGATCATGAATCAGCTTGCCATTGATCGAGGCGCCCATCGCCATTTCAATCACGCCGTAGCAGACATTACCGTTGACCCGGGCTTTCGCGCCCAGTTCCACCCTCTCGTGGGCCAGGATGTCGCCCTTCACGGCGCCGTTGAGCACCACGTGCGGGACCTCGACCGAGCCCTCGATCGAACCGTGCTCGCTGACGCTCAACACGGAAGTCGTGCCCGACTCGGCACGCACGTTGCCGGAAACATGCCCGTCGAGGTGAAAGCCACCCGAAAACGTCACGTCGCCGTTGATGCGCGTGGTGCGGCCGATCAGGGTATCGATTTCACCGCGCACGCCGTCGGCGGAGCTGTTGCGTTTGAACATTGGCGTTGAGACTCCTCTGGCAGTAGCTCAGGAACTCTGCTCGTTCCAGTTAAAGGTTTGACTGACTGGCGCATTGCGCCCCGAAGATTTCACTTCGACGTTCACACGGCCGGGCTGAAATCCGTCCGGCAGCGCGACTTCCTGGTCGAGATCCTGGAAGTAGCGGAAGGAAAATGACAGTTGGTTGCGCCCATCACTGCTGAGGCGCGCCAGGCCGTACTTCGCCGGTTGACCGCGCTCGGTGCCCTCGACCGTCATTTCCACCGTCCCGGTGACGATGTTGTCGGGCCGCACGGCCTGCACCAGCACCAGGTGCAGGTGGTACTTGCCACTACTTGCGCCGGCCATTACCTGGAACTTCTGCACCTTGATGTTGGGGGCATTGAGCGTCGAACTGACCAGGCCGCGATAGAACGCGACATCCTGGCTCTGTCGGCCGACCTGGGCCTGCAAATCCCCGATGGTGCGCGCCAGCTCCGCGCGCTCCTGCTGCTGGGCGACGCGCCCGGTCTCGAGTTCCGCCAGGTTGGCGCGCAGCTCGGCATTGGCTTTCTGCAGCCGCTCGATCTCGACCTCCAGCTCGCGCCGCCCCTGGCTCACCGTCGAACTATCGTAACCACCATCGAAGCGTCCGAGCTCGTAGGTGAGGTAGATGACGACCGGCAGAATGGCGAGGGCGCCGATCCAGATCGCGCGACGCACCCAGGGGCGCCGCGCGCGGATGACGAGTGTGGCCGGCTGAGCTGGCATCGATCGCGGGGCACCGCCCTCCAGAACCGGGCGGTAGATTACCTCAAGCGGCCACGAGCCGCGCGTAACGCTGCGCGATTCAACGGTGACGTAGTGGTTTTGTGACGGGCGCACGCTCGCGCAGGCGCTCCGGCCACCACTCGGGATACGGCGGCAGACCCTGTGGGAACACCAGCGCACCCAGCTCGTGCAGCGCTCGTGCGTAGACGTGACGCTTGAAGTAGATCACCTCGCGCACCGGCGTCCAGTACGTCACCCAGCGGCTCGATTCGAACTCGGGAGCGTCGGTCGCATCGAAGCGCAGTTTCTCTTCCGGCGCAGTCAGGCGCAGCAGGAACCAGCGTTGTTTCTGCCCGATGCACAAGGGCACCGACTCGCGGCGCACGTACTGTGGCGGCAGGCGGTAGCGCAGCCAGGACCTCGTGTTGCCGAGCATCTCGACATCCGCGGCATCGAGACCGATCTCTTCGTGCAACTCGCGATACAGCGCCGCTTCGAGCGCTTCGCCAGGACGAATGCCACCTTGCGGAAATTGCCAGCCGCGCCCGCCGCTGCGTCCGCCGAGCAGCAGCTCGCCGCTGTCGCGCATCAGGACGATACCGACGTTGGCGCGAAATCCCTGGGCATCAATGGTGTCGGACATGGCGCGGGCATTCTTCCATAAGAACCGCGCGGTGCTGAAATCCGCCTGTCAGCCCCGCCGCTGCAACCTTGTGAGCGCGGACCCGCACCAGTAGGCTTGCGTACGCGTGACACGCCTGCCCCCCGCACTGGTTTTCTCCGCGCTCGGAGTCGCCGCCGCGCTCAGCATTCTCGCCGCGCTGCTGGTCGGCAGCACGGCGCTCGACCCCGCCGAAGTCTGGAGAAGCCTGCTCAGTTCGCAGGACAGCCTGGCTCGGACCCTGGTGCTCGACCTGAGACTCCCACGGGCCCTCGCCGCTTTCGGCACCGGCGCCACGCTGGCACTGGCGGGTGTGATGATGCAGGTCCTGCTTCGCAACCCACTCGCCGACCCCTACATCCTCGGCATCTCGGGCGGCGCGTCGATCGCGGCTCTGGGTGCAATGCTGCTCGGGCTCTCGGGGCTTTGGATCGACGGGGGTGCGGCGCTGGGCGCGTTCGCAGCGACCGTGCTCGTGTTCGCGCTGGCCCACGGCGAAGGTGGCTGGACCCCCATGCGCTTGCTCCTCACGGGCGTCGTGGTCGCGGCGGGCTGTGGCGCCATCGTAAGTCTCATGCTCGCGCTGGGCGCCGAGAGCCGTCTGCGCGGCATGGTTTTCTGGCTGATGGGCGACTTCTCGACCAGCGGCTCGCCGGCCCGCGTCTTCGCGGTGCTGCTGCCGGTGCTTGCGGGAGCAATGCTGTTCTCGAGATCCCTCAACCTGCTGGCGCGCGGCGAAGTCGAGGCGCGTGCCCTTGGATTGATTCTCGGCCGGGCGCGCATCGCGGTATTCGCCGCCGGCTCTCTGCTCACCGCGGTCGCCGTCACCACGGCCGGCAGCATCGGCTTCGTCGGATTGGTGACGCCGCACCTCGCTCGAATGATGCTGGGGAGCGATCACCGCGTGGTGATTCCGGCCTCCGCTCTCCTCGGTGGCGTGTTGCTGGTGCTGGCAGATCTGCTGGCGCGCAGCGTGATTGCGCCGCGACAGCTGCCGGTGGGGGCGCTGACCGCACTGATCGGAGTGCCGCTGTTCCTGATGCTGATGCGCCGTCAGCGATTCATCGGCTGACCGGGTCGGAAGCCTCGACGCGGCCGCGACCCTGGGCCTTGGCCCGGTACAAGGCCGAATCTGCTTCGGCCAGCAGCCTGTCAGCCATCGCCTTCAGATCGCGTTCCTCGCGCCGCGGCTCGATGGCTGCCGCACCGATCGACAGCGACAGCGCAAGGGTCCGTGAATCACCCAGATCGATCGGGGCCGAGCAGACGATCTGGCGGATGCGTTCCGCGAGGTGGGCCGCCTCGACCACGCCGGTATCCGGCAGCAGTATCGCGAATTCATCGCCGCCGAAGCGCGCCGCTGTATCGCTGCCGCGGATCTGTCCGTCGATGCGCTGCGCCAGCTCGCGCAACACCTGGTCGCCCGCGAGATGTCCGTGGATGTCGTTGGTCTGCTTGAAGTGATCGACGTCGATCATCAGGCAGGCGACGCTCGAGCCATGACGCTGAGCCCGAGCGAGCTCCTCCTTGATGCGCGTGTGCAGATAGCGGCGGTTGTGCCAGCCGGTGAGGAAATCCGTCATGCCACTGCGCAGGAGCCGGGCGCGGTTGATCGTGTTCTCGATGCACACGGCTGCGATCACGCCGAGATGCGCCAGGAAGTCGGTCGCGTGATGGCGGGTGAAACGCTTCTCGTCGGTGGAACCGAAGTTGAGCGTGCCGGTGAGCCGGTCCTGCCGGGTGAGCGGGATCAACGCGATGCTGCGCAGCGGGCGCCCGCCCGGAAACAGCAGCTGGTGATCGGAGCCGATGTAGGGACCGAGCCATGGACGGTGCAGCGCCACGAACGCGGGCGCGAGTGCCGTCAGGCTCTCGACGAACATGACGCCGGGGAACTCCTCCAGGTGTTCGCCGCTGCCGATGAGCAGGTGCCGTATTTCGTGCTGCGGATCGAGCAGCACGAGGGTCACCGCATCGAGCGAATATGAGCCTGCCAGTCCCGTCACCAGGGCGCGTAACAACACTGGCAGGGACTCCGCCTTCAGCAACTCGAGCTCGCGTTCCTGCGTCTTGCGCAGGATCACCTCGTTGGTTGCTGCTTCGCCGGTGAGTGCATGCAAGCGCGCCCTCAGCTCGCGAATCTCTTCCTGGAGCGGTGCCAGCGGCTCCGGTGTTGCCGGGAGTTCGGAGCGGGTCGATTCCCTTCGTGCCATTGGCGTCCTCGGAGGCTGGGCTTCAGCTCTCGGGCCGGGCTGTGCCGCGCCCATCGAGATAGGCCTTGCCGCGCATCATGAGGCTGACGAACTCGGCCTCGTCGCGCGCCGTGACGATACGTGACAGCCGTGCCACCGCAGCCTCGAGCGCTGCCAGCGATTCGCCGCCGTACTGGTTCAGGCTCTGGATCTCGAAGTACAGCGACGGACTTTCCGCCGCGACGCGGGTGGCGACGTCGAGCTGCGCATCGAATGTCGTGCTCGACAGCCGCGCGAGCTGCGGGACCGCTTCGCCACTCTCGGCGAGCGCGGTGAAAAAGGCGATGTTGAGGGCGTGCGACAGACCAAGGACATATGCGATGAGCCGATCGTGATCATCCAGTGACATCACGACCTGCTCGACCATGGTAGGCGCAAACAATTCCCGCGCCGCGCTCAGCGCCTTCGGGCTCCCGAGGTCGATGAAGATCACGTGCCGGCCGGAGAGCATGTCGGTGTCGGGTCCGAACATCGGGTGGATCGAGGTCACCTCGCACCCGGCACGCACCAGGTCCACGAGCCCAGCCCGGAGCGGCGTCTTGAGCGAGCCGATATCGAACACGAGTCCCGGCGGGCGTCGCCTGGCGAGCTGTTGCAGGACCTCGACTGTCGCTCCGAGCGGCGTCGCCAGGATGATGAGATCCTGATCGAGCGCATCACCCTGCCAGTCGGCGCGATGCACGAATCCCTTGACCGGGCCCGCGGGATCCGCGATTTCGACGGCGTACCCCTGCGAGGCGAGAAACTCCACGAACCAGCCGCCCATCTTGCCTTTGCCACCGATCACGAGCGCACGCTTTCCGGTTCCCTGTCCCTGGGCGGCGATGCGAGCCTGCTCCTGCGTGGCGAGGGAGGCGTGGATCAGGGGACGCAGCAGCGCTTCGGCAAGCTCCGGGGAGACCCCGAGGCGCGCCGCCTCCTCGCGCCCGCGCAGGATCACCTCACGCTCGCGGCTGAAGTCCCGGGTCGGAAGGCGGCGTTCGCGCTTGATGCGCGCGATCTCGGTGCTCAGGCGCTGGCGCTGCGCGGCGATCTCGATCAGCTGATGGTCAAGCGCATCGAGCTGCTCGCGGAGCGAGTCGAGGTTCATGGCTGGCCGCGCGCTCGGTTCATGCAGATCGTTTTACCGATGGGGCCGGGGAGCCGCAAGCCGTAGGGGACTCCCTGCCGACCACGCCAACAAAACAGCCGGGCAGATGCCCGGCTGCTGGTTTCGACCGGTGGACTAACCGATCAGAAGTGGAACGGGAACGAGAAGATGATCGAGCCGGTCACGCTGGGACGATTGTAGCCACCGTAGCCATAGCCGCCGTACGGGTAGTAGGGGTAGACCGGCGCTGGCGCGTAGTATCCCGGCGGCGGGCCGTAGTAGACCGGCGCGGGAGCGTAACCATAGTAACCACCGCGGTAGTAGGACCTGCCCGGAACGACGTAGACCGGCCGCGCGCGGACATAGCGGGCATCGGTCCAGCGACCGTTGTTCCAGCCGTTGTTGTTCCAGCGGCCGCTATTGTTCCAGCGCCCGTCGGACTGGTGCGAATTGCCCCGGTCGTTCCAGTTGCGGTCGTTGCCGCGGCCGCGACCATGATCGTCGGCACCAGCGGTGGCCGAGAACAGAACCGCACAGCTTGCAAGGGCGGCAAGAAGCTTGAGTCGCAGCATGGCGTAGGGCTCCTTTATAGACGCCTGAACTCTAGTTCCCGCCGCCTGAATCGTGACTGAATCAGCCGTTCAGCCTGGCCGGCCCCCAATCGGGTGCTCGGCCAGGAAGTCCAGGACCTCACGGTTGAACCTCTGCGGCTGGTCCCAGTGGCTGGCGTGGCGGCTATCGGGAATGACCCGGAGCCTGGCATTGCGCATCCGGGCAACGTAATGCTCCTTCTCGCTGATGGGCGTGTAGTCGAATTGCGCCGAGATCACGAGCGTCGGCGTATCGATTTCGCCCAGCCGTTTTTCGACTGTCCAGCCTTTCAGGGCATGCAACGCCGCGATGTAGGCATCGCGATCGTTGCTGCTGCCGCGCGCGATCAGCCGGGCCCGCATCTCGTGCTGTTCGGGTTTCGGGAACAGGTGCGCAACGACGTAATGGCTCAGACCGCGCATCCCGAACACGTGCGGCAGGAGCTGGCGCGTCCAGGCCATGAGCCTGCGGCGCCAGTTGCTGAGCTCGAAACTCGGTGAGCTGTTGACGACGACGAGACTCGCGAGCCGGCCGGGATCATCGAGCGCAATCTGGAACGCAATCGCTCCTCCCATCGAGAGCCCGAGCAGGTGGCAGCGCGTGATGCCCAGCACGCTGAGGAGCGCGCGCACGTCGGCCGAGTATTGCGCGATCGAATAGGGGCCACGCGGCTTGCCACTGCGGCCGAAACCGCGCAGGTCGGGCGTCGTCACGCGGTATTGCGTCGCGAATGCCGGCACCTGGTGCTCCCAGTCCTGGCTGCTGGCGCCCAGGCCGTGCAGCATGACCAGCGGCTCGCCATCGCCGTGCACGTCGAAGAAGATGTCGACGCCGTTGATGTGCGCTGTCGGCAAACGCGCCTCCTCTCGGACGCGATCGGGGAGCGCGCATTCTGGCGGCAGTCGGAGGCGGCACGCCAGAAGAACTTTGCGCGCGGTTCCCCTAGTATGTGATGCATGAACGCGTCCGTGCAGATGCTGCCCGATCCGCTGCCGGATGATCCGATGCCACTC
>DASQOO010000067.1:0-7603 GCA_035644435.1 Steroidobacteraceae bacterium | reverse complement strand
TCGATTGCTTCCAGGCGCTTGGCGGCGTCCCCGGCGAGCGCCTTGCGCGGCGGGGCAATGAGATACGCGTAGGCGCGATGGTGCGAGCGGCCAACACGGCCGCGCAGTTGGTGCAACTGGGCGAGTCCGAAGCGATCGGCGCGGTTGATCATGATCGTGTTGGCCGTGGGTACGTCGATGCCGCTTTCGATGATCGTCGTGCAGACCAGCAGGTTGAAGCGCCGGTGGTAGAAATCGAGCATGAGCTGCTCGAGCTCGCGCTCACGCATCTGTCCATGGCCCACGCGCACGTTCGCTTCCGGCACCAGCGCGCGCACTTCCTCGGCGCGTCGCTCGATGGAATCGACACTGTTGTGCACGAAGTAGATCTGGCCGCCACGCCGGATCTCGCGCAAGCACGCTTCGCGCGCCTGGGGGCCGTTCCATTCGCTGACGAACGTCTGGATGGCGAGTCGCTCCGCCGGCGGCGTGGTGATCAGTGACAGGTCGCGCAGCCCGCCCATGGCCATGTTCAGCGTGCGCGGGATCGGTGTCGCGGTGAGCGTGAGCACATCGACCTCGGCGCGCAGCGCCTTGAGCCGCTCCTTGTCGCGTACACCGAAGCGATGCTCCTCGTCGATGATCACCAGCCCGAGATCCTTGAACTGCACATTGGCGTGCAGCAGCCGGTGGGTCGCGATGACGATATCGACACGTCCCGCCGCGAGTCCCGCGACGGTCTCGGCAGTTTCGCGCCCGGAGCGAAAGCGCGACAGCATCTGGATCCGGACCGGCCAGTCCGCGAAGCGATCGGTGAACGTCTGCATGTGTTGCTGGGCGAGCAGGGTGGTGGGGACCAGCACCGCCACCTGCTTGCCCGCCTGTACTGCCACGAAGGCTGCACGCAGCGCGACTTCGGTCTTGCCGAAGCCGACATCACCGCAGACCACGCGATCCATCGGACGCTCGGTCTGCAGGTCGCCGAGCACTTGCTCGATGGTCTGTTGCTGGTCCGGTGTTTCTTCGAACGGAAACCCGGCCACAAACGCCCGATAGTCTGCGTCGCTGACCTTGAGGCTGGCGCCGTGACGCGCGGCACGCCGGGAATAGAGGTCAAGCAGCTCCGCCGCCACGTCGCGAATGCGCTGCGCGGCCTTGCGACGCGCCTTCAGCCACTGATCCGTACCGAGCTTGTGCAGCGGTGCAGTCTCGGGCGCGGCGCCGGTGTAGCGGTTGACGCGATCGAGCGCGTGTACCGGAACGTAGAGCTTGTCGCCATCGGCGTATTCGAGCACCAGGAACTCGCCGCGCTGACCGGCGATTTCCATGCTGGTGAGACCCTGGTAGCGTCCGACACCGTAGTCGTCGTGCACCACCGGCGCGCCAATGCGCAGGTCGGTGAGTTCACGGAGCAGCGTCGCCGGGTCGCGCTCGGCACGTCGTCGCCGCCGCGCCTGCTGCGCGCGTTCGCCGAAGATCTGTTCCTCGGTGATCAGGGCGAGCTGTGGTGTGTCGAGGAGCAGAGCGCCTGCGGACGACGAAACGGTGAGACCTACGCGGGCCGAACCGGAAGTGAATGCGTGCCAGCTTTCGAACAGCGTCGGCTCGATGCCGCGTCCGTGCAGCAGTTCCAGCAACACCTCGCGTCGACCGGCGGATTCGGCGGCAAGCAGGGTGCGTCCCGGGAACTCTGCGAGGAACGTCTGCAGCGCCGCGCCGGGATTCTCAGCCTGCGCCGACAGACGGAGCGATGGCGGCAAGCGCGACGGAAGGTTCACGCCGGCGCCGGCAGTCGCCGGATCGATCTTGTGCGCTGACACTTCGATGAGACGTGCCGCGCTGATCCGCGCGAGGACTTCATCGGGTTGCAGGAAGATCTCGGCGGGCGCAAGCACGGGGCGTTCGACGTCGTGCCGGCGCTGTTCGTAGCGATCGGCAATCTCGTTCCACAGGATGCCGGCGCGCGCCCGGGAATCGGCGATATCTACCAGAACGGTCTGGCGCCGCAAGTAATCGAACAGGGATTCGAGGCGGTCGTAGAACAAGGGCAGGTAGTACTCGATGCCTGCGGGCGCGATCCCGTCACTCACCTGGCGATACACCGCGGAGCGGTTCGGATCGCCTTCGAAGCGCGCGCGATGGCGGGTGCGAAAATCGCGCACACCCTGCGCATCGAGCGGGTACTCGCGTGCGGGCAGCAGGCGCAGGCGTTCGAACTGTCCGGTTGAACGCTGCGTCTGCGGATCGAACACGCGGATCGAGTCGATCCGGTCATCGAACAGGTCGATGCGCACCGGTTGCTCGCCGCCCATGGGATAGACATCGAGCAGCGAGCCGCGCACCGCGAATTCTCCGTGGCTCGTCACCTGCGCGACGTGCGCATAACCTGCCGCAATCAAGCGTTCGCGGAACGGTTCGAGGTCGAGCTGCTGCCCGCGAGCGAGGTTGAGCACGTGCCCGTCGATCCATTGCCGCGGTGGCAGCCGCTGCAGCAGTGTGGCGAACGCGACCAGCACGACACCGCGCGACAGCTCGGGCAGTCCGTGCAGCGTCGCGAGGCGTTGCGAAACGATATCGGGGTGGGGCGCGAACAGGTCGTAGGGCAGCGTCTCCCAATCCGGGAACAGCTGCACGGGCAGATCGGGTCGCGCGAAGAAGCCGATCTCTCCCTGCAGGCGTTCGGCTTCCCGCGCATCGGCAGCTATAACCAGCAGCGGACCATCGGCGCGCTCAGCGGCCTGCACGATGGCGAGCGCCGCCGCTGCGCCGTGCAGTTGTCCCCAGCGCAAACGTGCTGGTGCAGATTCCGGGAGGGGCGGGTTCAGGAACATCCGGGCGCCATCGAATTGAAGGCGCGCAAGCTTACCCGGACGCCGTGGCGTCGCAACTTTCTCAGGCTGGGGGGAGGATGCAGTGAGCGCCGGCGCGGGCCGGCGCTCACGGACCAATCAGGAACCGCTCACCACGGCGTGAATGACGAACTGGTGCTCGAAATACACGCTGAAGCCGGGGTAGTCCCAGCGCGTAATCGGCGGCTCGCCGACGGCATTGTGCCGGGTAGCCGGCTGGCCGAATCTCGCCTCGACGGCGGACATCGTCATGCCACGGTTCGGGTGCGGGACGCTGCTTTCGCGCACGGCGACGGTATCGCCCACGACCAGCGTCTCGGCAGTGGCGGCACCGGAAAACGCAGCTGCGACCAGGGCCGCGGCGGCCAGGAATCCACGTTTCATGAGTTTGACTCCCGGGACTTGAACCCGGCGCGACTATAGCAACGAGCAGAAGCGCCCGGAACATTCAGACGCAAGCAATTCATCAGCAATGGGTTTTTGTGTGACGGGCGTCTCATATGCTCTAATCCGCCCACTTCCAGCCTACTGCTCCGCCGCATGTCATTCCCCCTGCCGCTCTTCATCGGACTGCGCTACGTGCGTGCCCGCAGCAGCCAGTTCTTCGTCTCCTTCATCAGCTGGGTGTCGATGCTGGGGATCTGCGTAGGAGTGGCAGCGCTCATCACTATCCTGTCGGTCATGAACGGCTTCGAGGACGAACTGCGAACGCGCCTCCTGAGTCTCGCCGCGCACGCCAAGCTTTCCGGCAATCCGAGCGCCCTGGCGGACTGGTCGCGCCTCGTCGAGCGCGTACGCACGGTACCTGGAGTTGTGGGAGCCGCCCCTTATGCCGAATTGCACGGGCTGTTGGCACACGAGCCTGAGTTACAGCCGGCACTCATCCGTGGCATCGACCCGGCAACCGAGCCGTCGGTGTCGTCGATCTCGCGGTCGATGGTGGCCGGTGGGCTCGAGTCGTTACAGCCGGGCACACGCCATGTCGTGCTGGGGCGAGTGCTGGCGTACCAGCTCTCGCTGGGCGTTGGCGACAGTGTCGCGTTGATGGTGCCGACGGCTGATCCGGAGAACGGCGCGCTCACGCCGCGAATCGAGCGCTTTACCGTCTCGGGCATGTTCGAGGTGGGCCTGCAGGATCACGACAGCATCCTGGCGCTGGTCAGTCTCGCTGACGCGCTGGCGCTGCAGGGACAGGGTTCGGCACCGACTGGTCTGCGCTTGCGGTTTGCCGATGTGTTTGCGGCCCCACGACTCGCGCGCGAAGCCGACCGGGTGCTCGGCGGCAACTTCACGGTCAGCGATTGGACTGAGGAGAATGCCAGCTACTTTCGCGCCATCCGCATCGAAAAGACCATGATGACGCTGATCCTGCTGCTGATCGTCGCGGTGGCGGCGTTCAACATCGTGGCTGCCCTGGTGATGGTCGTGACGGACAAACGCACCGACATTGCGATTCTGCGCACGCTCGGACTCAAGCCGCGCGCGGTGGTCGGCATTTTCGTGACCCAGGGTGTCGTGATCGGATGGCTGGGAACGGCGCTCGGAGTTCTCTGTGGCGTGCTCCTGGCGCTCAACGTGGCCAGCATTGCCCCCTGGCTCGAGCACACTTTCGGTTTCCAGATCATGGATGCCGACGTCTACTACATCACGCAGATCCCCTCGGATCTGCAGACCATGGACGTCGTGGTCATCGGCACCGTCGCCTTCGTGCTTACGGTACTCGCAACTCTTTATCCCGCGCGGCGCGCGGCGCGAACCGAGCCGGCCGAGGCACTGCGGTACGAATAAGTGTTCAACAGCTACGAATGGTACGTCGGCTCGCGCTATCTGCGTTCCGGTCACCGCAACCGGTTCATCTCTTTTATCTCGCTGATCTCGATCGCGGGCCTGTGGCTCGGAGTCGCAGTGCTGATCGTGGTTCTTTCGGTGATGAACGGCTTCGAGCACGAATTACGCAATCGCATCCTGAGCATGACGCCGCACGCGACCATCATGGGGCTGGAAGGTCGGCTCGAAGCGTGGCGGGAAGTTCAGCAGCGGGTCGAGAAGATGCCGCAAGTCGCGGCGGCCGCACCCTACGTCGAGGACCAGGGGATGCTGGTCAATGGCGCACGGGTGAGCGGTGCACTGATTCGCGGCATCGAGCCCAACGGGGAGCGGCGCGTCGGCAGTCTCGGGGCACGCATGACGGCAGGATCGATCGATGAGCTAGTGCCCGGGCGCTTCAACATTGTGCTCGGCGCCGCATTGGCGCAGGAGCTCGACCTGAAAGTCGGCAGCTCCGTGATAGTGGTTGTCGCACAAGGCAACCCGACGCCGATCGGTGTGGTGCCGCGCACGAAGCGCTTCACGGTGGGCGGGATTTTCTCGGCCGGCATGTATGAGTTCGATCGGGGCCTCGCGCTCGTCTCGATGCAGGATGCCGCGCGCCTCTATCGCCTGGGCGATGCGGTGACTGGCGTGAGAATCAGCCTGCAGGACCTGTTCCATGCGCCGACCGTGGTGCGCGAGGTCGCCCTGTCCCTCGGTGGTGGGTTCTATGTCAGCGATTGGACCCGCAAGCACGCGAATTTCTTCCGTTCCATCGAGATCACCAAGGGCATCCTGTTCGTGATCCTGCTGCTGATCATCGGCGTGGCGGCCTTCAACGTCGTCTCAACGCTGGTGATGGTGGTGAAGGAGAAGCAGTCGGACATTGCGATCCTGCGCACGATGGGTTCCACGCCGCGCAGCATCCTCGGCATCTTCATCGTGCAAGGTGCCATCATCGGGCTCATCGGCACGCTCGGCGGCGTGCTGCTGGGCATCCTGATCTCGGTGAACCTGGAACAACTCGTGCACGTCCTGGAGCGAGTGCTCAACACACACTTCTTGGATCCCAGTGTCTACTTCATGAGTGATCTGCCGGCGCTGGTCGAGACGGACGACGTGTTGCGGATCGCGGGCACGGCCTTCGTGCTGTGCTGCCTGTCGACGCTTTATCCCGCGTGGCGCGCCGCGCGTACCCAGCCGGCGGAGGCGCTTCGTCATGAATGACGCACCGGGAAAGACGAGCGTCGCAGCGGTGCTCAGCGCCCGCGGGCTGCGCAAGCACTTTCGCCAGGGCGACCTCACGCTCGAGGTCTTGAAGGGAGTAGATCTCGAAATCGGTCGCGGCGAACGTGTCGCGATCATCGGCGTGTCGGGCTCGGGCAAGACGACCCTGCTGCAATTGCTGGGGGGATTGGATCTGCCCACGGCAGGCCAGGTGTCGATCCAGGGCCAGGAGATGAGCGCGTTGTCCGACGCGGAGCGCGGTGAGCTGCGTAATCACGCGATGGGTTTCGTTTACCAGTTCCACCACCTGCTGCCGGAATTCACCGCGCTCGAAAACGTCGCCATGCCTTTGCTGGTGCGGCGCATGCCGGCGACGCAGGCGAAGAACACCGCGGCTCACCTGCTGGCGCGCGTGGGACTCGCCGAGCGCCTGCGTCATCGTCCCTCACAATTGTCCGGGGGTGAGCGGCAGCGCGCGGCGGTGGCCCGCGCGCTGGTCACGCGACCGGCGCTGGTCCTGGCGGACGAGCCGACCGGAAATCTCGACGGGCAGAATGCGGCGGCTGTGTTCGAGTTGATGCTGGAGCTGAATCGCGAGCTCCAGACCAGCCTGGTGGTCGTTACCCACGATCCGCGGCTGGCCGCGCGCATGGATCGCGTCTTGTCGCTAGAGGGTGGGATTCTGCTCGATCGCAGCGGATTGCGCCCTTAACCGCGCCACGCGGCGCTGGTAACGATGCATGACATGCTGGCGCCACCAGATGGACATCACCAGATAGCCCGACAGAGCGGCCAGCGTGCCGCTTACGAGGCAGCCAAGCAGGAACGGCTTCCAGATCGCGGGCAGGTACTCGCTCACCCACTCCCATGTGAGCGAAAAGTCAAAAGTCTCGAGGTTGCTGCCGGTCAGCGCCGTTCCGACCCAGTACGCGCCAAAGAACACCGGGACCACCGTGAACGGATTCACCAGCAGGATGGTGGCCACCGATAGCGGCAGGTTGGCGCGAAACAGGATCGCCACGAGCGGTGCCAGCAGCAGGTGCACCGGGAGTGGAATGAAGCAGATGAACAGCCCCAGTGCCACCGCGCGGATCACGCTGCGTCGGTGCAGAGTCCAGTAGGCCGGGTTGCTCAGCGCGCCGCGAAAGGGACGCATGTACCAGCGCTGGGCCAGTGAGTGACGGTCGGGCAGAAGCCTCTTCAGCAAGCGGCGCGGCATGATCGGGGGGCGAACTCTAGCAGCGGGCAAGGATGCATGGTACCCCGTCACGCGCTTGCATTTCTGGTTGGAATCCTGTGCGTCGAGTGCTGCAGCGGCTTGGAGGGTCTCACGCGTTGCGCGCCGTTGCTCGTGGCAACGACCGCCATTGGCTGGCTGTGGGGTCCAAGAATCGTCGCGACCTGGACAGCCGGGATCCTCTGGGCGCTGGTGCGCGCGTGCGCATTGTTGAACCAGCAGTTGCCGTCGACGCTCGAAGGTAGTGACTGGCTGATAAGCGGCGATGTGATCTCGATACCTGCGGCAGGCAACGGGCAGGTGAGATTCGACTTCGCGCCCGAGCCGCAAGTGCATCTGCCGCACAAGTTGCGGCTGACCTGGTTCAACGCAGCGGTCGCTCCGCGCGCCGCCGAGCGCTGGCAACTGCAAGTGCGGCTGCGAGCGCCGCGCGGATTCGCCAATCCCGGAGGCTTCGACTACGAAGGCAGCTTGTATCGCGAGGGCGTTGGCGCGACGGGCT
>DASQOO010000066.1:0-17762 GCA_035644435.1 Steroidobacteraceae bacterium | reverse complement strand
ACTCGCGCTCTTCTACGGCGGGCTGGTGCGCACCAAGAACATGCTCTCGGTGCTGATGCAGGTGTTCGTCGGCTTCTCACTGGTCAGTGTTTTATGGTGTGTGTACGGCTACTCGCTTGCCTTCACCACCGGCAATTCCTTCGTTGGCGGGTTCAGCCGGCTGTTCCTCGAAGGCACATTCGATTCGGCGGCGGGCTTGTCGCTGGGCGCGACCTTCAGTAAGGGAACGCCGATGTACGAGCTGGTGTTCGTCGCGTTTCAGGCGACCTTCGCCGCCATCACTTGCTGCCTGATCCTCGGTTCGCTGGTGGAGCGCATCAAGTTCTCAGCGATCCTGTTGTTCCTGGTCATCTGGTTCACCTTCAGCTACTGCCCGGTTGCACACATGGTGTGGTTCTGGCCGGGCCCGGATGCCTATACCTCTGCGGAGGTCGTCGATGCCACGAATGCGACGGCGGGCCTGCTCTGGCAATGGGGCGCACTCGACTTCGCGGGCGGGACGGTCGTGCACATCAATTCCGGAGTCGCAGGCCTGGTCGGCGCGTTCGTGCTCGGCAAGCGCATCGGTCTCGGACGCGAATCGATGGCGCCCCACAACCTGACCCTCACCATGGTCGGCGCATCGCTCCTGTGGTTTGGCTGGTTTGGCTTCAACGCGGGCTCGGCGCTCGAGGCCAACGGCTCAGCCGCGCTCGCCTTCCTCAACACCTATCTCGCCACTGCGTGTGCGGTGCTGTCCTGGATATCCGCGGAGTGGATCATCAAGGGTAAGCCCTCGATGCTCGGGGCCGCTTCGGGAGCCGTTGCGGGTCTCGTCGCCATCACGCCGGCCGCTGGCAACGTCGGCATCCCGGGCGCCTTCGTCATCGGGCTCGCCGCGGGCGTCGTGTGCCTGTGGGGCGTCACGGGCCTCAAGAAGCTGATCAAAGCCGACGACTCACTAGATGTGTTCGGCGTGCACGCAGTCGGGGGTACGCTCGGAGCGCTGCTCACTGGCATCTTCAACGCCCCACAGCTTGGCGGACCTGGCCTTGTGACCGACTGGGTGACGGGGAAAATCGGCTATCCAGGCATCGGGGCGCAGCTCCTGATCCAGGCCAAGGCCGTCGGGGTCGTAATCGTCTGGACAGCCGTCGTCGCCTTTGTGGCCTTCTGGATCGTCAAGCTCGTCATGGGCCTTCGCGTCAGCGAGGAAGACGAACGCGAAGGGCTCGACATCACCTCCCACGGCGAACGCGCCTATACCTCTTAACCGATTGATCCTGATTGACTTTACGGACCATGTCGCCCCAACCCGGCGGCATGGTCCCCTGCCACTGCTAAACTGCGGCAGCCGCGGCCCGAACTACGCTGCAGCGCACCGCTCACCGAGGTGAATACATGAAGCTGGTCACAGCCATCATCAAACCGTTCAAGCTCGACGATGTGCGCCAAGGCCTTGCCGAGATTGGGATTCAGGGAATCACTGTGACCGAGGTCAAAGGTTTTGGGCGGCAGAAAGGCCACACTGAGCTTTACCGCGGTGCCGAATACGTGGTCGATTTCCTGCCCAAGGTGAAAATCGAGCTCGCGGTCCCGGATGACCGGGTCGAACAGGTGCTGGAGTCCATCACTACTGTCGCGCGCACGGGGAAGATTGGCGACGGCAAGATCTTCGTGACGGACCTGGGGCACGCGGTGCGAATACGCACCGGGGAGACGGACGCGAACGCGCTCTAGCGCGCGGCGCCGCAACCCGGGGCGGCTTGGAGGATCACAAAATGTGCAAGCGAATTGCCTGGGGTTTGATGCTGGCCTGCCTGTCCATGGCAGCGTCGGCCGATGTGTTTCGCTGGGTCGATTCCAAGGGTGGCGTGCATTACAGCGACCGCCCGGATTCCGATAACGCAGTGCGGATCGGCATCGTTTCCCACGCTAGCAATCCCGACGCGGTCGCCGCACGCACTCAGGCCGACAGCGACCAGCAGGCCAAGCTCGCCGCGCAGCAAACGCAGCAGCAAGCCCAGCAAAGCACCGCCAACTCGGTGCAGAAAGACGTCGCCAAGTCGCGCGAGGATCAGTGCAAGGAAGCGAAGGAACACTATCGCGTGGCGATCGAGTCGCAAAAGCTGTACCGCGTGGGCAAGGACGGCGAGCGGGAATACCTGACTTCGCAGGAAATCGACGAGGCCCGTCTGAAGTCGCGCAAGGACATGGACACGGTCTGTGGCCCGGCGAAGGGCAGCTGAGGATCCCTCGAGCTTTCCTTCATCGGCGGTCCTGCTAGAGTGAGCGCCCGCGCGGCGCGGGCTCTTGCAACGCGCTGAGCAACCGTTACCCGTGTCTGGAGCGCCGCACATGCGCGTAGGCTTCATTGGGCTGGGCGCCATGGGTCGACACATGGCCGCCAATCTTCACAAGGCGGGCCTTCTCACCGCCGTCTTCAATCGCAGCTTCGACAAGGCGCAGGCGTTTGCTAAGGAGAGCGGCTGCCTCGCCGTTCCGGCACTCGCAGAGCTCGCGCGCCACTGCGATGCGCTCGTCCTGTGTGTCTCGGCGGACGCTGATGTCCGCGAGGTCATCAGTGCCGTGGCGCCGACGCTGCCACGCGGCACGCTCGTCATCGATTGCTCGACGATCGGCGCCAGCACCGCACGCGAAGTCGCCGGCCAGCTGGCGGCGAAAGGCATCGATTTCCTCGATTGCCCGGTGAGCGGCGGTGTCGAGGGCGCTCGGGACGCCACGTTGGCGATCATGGTCGGTGGCGACGGCGCCGCATTCGAGCGCGCCCTGCCGATCCTGCACGCGCTGGGCAAGACGGTGACGCACCTTGGACCGAGTGGCGCTGGCCAGGCGACCAAGGCGACCAACCAGATCATGTGTGCCGGAGTGATCCAGGCCGTGGCAGAAGCGATGGCCTTCGCGCGCGCCGAAGGACTGCCGCTCGACAAGCTCATCGACACGCTGAGCAAGGGCGCGGGTTCCAGCTGGTACTTCGTCAACCGGGCGCCCAACGTCGTGCGGGGCAGTTTTCCCGCTGGCTTTCGCGTGCGCCTGCACGAGAAGGACCTCAAGATCTGCCGCGAAATGGCTGCCGCCCGCGGCGTGCAATTGCCGGTGATCGAGATGACGCTGCTGCACTACCGGCGCCTCATCGAACAGGGATTCGGCGAGGAGGACATTTCGAGTCTGTATCGCCTCAAGGCCGCGCTCTTCGATGAAGCGAAGGCCGCGGGGCGTTCGGCGGCCGGCTGACGCATGAACCGCTCGGTTTCCGATTCCCCTTCGGCACCGGCGCCCTCCTTTTATCTGCCGGACTTCTGCGCGACACCAACGGTGCTCGCTGTCGTGTTGATCTCGGAGCTGGTAGCGATCGTCCTCACCCTCGCGCGCGAAGAGCTGCACCACGGATTCTGGATCGACCTGGCGCGCACCTCGCTGTTCCTCCTCTGGATCGGCCTGAGCAGCGCGGCGGCGCTGTGCTACTCGCGGCCGGCGCTCGCCCGGATGAGCGTGCAGCGCGCTTCGGCGGTTTCCCTCGGTCTGCTGATCGCAGTGACCCTCGTTATTTCTGAAGTGACGTTCTGGCTCGGCCAGTTCTGGTTTGGTGATCTGCAAAGCCTGGTCGGAAGCCTGTTTCCGACCGGCCACGTGAACTTCCTGCTGCGCAATCTCTGCATCAGCTTCATCGTGAGCGCGCTCGCGCTGCGGTACTTCTACATCGCACACGAGTGGCGGCACACGGTGGAGAGCCGCGCGCGGCTGCGCATAGACGCACTACAGGCCCGCATCCGGCCTCATTTTCTCTTCAACAGCATGAACACCATCGCTTCGCTGACACGCTCCAACCCGGCGCGTGCTGAGGAAGCGGTCGAGGACCTGGCAGACCTGTTCAGGGCAAACCTGCGCGAGACCCGCACCCAGATCCCTCTCAAGGAGGAGCTCGAAGTGGCACGCCTCTACCAGCGCATTGAAGAACTGCGCCTGGGGCCCCGCCTGAAGGTGAAATGGAACGTGCAGGAACTGCCGATGGACACGCTCGTGCCGAGCCTCCTGGTGCAGCCGCTGCTCGAGAACGCGATCTATCACGGCATCGAGCCGCTCCCCGACGGCGGCACAGTCATCATCAGCGGCGCGCGCAACGGCGACAGTCTTGAACTCTCGATCTCGAACCCGGTGCACGACGCGCCCGGAGCCAGCCCGCGGAGCGGCAACCGCATCGCCCTCGATAACGTCCGCGAACGGCTCGAGCTGGCCTATCCGGGTCGCGCGCGTCTCGATGTCGAGAATCGCGGCGCGGAATTCGTCGTCAAGCTCACTTTCCCGCTGGTGAAGTCGGTCGCCACCGCATGAAGATCCTCATCGTCGATGATGAGCCCCCGGCACGCGAGCGCCTGAAGCGCCTGGTCGAGGAAATCGACTCCTGCGAGGTGGCCGGCGAGGCGGCCAACGGGACCGATGCGATCGCCCTCGCGGGACGCGTCGCGCCCGATGTGGTGCTGATGGACATCCGCATGCCCGGCATGGACGGTGTCGAGGCCGCCCGACATCTCGGCCAGCTCGAGGAGCCGCCAGCCATCATCTTCATCACCGCCTACGACGAATACGCCTTGCGGGCCTTCGACACGCACGCCGTCGGCTACCTCCTCAAGCCGGTACGCCGCGAGAAGCTCGCCGATACGCTGGCTCGAGCCTCGCGCCTCACCAAGCCGCAACTCGCGGCGATCGCTCGCGCCGCGGCACCCAAGCAGCGCCGCACTCATCTCTCGGTACGGGCCCGCGGCGAATTGCGCCTCATTCCGATCGAAGAGGTGCTGTTCTTCGTCGCGGACCAGAAGTACATAACGGTGCGCCACGCTCGCGGCGAGGATCTCATCGAGGAATCGCTGAAGACGCTCGAGGAGGAATTCGAGCCGGGCTTCCTGCGCATCCACCGCAATACCCTGGTCGCCGTGCGGCATATCGCCTCGATCGAACGCTCCGGCGAGGGGCAGTACTCGGTGCGGATGCGCGGGCTCGACGTCGAGCTTCCGGTGAGTCGGCGTCTCGCGACAGAAGTGCTGCGCAGATTCCGCGGCTGAGGCCGCGCGCGATTCATCGACTGCGGGCGAGATGCAATGCCCGCTAGGCGGCGGCATACTAATGCCGCATTTCGCACGCCTTCCTCTTCACATGGATCAGCAACCCGATTCACCGTCAGACGTGCCCGCGCCGTCCGCGGATAGCGGCGGCGAGCGCCGTCACCAGGATCGCCGCAAGCTCGAACGCGTCTCGGTGCGCGGCTTGCTGGCAGTCTTGCTGGCCTCGTTTGCGATCGCGATTGCGGGGCTGGCGCTCTGGCAGGCGGCGCGTGGCGGCCGCGCCCTGGGCCAGATTCGCGACCAGCAGGCGCAGCTCATAACCGACAACGCCAGGCTGCGCAGCGAGCTGGAAAGTCAGTCACGCCGGATCGATGCCAACATGACGCGCCTCGAGGAGCTCGGCAATCTCGCGCCGCGCCTTTCGGAGCTGGCTGATTCGCTCGAACAGCTGCGCGAACGCACCGAGTCCGCAGAACGTTCCTGGGCCAACGCCGAGGCCCGCTACCTGCTCGACATCGCCAACCGGCGCCTCACCCTCGAGCGCGACTGGGTATCGGCGCTCGCGGCCCTCGAGGCGGCGGACGAGCGTCTGCAATCGCTCAAGGATCCTTCACTCAACCCGATCCGCCGCACCCTGGCCGCCGAGATCCAGGACTTGCGCAGCATTTCGCAGCCGGACATCGCTGGCATTGTGTCGCGCCTCGCCAGCGCGGAGGAAACCGCGGCGTTCCTGCCGGTCCTGGGGGCGATCCAGGAAAACTATTCGCCCGACCGGCCCGTGGCAGGTTCGCCACCCGGTCTGGCGCGCGCGTGGCAGGTTATCCGTGCCTCACTCGTCGGCATGATCAGCGTGCGCCGCATCGGCGAGGACGCGGTCGAGCTGGTCTCCATCGAGCAGCAGAGCGTCAGGCGTGAGCACCTGCAGCTCCTGCTCTTTGCGGCGCGGCTCGCGGCCCTGCGCGCCGATCAGAACGGCTACCAGACCAACCTGGACGCGGCGCGCCTGTGGCTCGAGAAGATGTTCGATCCGACGGACGCCCGCGTCGCGAGCCTGCGCCAGGAACTCGCGGTGCTCGAGAAGACACCGATCACGCCACCGCTTCCCGACATTTCGCAGTCGCTGCGGCAGCTGCAAGCGCACGACGCCCGCGTACGGGGGCGGACGTGAAGCGCACCGCTTATCTCATCGGCATGCTGATCGCCGCGGCGGCGATCGTTTCGGCCTTGCGCGTCGATGCCGGCTATGTCGCGATCAGTTTCCTCGGGGTGCTGGTCGAAATGTCGGTCGTCACGCTGACGCTGCTGATCCTCGCCGCCTTCCTGCTCATCTGGCTCGTCGTTCGGGCCGTGCGCATGCGCAAGCTCCGTCGCGAGGCGCAAGCCGCGCGCCGCGACCAACGCGCCCGCACGGATCTCGCGCGCGGCGTGCTCGAGCTGGCGGAAGGCAACTGGCCGACCGCGGAGATCACCGTGACCCGCAGCGCCCGTGACAACGTCGAGCCCGCGATCAACTACCTGATCGCCGCCCGCGCGGCCGATCTGCAGGGCGCGCACGAGCGACGCGCCGGGTGGTTGCGCATGGCACGCGAGGCCGCGCCCGATGAAGTCGCGCCCGTGCTCGTGACCCAGGCCGAGATGCAGCTCAAGAACGGGCAGTTCGAAGCGGCGCGAGCGACCTTGCAGGAGCTCGATGCGTCGGGGCAGCAGAATCCGCGCGGCCTGTTGTTGCTGGCGAGGCTCTACCGGCAGTCCGGCGAGTTCGAGAAATTGCGCGGGCTCGAATCGAAGCTGCGCGGCGCGCGCGGCGTTCGCGCCGCCGCGGTCGACGAGCTGATGGACCAGGCTTATCTCGAAATGCTGCGTACCGCTGCCGAGAGCGGCGATGCCGAACGACTGGAACGCGCGTGGAACCACGCCTCGAAACCTGCCACGCGCCGGCCGGATATCGTGCTCGCGTACGCGCGTGGTGCGATGAAGTGCCGCAATCACAAGGCGGCGGAAAAAGTGCTGCGGGATTTCCTCGACGATGAATGGAACGATCCGCTCGCGGCCGCGTACGGCGAAGTGGAGATGCCCGATGCGCTCGAACCGCTGGCCACGGCCGAGAAGTGGTTGCGCGCGCGCCGCGAAGACCCGGTGCTGCTCGTGAGTTGCGCCAGGTTGAGCATGCGCGCGGAACTCTACGGCAAGGCACGCAGTTATCTCGAGACCAGCCTCGCCATCAAGCGCGATCCGGTGACCTACCAGCTCCTGGGCAGCATGCTCGAGCAGCTCGGCGAGAAGGAGCATGCGGCACGCGTGCTCCACGACGGGCTCGCGATGGCGATCGGACGCAAGGCGAATCTGCCCAAGATCAAGCCGCGACGCACACCGGTTCGTGCCGACGGCGGCGGCTGGCACACCTGATCCCGTCGAGCCGCGCGCGGCCACTCGCACCACTTACGGCCGGTCTCATCTGCGTTCGAGCTCGCGCATCTTTGCGAGCGCATCGGGCGCGTATTCGAACGAGTCGAAATGCAAGCGATCCGGCGGCAGACCGCGTTGCAACGCGCCGCTCTTGATCGCTTCCACCAACGCCGGTGGCCCGCTCACATAAACGTCATGCTTGCTCAGGTCGCGATATTGGTCGAACACACTCTCGTGCACGAGCCCGCGTCGACCGGGCCACGGATCGGCTGGTTCGACATCAGAGAGCACCGGCGTGTACTTCAGATTCGGGTACGCGCGAGTCCACTCCAGCACGCGTTCATGTTCGTAAAGATCGACGCGCGTGCGCACGCCCCAGAACAGATGCAATTCGCGCGCGAGGCCTTTCTCCAGCACGTGGCGGATGATCGCCTTCAAGGGCGCGAAGCCCGTACCGCCGCCGACGAGCAACGCCGGTGTACCGGCGTCTTGCGAGTAACAGAATTGGCCGAGCGGCCCCTCGATCCGCAGCAGCGAACGCTCCTGGAGGTCGGCGAACACCCGCTGTGTGAATTCGCCGCCCGGCGCACGTCGCACGTGCAGCTCGAGCGGCCGACTGTCGTGCGGCGGGCTCGCGATCGAAAAACTGCGCCGGCGCTCGCCGGGAAGCATGACATCGAGGTACTGCCCGGGCAGGTAGTGAAAGGTCTCGACCGCCGGCAATTGCAGAAAGAGCGCCATCACGTCGGGCGCCAGCAGCTCCTTGCGCGCGATTCGACAGGGGAGATCCTTGATCTGGATGTCATCCGCGAGGCGGATCTCGCGGATGCTGACGCTGACGTTGCTGGTCGGGCGCGCCTCGCAGAGCAGCGCGTAACCTTGCTCGACCTCTTCCGCGGTGATGCCCGCCGGCTGCCCGTACGGATAGCGGATCGAGCCCGTGACGATCTGCGCGCGGCAGGACGCACAGCTGCCGCCCTTGCAGCTGTGCGGAAGATTGATGCCGAGGTTGAGCGCCGCATCGAGGATCGACTCGTCCGGACGCACGCTGAAGGTGCGTCCTTCGGGCAGCAGCGTGACGTGGTGCAGTGGTTCGTCGGCTGGATTCACACCTGAAGTTTAGTGCTTCAGGGTCGGACCGGCGTCACCCACCCGGTCCTGCGGCAGCCTTGCCGCCACCGAACAGCTTGCGCAGGAGCGCGCCAAGCGCGACCACGCCCATGATGATGAACTTCTTGAACGCGAGCAGCATTACCCCGAGCTTGGCAAAGAGTCCAGCCTTCGCAGCGATGCCGCCGGCAACGAGCGCGCCCAGCCCGTAGGCCGCGAGACGGTCCGTGCCGTGCTTGTAGTCCTCGTAACGATAGCCTTCATTGAAGCTCGCAATGCGCAGCAGGTCCTTCATGTCGCGCTCGATGCCATCGAGCTGCGGCATGCCGGCGACCGCGTTCATTGAAAGCACGCCCTCGCGACCGAGCACGCGGACGTCATAGTTGAGTGTGTGGACATCGGCCGTGCCGAACTTCAACTCTTGCGCCCAGTAGAGCTTGCGTGACAGGTCGTCGTAGTGCGGCGGTTCGGCCCAGCCCAGCAGCTCGACCGGCGCGTAGCCTGCGTCGGTACGTTCCTTGTTGGCATCGTGCGTGCCTTCCTTCATGTCCTTGAGCAAGTCGTCGTAGTCGATCTTTTTCGCATCGACATCGTCCACGTGACCGTCGTCGAGGTACGTGACGATGACCGCCCAGCCGTTGTCCCCGAACGGGTCAACGCCCACCGGCACCACGGCGCCCAGCGTGTCGGAATCCGGCGGGTTGCCCCAGGCGACCAGCAGTTTCTCAGTTTCCTTCGGATCGAGATACCGATAGCTCTCCTCGAGGTGCAGCGTCGCCACCTTGTTGGGCAGGACGATGTCGCCCGTCTGGTACTTGAGCTCGGGCGGTTGGAACTTCCGTTCCTCGGCAGCGGGTGCGGACGGCGCGTCGCCCGAAGGCGCAGCCGAGTCCGGCTCCTGGGCAAAGGCTGGCGTGATCAGGCTGAGCAGGCAGCACAGCAATAGTCGCGTCACGAGATTTCTCCCCGATCGTGTTGAACCTGAGCGTGCACGCCGGCCGCGGTCTTCGGCGTGGTCCCCAAATGGGACGGTCTCCCGGCGCGCAAAATACTGGTGCTGTCAAGCGGTGTCGAGGATGGATTTCACTATGTCAAAGGCTCGTCGATCCCCAGCTGGCCCCAGAGCGCATCCATCTTTTGCATAACGTCGCCCGACATCGTGATCGGCCGGCCCCAGGTCCGGTTGGTCTCGCCCGGCCACTTGTTGGTGGCATCGAACCCGATCTTGGAACCCAGGCCCGAGACCGGCGAGGCGAAGTCCAGGTAGTCGATGGGGGTGTGTTCCATGATCACGGTGTCGCGCGCCGGGTCCATGCGGGTGGTCATGGCCCAGATCACGTCCTTCCAGTTGCGCGCATCGATGTCATCGTCAGTCACGATCACGAACTTCGTGTACATGAACTGCTTGAGGTAGCCCCACACGCCCATCATCACGCGCCGCGCGTGGCCCGCGTACTGCTTGCGGATCGTGACGACCGCCAGGCGGTAGGAGCAGCCTTCGGGAGGCAGGTAGAAGTCGGCCACCTCGGGGAATTGCTTCTGCAACAGCGGCACGAACACCTCGTTGAGCGCGAGGCCGAGGATCGACGGCTCATCCGGCGGGCGGCCGGTGTAGGTGCTGTGATAGATCGGCTTCTCGCGATGAGTGATCCGGGTGACGGTGAACACGGGAAACGCTTCGACCTCGTTGTAGTAGCCGGTGTGATCGCCGAAGGGTCCCTCGGGCGCCGTGTCGCCCGGGTGAATGAATCCTTCGAGGATGATTTCGGCATTCGCCGGCACCTGCAGGTCATGGCTCAGGCATTTCACGAGCTCGGTGCGACTGCCGCGCAGCAGTCCCGCGAAGGCATATTCGGAAAGCGTATCGGGCACCGGGGTCACCGCCGCAAGCGTCGTTGCGGGATCCGCGCCCAGCACGACAGCGACCGGAAACGGCTGGCCCGGATGGGCGCGCTGCCAGTCGCGAAAATCCAGCGCACCGCCGCGATGCGCGAGCCAGCGCATGATGAGTCGATTACGACCGATCACCTGCTGGCGATAGATGCCGAGATTCTGCCGGTCCCTCTCCGGTCCACGGGTCACGACCAGGCCCCACGTGATGAGAGGCGCCACGTCTTCCGGCCAGCAGGTCTGAATCGGCCAGCGGTTGAGGTCCACCGCATCGCCTCCGAGCTGCACCTCCTGACAGGCGCCGCTGCGCACTTCCTTGGGCGCCATGTCGAGGACCTTCCGCAGCACCGGGAGCTTCTCCCAGGCGTCCTTCAGTCCCTTGGGCGGCTCGGGTTCCCTCAGGTATGCGAGGAGTTTTCCGACTTCCCGCAAGTCCGCCGCCGATTCCTGTCCGAGCGCGAGCGCCACGCGGCCGACCGTGCCGAACAGGTTCCCGAGCACGGGAACGTCGTATCCTTGCGGCCGCTCGAACAGCAGTGCCGGCCCGCCGCGCGTGAGCGTGCGGGTGCAGATCTCGGTCATCTCCAGTCGCGGACTGACGGGAACGGCGATGCGCTTGAGCTCGCCGCGCGCCTCGAGCTGGTGCAGAAAGTCGCGTAGATCGGAGTACATGGAGTCATTGTATGGCGTTTCAGAATCCGCCCCAGCCCGAGATCGAAAAACTCCTGCGCGCGGCGCGCATCATCGCGATGGTCGGGCTTTCCCCGAATCCCACGCGCCCGAGCTTCGGCGTCGCGCGCCACCTGCAGGGCTACGGGTACCGGGTCATCCCGGTGAATCCGACGTGCGAGACGGTGCTGGGTGAGAAAGCGGTGCCTGATCTCGCGTCCGCCAAGGCCACACTCAAGCCTGGTGAGTCGATCGACATCGTCGATGTGTTCCGTCAGCCACAGGCCGTGCCCGAGATCGTCGAGGATTGCATCCGCCTCGGCCTGAAGGTGTTGTGGCTGCAGCTCGGCGTGATCAATGAGCCGGCAGCTGAACGCGCGCGGGCCGCTGGAATGTTCGTGGTGATGGACCGCTGCCTCTATCGAGAGCGGGCGGCACTTGAGGTATCCTCGCCGCATGCAGATTGATTTCGTGAAGATGCATGGACTCGGCAACGACTTCATGATCTTCGATGCTCCGCGCGGGGAGATCCCCGACGCCGGCACCTTCCGCAAACTGGCCCGCCGGCACACCGGCATCGGTTTCGACCAGGCACTTATCCTGGAACCGCCGCGCCGTCCCGACACCCGCGTCTTCTATCGCATCGTCAATGCCGACGGCGTCGAGGTCGAGCAGTGCGGCAACGGCGCGCGTTGCATCGCCGCGCTCATCGCCCGCCGCTCGAAACTCGGGCCGGGCGAAATCGTGATGGATAGTCCCGGAGGACTGGTGCGAGCGCGCGTGCGCGACGATGGCCTGGTGTCGGTCGACATGGGCGTGCCTGACTTCGATCCGAAGTCGCTCCCCTTCGAAGCGAGCGGCGAGGCTTATATCTATCCGCTGCAGGTTGCGGGCAGCGAGGTCGAGATCGGTGCGGTCTCGATCGGCAATCCGCACGCGGTAATCCGCGTCACCTCGGTCGACAGCGCGCCCGTGGACAGGCTCGGTCCTGCCGTAGAGAATCACCCGCGCTTCCCGAATCGCACCAACGTGGCATTCATGGAAGTAGTGAGCCCGAAGCAGGTGCGCCTCAGGGTTCACGAGCGCGGCACGGGCGAGACGCTCGCTTGTGGAACGGGCGCGTGCGGCGCGGTGGCCGTCGGGCGGCGGCATGGTTTACTGGGGGAGGAAGTCGAAGTCGATGTGCGTGGCGGGCGGCTCATCGTGAGCTGGGCCGGCGACAAGGAGCACATCTGGCTCACGGGACCAACCGAAACGGCCTACGAGGGCCGCGTTGAAGTCTGATCAAACGCTAAGGGGATGACACCAAGATGAGCACACAGCAGGCGCGGGGCGTGAAGAGCGAAGCCATCAACGACGACGTGGTGGCGCAGTACCTGCAGACCTACCCGGATTTCTTCGAACGTAACAGCGCCCTGCTCGCACGCCTGCGACTGCCGCATGCACGCGAGTCCGGCCAGACGATCTCGCTCGTCGAGCGACAGCTGGACGTGCTGCGCGAACGCAACCGCGGGCTGGAACGCAAGCTCAAGGAGCTGATCGACGTCGCGCGCGCCAACGAAGCGCTCACCGACAAGATCCACCGCTTCGACCGGCGGCTGATTCGCGCCCGCACGATGGCGGAAACAGTCAGTGCGGTCGAAGCCTCGTTGCGCGAGGACTTCGAGGCGATGCACGCCGTCCTCGTGCTGTTTGTAGCGCCGTTGCCCGACCTCATGGCACTGGAGGGTCCGTTCCTGCGGGTCCTTGCGCGCGAGCATGCGGACCTCAAGATGTTCGACACGTTCCTGACGAGTGCCAAGCCGCGTTGCGGGCAGGTGCGTGATGCGCAACGCGACTACCTCTTCGGCGCCGGCAACATCGAGATCGGCTCGGTCGCACTCGCGCCACTCGGCCAGCATGCGGAGCTCGGATTCCTCGCCATCGGCAGCAGCGATTCGGATCGCTTCCACCCGACCATGAGCACCGACTTCCTCGGGCGCATCGGCGATCACATTCGCGAGGCCCTGGCGCGGTTCGGATGAACGCTGGCGCGCTCGCATGGACCAAGGGGTTCATCAAGCACCTGCGCACCGAACGCAGGTTGAGCGGCCTGACTGCGGGCAGTTACACGCGTGACATCGCAGCACTCACGGCGTTTTGCGACGCGCAGAAACTTCCCGACTGGAAATCCCTCGACAGCCAGTACGTGCGTGTGTTCGCGGCGAAACAGCACGCGCGCGGCCTCTCCCCGCGCAGCATCCAGCGGCAACTTTCTGCCATCCGAACCTTTCTCTCTTACCTGATCCGCGAAGGGGTGCTGAGCAGCAATCCAGCACAGGAAGTGCGTGCGCCGAAGGGAGCGAAGCGCTTGCCGCACACGCTCGATGCGGACCAGATGTCGAAGCTCCTCGACTTTCGCACCGCCGAAGGGCTCGGCGTCCGCGACAAGGCGATGATGGAACTCCTCTATTCTTCCGGTCTGCGCTTACAGGAGCTGATTTCGCTCGACCTGACGGACCTCGACCTTGCGGATCGCACCTTGCGAGTCACGGGCAAGGGCAACAAGACGCGAATCCTTCCGATCGGCCGCTATGCCGTGGAGGCGACCAAGGCGTGGTTGAAAGAGCGTGCTGCGATCGCCGCGATCGACGAGGCGGCGCTCTTCGTGGGCCGCAACGGGCACCGCATCGGGGCGCGCGCCGTGCAGCTGCGGATCGATCACTGGGCGCGCCAGTCCGGGCTCGGCGTCAAGACCCATCCGCACTTGTTCCGTCATTCCTTTGCGACGCACCTGCTCGAATCTAGCGGGAACCTGCGCGGCGTGCAGGAACTTCTCGGGCACGCCAATATCAGTACCACGCAGGTGTATACGCATCTTGATTTCCAGCACCTGGCACGTATATACGACGCTTCGCACCCGCGCGCGCGCCGCAAGCGTTCCCGCTGACACGCCGGTCGAGCGCAGCGCTCGCTGCGGCCAGGAGACCTCACCGATGACCGAAACCGCCAACTTTCATGGGACCACTATTCTCTCCGTGCGACGCAACGGCGTCGTCGCGATGGGCGGCGATGGGCAGGTGACGATCGGCGCGACCGTGATGAAGAGCAATGCTCGCAAGGTGCGGCGCCTGTACCAGAACAAGGTGCTGGCGGGGTTCGCGGGCGGAACGGCGGATGCCTTTACTCTGTTCGAGCGGTTCGAAGGCAAACTCGAGAAGTACGGCAATCTCACCCGCGCCGCGATCGAACTCGCCAAGGATTGGCGCACGGATCGTTACCTGCGACGCCTCGAAGCGCTGCTGTGCGTCGCCGACGCACAAAGCTCCTTCATCATCTCCGGCAACGGCGATGTGATCGAGCCGGAGTTGCAACTGATGGCGATCGGCTCCGGTGGACCTTACGCCCAGTCCGCCGCCCGCGCGCTGCTCGAGGACAGCAACCTGAGCGCACGCGAGATCGTCGAGAAGGCGCTCAACATCGCCGCGGACGTCTGCATCTATACCAACCGTAATCTCACCATCGAAGAATTGAAGGCCGACTGATGTCGAACATGACCCCGCCCGAGATCGTTCTCGAGCTCGACAAGCACATCGTCGGGCAACAGGCCGCCAAGCGCGCGGTCGCTATCGCACTGCGTAACCGCTGGCGCCGGCTCCAGGTGCCGGAACCTCTGCGCCAGGAAATCACGCCCAAGAACATCCTGATGATCGGTCCGACCGGCGTCGGCAAGACCGAGATCGCCCGCCGCCTCGCCAAGCTCGCCAACGCACCCTTCGTGAAAGTCGAGGCGACCAAGTTCACCGAGGTCGGCTACGTCGGCCGCGACGTCGATTCGATCGTGAAGGACCTGGTCGATATCTCGGTCAAGATGACCCGGGAGCAGGAAGTGATCAAGGTTCGGCACCGCGCGCAGGATGCCGCTGAAGAGCGTGTGCTCGATATCCTGTTGCCTCGCCCGCGCCAGATGGGGTTCTCGACCGATGAGCCCGCCGCACCGCGCGATGCGGAGACGCGGCAGAAATTCCGCAAGATGATGCGTGAGGGCGCGCTCGATGAGCGCGAGATCGAGATCGAGCTGCGCTCGATGCCGATCGGCGTCGAAATCATGGCGCCGCCCGGCATGGAGGAGATGACGCAGCAACTCCAGTCGATGTTCCAGAACATGGGCGGCGGACGCACGCGCACCCGCAAGGTCAAGGTGCAGGAAGCCTTGAAGCTTCTCACCGACGAGGAAGCGGCGAAGATGGTCAACGAAGAGGAGCTCAAGTCTCAGGCCGTGAGCGCGGCGGAGCAGAACGGCATCGTGTTCATCGATGAAATCGACAAGCTCGCCCGCCGGCAGGAAAGCGTCGGCGCCGATGTGTCACGCGAAGGCGTGCAGCGCGATCTGCTGCCCCTCATCGAGGGCAGCACGGTCACCACCAAGTACGGCATGGTGAAGACCGATCACATCCTCTTCATTGCGTCGGGCGCATTTCACATGTCGAAGCCGTCCGACCTGATTCCGGAACTGCAGGGCCGCTTGCCGATTCGCGTCGAACTGCTCGCGCTCAGGGTCGAGGATTTCGTGCGCATCCTCACCGAGCCCGACGCGTCGCTCTGCACGCAGTACTCGGCGCTGTTGGCGACGGAAGGGTTTACGGTTCGCTTCGATCCGAGCGGAGTGCGCCGGATCGCGGAGATTGCCCACCAAGTGAACGAGCGCACGGAGAACATCGGCGCGCGCCGCCTGCACACGATGATGGAGCGGCTGCTCGAGGTGGTCTCCTTCGACGCCGCCGAGCGCAAGGGCGAGAGCCTTCTAGTCGACGGCAAGTACGTCGATCAGCACCTGGGCGAGCTCGCGAAGGACGAGGACCTCAGCCGCTACATTCTCTGAAGCGGCGTTACTTCCAGCTCGTCGCTTTCGCATCGAAGTGCGGCGATGACTTCCTGACCACACAGAAGCGCTGGCCGGTCGGCGCTTCCATCACCCACCAGCGCTTGATCCGCTCGACGCGCCGCGCACCCAGCTTCTCGAGGCGCGCGACTTCAGCTTCGATGTCATCCGTCTCGATGTCGATGTGCACGCGGCTTGTGTGCGAGACCTTCTGCACCTCGATGTGCAGCTCGTTCTGTTGGTCGTGCAGGCGCCTGTAGCCCTCATCATCGGGATCATCGGTACGACCGACCTTCATTCCGAGCGCCGCACCCCAGAACGCCGCCGCCGTCTCGAGATCGTCCGTCTTGCAGTCGATGATGAAGCCCGCCAGTTTGCTCTTGTGCATCGGTCTATCCTCGTATCGCTACGGCAGGTGTCCCCGCTTCACCCACCACAACGCTCCTGTGTCGCTGAAGAATTCGGGATGCTGATCGCCGGGCTGCCGCAGCCAGCTCCAGGCATCTAGCACCGGCCGATCGGGCTCGAGCAATTGCAACGTGCCGGTCAGCACAAATACCTCTTCCCCTCCCGGCCCCGAGCGCGGCGGGACTCGCGCGCCCGGTTTCGCACGCTCGAGCCCCACGCTGATGCGCTCATTTGAATAAAGCGACGCCCGCTCATACCCGCCTGCCGCCTCCGCCCACTTGCGATCGTTGGTAAAGAGCCTGACGCGCTCGCCTTCATCCGTCTGCATCTGTCGGAGCTTCACGAAGATGATGCAGCCCTCGCGGCTGAACGGCGCGTGCATCGAACCGGGTGGATTGCGCACGTAGGTCCCGGGCGGGTAGTCGCCACTCTCATCGGAAAACGTGCCGTCCAATACGATGAACTCCTCCCCCAGCGCGTGGCTATGCGGAGTGAAGAAACTCCCCTGCGCGTAACGCACGATCGTCGAGGCCACCGCCACTTCACCACCCAAGCGCTCGAGCATGCGGCGCTCGACACCAGGCTCGGGCGAGGCCACCCAGGGCAACCGCGCCCCGTGCACCAGTGCCCGCTGGCTGCGATCGGCGTGAATCTGAGTCGTCATGGTCAAAACTCTACCCTAATCCTTGTCGCAGAACTCCCCAGGGCACTTACTGGAACAGCAACGACGTCTACATCAGGGTGATCAGGAGCTTCGACAACCGATCAGCAGATTATTGGACACAACAAGGGCAAAATAGGAACACCGATGTATCCCATAATTATTAGTTTTAGACGGCGCATGCGCCACATTGGAGCCATGGTCGGGATGCTTGCGGTGGTAGCAATGGCCGATGCGGATACTGTGAAAGGAGAGCTCTCGTTCAGTTCCAAGGGGATTGGGAAGGTCTTGGAATGCAAGAGTGGACGCATCTTTACTTTGGGAACGATGGAGTCCAATTCATACCTTCGCCTGGTGCAGCGATATTGGCGGCTCTCGTACTATGGCAAGACGCCGGTCTTGATCGAGGTACGTGGAGGCGTAACGATGACGAGTGGGACCGTGCTGACTCTTCAATCGCCGAACGTGGTTACGCTCAACGGTGGACGGTGCAGTGACGCGCCATCTGACAACGCGCTGGAGCAAACGCGGAGGGGATAAAGTGCCACCATCCATCACACAACGGGACCGATTCACGGGCGGTTGCCTTTGCGGCAACGTCCGAATTGTGGCGTCGGGACTCCCATACCGGGTCGGCCTTTGTCACTGTCTCGACTGCCGCAAGCATCATGGGGCCCTTTTTCACGCTTCCGCGGTG
>DASQOO010000065.1:0-8272 GCA_035644435.1 Steroidobacteraceae bacterium | reverse complement strand
TCGCGGATGCAGAGCGTGTCGTGCGCGTGCAGAAGGAGACGGGACTCGTCGCGATGGCGGGTCACACGCGCCGTTTCAATCCCAGCCACCAGTGGATCCACAAGCGCATCAAGGCGGGCGAGCTCAAGGTCCTGCAGATGGACGTGCAGACGTATTTCTTCCGGCGCACCAACATGAATGCGCTCGGCAAGCCGCGCAGCTGGACCGATCACCTGCTGTGGCACCACGCCTGCCACACGGTCGACCTGTTTCAGTACCAGACGGGCGAGACAGCGTCGCAGGCCTTTGCGCTCGAAGGCCCGAAGCATCCGACCCTCGGCATCGCGATGGACATGAGCATCGGCATGAAGGTGCCGTCCGGCGCGATCTGCACGCTGTCACTCTCGTTCAACAACGACGGACCGCTCGGCACGTTCTTCCGTTACATCTGCGACAACGGCACTTACATCGCGCGCTACGACGAGCTGCTGGATGGCAAGAACAACCCGATCGACGTGTCCAAGGTCGACGTGTCCATGAATGGCATCGAATTGCAGGACCGCGAATTCTTTGCCGCGATCCGCGAGAAGCGTGAGCCCAATGCCAGTGTCCGGCAGGTGCTCCCTGCCATGCAGACGCTCGATCGCCTGGAGCAGTCTCTTAAAAAGAGCTGACGTATCGACCCGCGAGTGGCAGCATGGATAATGCACCGAGCCCGGGGACCAGGCGGCGGCTGACAAAGTAAAAAATACATGATCATCGACTGTCACGGTCACTACACGACGGCTCCCGGGGAGTTGCAGAAGTACCGCGACGCTCAGATCGCCGGGCTCAAGGATCCGGCGCAGCGTCCCGAGGCGGCGAACCTGCGCATCAGTGACGATCAGATCCGCGAGAGTCTGGAGGGCGCGCAGCTCAAGTTCCAACGCGAGCGTGGCACGGATGTCACGATCTTCTCGCCGCGCGCCTCTGCGATGGCGCACCACATCGGCAACGAGATCACGAGCCTCAACTGGTCGCGCGCCTGCAATGACCTGATCCATCGGGTGTGCGCGCTCTATCCATCAAACTTCGTCGGCGTGTGTCAGTTGCCGCAATCGCCCGGGGTGCCGCCCGCGAACAGTGCAGCGGAGCTTGAAAGGTGTGTCCTCGAACTCGGATTCATCGGCTGCAATCTCAATCCCGACCCCTCGGGTGGGCACTGGACGTCACCGCCGTTGACCGATCGGCACTGGTATCCGCTGTACGAGAAAATGGTCGAGCTCGATGTGCCCGCGATGGTGCACGTCAGTTCCTCGTGCAACGCGAATTTCCACGCGACCGGTGCGCACTACATCAATGCCGACACGACCGCCTTCATGCAGTTCCTGACCGCGGACCTGTTCAAGGACTTCCCGACGCTGCGTTTCGTCATTCCGCACGGCGGCGGTGCTGTGCCGTATCACTGGGGCCGATATCGGGGACTGGCGCAGGACTTGAAGCGGCCGCCGTTGAACGAACTGCTCCTCAACAATGTATTTTTCGACACCTGCGTCTACCACCTGCCGGGCATCGAGCTGCTGTTCAAGGTCGTGCCCCTCGAGAACATCCTGTTCGGTTCCGAGATGGTCGGTGCCGTCCGGGGCATCGATCCTCAGACCGGGAACTACTACGACGACACCAAGCGCTACATCGATGCGCTACAGTTGAACGAAGCCAGCCGGCGCAAGGTATTCGAAGGCAATGCCCGCCGGGTCTATCCGCGACTGAAGAACCACTTATAAGGAGTGGCTGCGATGGCTGATTCCTCATCACTCCTGACCACGGATGGCGATTCGGCGGCCCAGGACGCGGCTTCCCGTTACACGCGCCGGGAGTTCATCAAGCGTGTGATCGCGACTGGCGCGGTTGCCTCGGCGGCCGCGTATGTGTATGGCGGCCTGAGCGGCTGCAGTCGCAAGGCATCGCTCGCCGGCGGAATCGAGCGGCTGATCTCACTCAACGTCAACGGCGAGGTGCGGCGTGTCGATGTGCTGCCGCAGGAAACCCTGGCGATGACGTTGCGCTACAAGCTGGGGCTCACGGGAACGAAGCTCGGCTGCGATCGCGCCGAATGTGGTGCCTGCACCGTGACGCTCGACGATGTCACGCACTATTCCTGTTCGACACTCACCCACAGCGTGCGCAACCGCAAGATCGTGACGATCGAAGGGCTCGCCGGCCCCAACGGCGAACTGCATCCGGTGCAACAGGCGTTCGTGGATGAGCTGGGTCCGCAGTGCGGCTTCTGCACGCCGGGCCAGGTCATGTCGGCGGTCGCGTTGCTGAAACACAATCCGAAACCCTCGCGCGAGGAAGCCCGCATGGCGATGTCCGGAAATCTCTGCCGCTGCGGTGCCTACGACAACTATCTGAACGCAGTCATGCGTGCGGCGGGAGGCTGACATGGCCTACAAGCTCGTCGGCAAGGATTTCACTCCGCACGATGTGGTCGCCAAGGTCACTGGCCAGGCGAAGTACTCGGAGGACTTTCGCGCGGATGGCATGGTGTTCTGCCGGCTGCTCCTGAGCCCGATGCCGCATGCGCGCGTGCGCAGCATCGACGCGTCCGAGGCGCTCAAGATGGAAGGCGTGTTCGGCGTCCTAACGCCGGACGATGTCACGCCACAACCCGATCCGTTTCCGCCGATCCTCGCCAAGGAGCCGCGTTATATCGGTGAGCCGATCGTCGCGGTCGCCGCCGTCGACGAAACGACGGCCCAGGACGCGATCGAGAAGATCAAAGTCGATCTCGAGCCGCTGCCCTTCACGGTCGATCCGCTGCAGAGCTTGTTCCCGGGCGGCCCGAATGCGCGTTCGGATGGCAACGTCGGGATGGTGTTCCCGCCGCCGATTCCCGCAACTGCGGTGCAAACCTTCAAATGGACGGCAGCGGATTTCGCCAAGGCCAATGAAGGCCAGCTGCCGCTGGGCAAAGCTGTCGAAGAATGGTCGTACGGGGAGGTGGAGGATGGCTTTGCGAAGGCCAAGCTGGTTTACGACGAAAGTTTCGTCACCGCCAGCATTTCCCACCACAGCATGGAGCCACGTTCGTGCCTCGCGTACTGGCAGAACGGCAAATGCTTCGTGCACGGCTCGTCCCAGAGCCACACCTTCATCATTCCCACGCTCGCGCAGTACATCGGCATCAAGCCCGATGAGGTCGTGCTGATCGCGGAGTATTGCGGTGGCGGCTTCGGCTCGAAGGGCAACGCGTATCCGGTGATGGCGATCCCGGCGCTCATGTCGAAGAAGATCGGCAAGCCCGTGATGATGCGCATCAGTCGTGCGGAAGAATACTTTGTCGGCTCGGGGCGCAGCGGCTTTCAGGGCCGCATCCGTCTCGGCTTTCGCGCCGACGGCCGGCTGCTCGCCGCGGATCTCTACGTGGTGCAGGAAGGCGGACCGAACACCGGTTTCTGGGACTACCGCAATGCGGGCGATGCCGTCTCACTCGTGTACCAGCCACTGGCAATGCGCTGGCGCGGCGTACCGGTCTACGGAAACACGCCGACACGAACGGCACAGCGCGGCCCCGGCTACAACCAGATCATGTGCGCGGTCGAGCCTCTCATCGATCGCGCAGCTCGCGAGCTGGGCGTCGATCGGCTGCAGATACGTCTCCTCAACAACCCGCAGGGGGGCTCGAAATTCGGCGGCAGGCAGCAGACGGTGTCGAGCTGCTATCTGAAGGACGCACTGGCCAAGGGCGCGGCGCGCTTCAAGTGGGACGAAAAGAAGCAGCTGAGCGGCAAGCGCAACGGCTCGAAGGTAACTGGAGTCGCCGTCGCGCAGGCGTATCACCCGGCGGGGTTTTTCGGTTTTGACGGCCTGGTGCGCATCACCCCGGACGGCAAGCTCCACATCCACAACGGCGTCGGCAACCTCGGCACGTTCTCGCACTCTTCGACGGCGCGGATCGCCGCGGAGGTGCTGAAGTGCGATTGGGACAACTGCATCGTACAAAGGGGCGACAGCCGCAAACACCTGCCGTGGAACCTTGGGCAGTTCGGCAGCAATACCTCGTACACGATGAGTCGGACCAACTACGTAGCGGCTGTGGATGCGGTCGCGAAGCTCAAGGAGATCGCCGCCAAGGATCTCGGCGGCAAACCCGAGGACTACGACATCGACGGTACCAAGGTCTTTGCCAAGGCAAGCCCGTCCAAGAGCCTGACGTACGGGGCCGCCGCGCAGCGCGCCATCGACCTCGGAGGCAAGTTCAGCGGCAAGGAGATGCCGGAAGATATCAACCCGCTCACGAAGGCCTCGGTCACCGCGCTTTCGGGTACCGGCCTCATCGGCGTTGCGAAGGACAAGTTACCCGTGAACGGCCAGCCAGCGGCGTTCATTGCGGCATTCATTCATATCGAGCTCGACCTCGAGACGGGACAGCACCGGATTCTCGAATTCCTCAGTGTCGGCGACTGCGGAACCGTCATTCATCCCCAGGGACTGGCCACACAACTCAAGGGCGGCTCGGTGCAGGGCTTTGGAATGGCGTGCCTCGAGCACATGGTGTACGACCCACAGAACGGCCTGCCGGCGACCGTCGGGTTGCACCAGGCGAAGCCGGCGACGTATCTCGATGTGCCCCTCGAGATGCACACCGATGCCGTCGACAAGCCAGATCCGACCAGTCCGCTGGGCACGAAAGGTGTCGGCGAGCCACCGGTCGGCAGCGCCGCGGCCGCCTTGTTGTGCGCGATTTCCGATGCGCTTGGCGGCCACGTGTTCAACCGCACGCCGGTGTCGCCCGATATGATCGTCAACTTCACGGCTGGGCGCCCACAGTCGCACAAGCCGCTGCAGGTAAATACCTTTTAGGAGAAAGCCGAATGTTGCGCGACATGATGCCGCAGTTCGAGCTGTACCAACCCGACACGCTCGAGAACGCCCTGAACCTCGCGAAGGAGCTCGACGACAAGGGCTGGCTCCTCGCCGGCGGCTACGACAGCCTCGACTGGTTCAAGGATCGCGCCAAGCGCCCGGGAGCGGTGATCGACATCGGCGGAATCGCGAGCCTCAAGGGTATTCGTGAAACACCTGAAGGTCTCGAGATCGGCGCGCTGACGACGCTCACCGAGATCGCGGACAGTGCGCTGGTCAAGGAGAAGTACTCCCTGCTCGCGAGCGCAGCGAGTCACGTGGCGAGTCCGCAGATCCGCAATGCCGGCACGATCGGCGGGAATCTCTGCCAGGATGCACGTTGCTGGTACTACCGCTCGGGCGTGAACTGTTATCGCGCGGGCGGCAATTCCTGTTTCGCAGATACGCCGCAGGGTCAGAATCGGGAACACTGCCTGTACGGCGCGAGCCGCTGCGTAGCCGTATCACCTTCCGACACGGGCACCGCGGCCGTGGCGCTCGATGCGCGCATCGTGGTTCATTCGGCCGCTGGTGAACGGGTGATCCCCGCCGAAGAATTCTTCATCGGTCCGGCGACCGACATCACTCATATGACCGTCCTGAAGAAGGGCGAGATCCTCACCGCCATCCGCCTGCCGAAGGACTGGGCCGGAGCGAAGTTCTATTTCGAGAAGGTAACGGACCGCAACACGTGGGATTTCGCGCTGGTCAGTGTCGCCGCCGCGATGAGCGTCGATGGTGGGGTGATCAAAAGGATCCGCCTGGCCGTTGGCGCCGTGGAATGCGTGCCGCGCCGGCTCAAGGCGGTCGAGGACGCGGTCACGGGAAGCCCGCAGAACGCGGACACGGCAACGCTCGCAGGGAAGACGGCGGTGCAGGGCGCGACGCCGCTCAACTTCAATCACTTCAAGATCCCGCTGATGGAAAATCTGGTGCGCCGCGCGATCCGGGACGCTTGAGCCATGCATCTGGTTCGCGTCAGCACCGATGTCTGGGGTCAGCGGGTCCTCGAGGGCGTTTCCTGGGATCTGCTGCCGCTGGCGGCCGGGATCGGTGTCGCAGTCATCGTCGGTCACGGACTTTACCTGCTGACCGGTCGCAAGCAGCCCACGCCGGTGGACGCCGGACCTGGCGCGGGCGAGCGCATCGAACGTCATGCTGCCGCGGATCGCTGGTTCCACTGGCTGAATGGTCTCGCGGTCCTGGCGCTACTGTTCACGGGGTTCCTGCCGGTGATCGGGATCAAGTTTCCCTGGGTCACGATTCACTGGATCAGCGGCGTCCTGGTCGTGCTTCTCGTGCTGTTCCACATCGTGCGCGCTGCTTTCTGGCAGCGCATGCGCCACATATGGATCGGTCTGCGCGATCTGAAGCGGCCGCTGCGCGCCGGCAAGTACAGCCTGGCGCAGAAGCTGATGCACGAAGCGATGACGGCAGCGCTGATCGGAGTCGCGGCGACGGGCGTCCTGATGCTGCTGAAGATCGATACGCCGTTCTGGAAGCGCGATCCCTATGTGTTCAGGTCCGACACGTGGGGATTCATCTACGTCCTGCATGGCCTCGCAGCGCTGCTCGCACTGACGCTCGTCATCGTGCACATCTACTTTGCGCTGATCCCGGAGAACCGCATGTACCTGCGCGCGATGTGGAGGGGCTGGGTGACTCGCGGCGACGCAGCGGCGCGACATGATCCCGAGCGCTGGCCGGCGCCGCGCCAATGAGCGGGCCGGGACTGTCACAACGCATCGAGTGGATCGAAGCCGGGTACGAATACCTGCTGGCGTACGCCGCGCAGGGCCGGCGGGATGACTCCGGTTCGGAGGTGCGCCGCATGTTGTCGCAGATGCAGTCTGCGCTCGATGGGCTGGGTGAAGAAGTCACGAGGACCTTCGCTGGCCGAGCCAAAGAGAGCGCCGCGTTCCTCGAAGCAGTCGGCCACGACGCACGCGTCGCCAGCGCAGCGATCGCACTGGTACTGGATCGGTCTGCGATCAGCTCTCTTCTCATCGACAATCTCAACGCCTCGGTGCACCTGCGCGCCCTGCTTACGGACCTCTTTCTCATCGACCAGGCATTGAAGGCCGCCGAGTAGCCTGACCAGTGCGTTGCCCGGACCGGATGGCAGGGTCATCTGCCACTGACGTCTAGTCGGTCCGCTCGAGGTTGTCCGCGAGCCGCTGCTGAAATCCCTTGAGGTCGATTTCGTGTACCGATCCCGTCCCCGCGAGGTCGAGGCTGTGCGCAGCTGCGGCGCCCATCGCAATGCAGGGACCCATCACGCGAATCGCCGACAGCGCATGCGAGTCCGCATCCACGCAGCGTCCCGACGCAACTATGTTGTCAGCGTCCTTCGGCACCATGCATCCCAGCGGGATGTAGTACACGTGGTTGTCCTTGAAGCGCTCCCAATGCACGAGCTCTTTGGTGTCGTGCAACTCGACCCACCATGCGCAGCGGGCGGCGGCATCGGGGGGACGCTCGGCGTTGCGTATGTCATCCAGCGTGAGCTGACGACGACTCACGATCCAGCGGGTCTGTCGCAGCCCGGGATTGCCGTACACGCGCACGCGCGCGTTCGCGAAGATCTTCGGAAACTCCGCCTTCAGGAAACGGAGGATGTTATCGGCCTGTCGGCGGCCGTCGAAAACCATGTCGGCGGTGCGCAGCGGATCGAGCGGCGTTTCGATGTGGCTGATATTGGCCAGCATGAAATTCTTGCCGGGAAAGTGCATCAGCCAGCCGTCGTGGCGCACCAGGCCGTATTCCTTCCCTTTGGCAACGAGTCGGGCGTGCACCTCTTTCATGTCGAGCGTGGTGACTGCGTCGAGGTCGTAGCCCTCGATCAGAAAGTTGAGCGTCCCGAACACGGGCGCTTCGGGTTCGCGGACCTCCAGTCCCGCTTCGTAGCTCAGGCTCGCATCGCCGGAAGAATCGACGTAGCCGTTAGCCTTCACGCGCACGGGCCCGAAGCGCGTGGCGAAGTCGATGTGCTGCACACGCCGGTTGCTGAATGCGACGTCGGTGAGTACCGCGCCTACGATCGCATGGACCCCAGCGGCTTCAATCCGGCTCTCCATCCAGCGGGCGAGCCGCACTTCGTCGTACTGGAACACAACCGTCGAATGATGGTGCCGCAGGAGCGAGCCCTCGGCAGTGAGGTCGCGAATCAGATCGTCCGCGATGCCATGCGTGATCTGACAGGGGTTCGGCCCGTGTGTGTAGAGACCGATCAGCGTGCCGATGATCGAACCAATCGCCTGGCCGCCGAGCGAGGGTGCCCCATCCACCAGCACGACTTTGCGACCGAGCTTCGCCGCTTCCAGGGCCGCCGAGACACCGGAAATGCCGGCGCCCAGCACACAGATGTCGGCTTCGATCGTCTTGATGGCACGGCCGGCGGGCCGAC
>DASQOO010000064.1:0-6458 GCA_035644435.1 Steroidobacteraceae bacterium | reverse complement strand
TGCGCCTGCGGCGAGTTCGTGGTGATCTTGCGGTGAAACGTGCCCAGGCCATCGAACAGCGTCGCGCCGCGCGCCCAATCACTCAGCGACATCGGCAGGCGCGACATGGCAGAGTGCGCGTCCGGCATGCTGGACTGCACCGCGGCGGCGGCTGATGAAGAATTCGACGCGCTCGTCGGCGGTTTCGCGTCCCCGCCACAGCCGCTGGCCAGTACAATCGCCAGAACCAGAGAGATCCTCAGAGGGCGTTGCATGATTGTTCTCCGGCTGCCGAGGGAGCGGTGCAATTTAGCAGCGAGCACAATGGCCGCATGATCATTAAGGAAGCTTAACGCGGTGAGTTGCCCATGATCGAGATTCGACGCAGCGACGAGCGCGGCTTTGCCGATCACGGCTGGCTCAAGTCCTATCACAGCTTTTCGTTCGCGGAGTACTTCGATCCCAGGCACGTCGAATTTGGACCCCTGCGCGTCCTCAACGAGGACCGCGTAGTGCCGGGCGCCGGCTTCGGCACCCATGCCCATCGCGACATGGAGATCATCAGCTACGTGCTGGAAGGCGAGCTCGCGCACCAGGACTCGATGGGCAATGGCTCGGTCATCCGCCCGGGAGATGTACAGCGCATGACTGCGGGGAGCGGCGTGACGCACAGCGAATTCAATCCTTCGCGCGACGCCGGCGTGCACTTTCTGCAGATCTGGATCCAGCCTGACCAGCGTGGAATTGCGCCCGGCTATGAGGAAAAGAATTTCGCGGCGGATGAAAAACGCGGCCGCCTGCGTCTCATTGCCTCGCCGGATCGTGGCCAGGGTTCGGTGTTGATTCACCAGGACGCGCGCGTCTACGCCGGTCTGTTTGACGGCACCGAGAGCGCCGCCCTGCCGATCGCCGCAGGCCGGCGCGCGTACGTGCATGTCGCGCGCGGATCGATCAACGTCAATGACGCTCCACTGCAGGCCGGTGATGCCTTGAAGGCGACCGATGTCGAGCTTCTGACACTGCAAGCGGGGCGCGACGCGGAAGTGATCGTTTTCGACCTACCGGGCGACCGTCACTAGACAATCGAACTTCCGGCACCCGTGCCGGCAAACAATCAGGGGAGAGCAGGACCATGAGAAGAAGAGCATTCTGCGTGTCGGCGGTTGGTGCGATCGCGGCCACATCGATCCCACTGCAGCGCCTGCTCGCGGCAGCAGAATCGACGGGGGCTGCTGTTCCGGCTCTCGGTCCCGACCGCAAGCAGGTCATCCTGCAGGCATCGGATATAGACGATCTGCGCGCCGCCATGCGCGGAGAAGTGCTGACTGCAGGGCAGGACGGCTACGACAGTGCGCGCCGGGTGTGGAATGGTGCTTTCGACCGCAAGCCGGCGGTGATCGCGCGCTGCACCGGAGCCGCGGATGTGATCCTGGCAGTCAATTTTGCCCGCGCGCACGATCTGCTCACCGCGGTGCGCGGCGGTGGTCATAGTTTGTCCGGCCAGTCGGTCTGTGACGGCGGAATGATGATCGACCTGGCACCGATGCAAAGCGTACATGTCGATCCAGTCGGGAAGATCGCGCGCGTGGAGCCCGGCGTGCTCCTCGGCAAGCTCGACCATGAAACGCAGGCCTTCGGCCTCGCGACACCCGCAGGCACCGTGTCGCACACCGGCGCCGCGGGTCTCACCCTGGGAGGTGGATTCGGGCGCATCGCGCGGCGCTACGGCCTCGCGTGCGACAACGTCGTCGCTGCCGAGATCGTGACCGCCGGCGGCAAACTGCTGCGCACCGACGTCAGGGAGAATCCCGACCTGCTTTGGGGACTGCGCGGTGGCGGCGGCAATTTCGGCGTCGTCACCTCGTTCGAGTACCAGCTGCATCCGGTCGATTCCATGATGTACGGCGGCTCCCTCGTATTTCCTTTCGACGTGGCGCGCGATGTCCTCACCTTCTTCTCGGGGTATTCCGCCGACGCGCCGGATGAGCTGTACGCGGACGCGTTTCTAGTGGGGACACCTGATGGCCGCAAGGCATTGGTTTTCGACATCTGTTACAGCGGGCCGCTGAAAGACGCGGAACGCGTGCTCAAGCCCCTGCGCGAGATTCGCAAGCCCATCCAGGACGGGCTGCGACCCACACCGTACGTGGCGCTGCAAAAGTCGGGGGACGAAAGCTTCGCTATCGGCCGCAGCTACTACCTGAAGTCAGGCTTCATCCGTCGCGTCGAGCCGGCGATGGTCGAGGAAGTCGTCGGCCGCTACGCGACCGCTCCGCAAGGCGGGGTCATCGCCTTCGCGCAGCACGGCGGTGCCATCTCGCGCGTGAAGCCCGAAGCGACAGCTTTCCTGCATCGCGATGCGCAGCACAGCGTCATCATCATCGCGACCTGGCAGGAGCGCGCTGAGGCAGAGCAGAAGATGCAATGGGCGCGCAGCGTCTGGACCGCGGTCGAGCCTATGACCGATGGGTTCTATGTGAACGAGCTCGCTAACGACGACCCCGAACGGCGCGTACGCCAGAACTACGGTGCGAACTACGACAAGCTGGTGCGGCTCAAGAACCAGTACGACCCGACCAACCTGTTCCGGCTGAATGCCAACGTGAAGCCGACCGCCTGACTAGCTTGCGGAGGAGGACGCGAGCGCCTCATTTCAAGCAGGCGCCAGGGCAGCTAGGATTGGCGTGAGAACGAACTCGAACATGACGCGCTCAGCCAGTACACCGCGCCTGCGACTCATCCTGCTCTGGTACCTGCTGGTCATGGTGCTGGTGGCCGTCAGCGAGCGGCCGTGGGGCCGTCACTGGAGCGGGGAGCTGGCGGCTATGCTGGGCCTGTTGCTCATTGCGGCCGCAGCCCTCGGGCGCATCTGGTGCTCCGTCTTCATCGCCGGATACAAAGACGAGGAACTGGTAACAGTCGGCCCCTACTCGCTGTGCCGCAATCCCCTGTATGGGCTCTCGATGCTGGCAGGACTCGGCATTGGCCTCGCGTCACGCAGCGTGATACTCCTCATCGCCACGATTGCCGTGTTGGCGCTGCTGCACTTCCGTGCCGCACGCGACGAGGAGCGCGCCTTGCTCGCGCGACACCGTGCGGCTTTCCAGCGCTACTGCGAACGGGTGCCGCGCTTCCTGCCGCGCCACTGGCGATCGGATACGACGCCGCGTGCCGCCGTCAATGTGGATGTGTTCTGGAAGTCATTCCTGGACGCGGGGAGCCTGTTCAGTCTGTACGCCGCGGTCGTCGCATGCGACGTGCTGCAGCGAGCCTTTCACTGGCCCGCAGCCTTCGTTCTGTGGTGAGAGTTGCAGCGCCGGTGTGCCGGTGAGACCGCGCTCAGCCGTTGGGGAGCGAAGCTGCCGACATCGAGTCGGTCGACTGCGCAGCGGGGGGCGGAGTGCTCGTATCGGGCGCGAGCGGCATGGTGTAGGGATCGATTTTTTCCAGTGCCTCGCGACGACGACGCTCGAACTCATCGCGCGCGCGCCGCGCCTCGCGCGCCCTCTCGAACTGCGCATCCGCACTCGCCTTGTTCGCCGGCGGCTGCTGCGCCTCGAGGCGGCGCGTGGCCTCGCGAGCATTGCGGCATTCCTTGTCCTCGAGCGCGGCACTCTGCAGGTCGTTGCAACGCTGGATGACTGCTTCCAGCACCTGCGGGTCCCCCATGAGCTCGAGGGCCGTGCGCGCAGGAAGTTTCTGTGTGCAGCCAGCGCCGAACAGTGCAGCGATGAGAGCGAGAAAGGCGGCCTGTTGCCAGCCGTGTCTGTAGATTGAGCCCATGGTCTGATCCGTCCACATGGATGGGTCCGTAGCAGCGGCCCCGCTGCCGCTCGCCCAGCGAAATCGGGCGCAATCTTATGAAATCAAAGTGCTAATGGATTGTGACGAGGATCTCAGCTTGATGCGGATTCGAGCGCCTGGACGATGCCGGGCCGATGATCGGTTACTGCAGGCCGACGGGCGGCGGTGCTACATTGCCTGTTGCCAACCAACCGTCCACCAGCCATGACGCACTCGACGTGCTGGTCGATCCTGATCGTTGCGCTCGCCGCCCAAGCGAGCGCCGATACGCCTCCCGCTCCGCAAGTCGGCGGCAGCATGACGGTTGTCGGCGCCAACGAACTCCTGAGCGCCGGCGCCGATGAATTGCAGCGTGGCAACTACGAGCAGGGCGTCGCGCTGACCCTGCAGGGGCTCGATCGTCCGAATTCTCGTGAGGATCGCGCGGCTGGCCTTGCCAACCTTTGCGCCGGGTATGTCGGGCTGCGCAAGTACGAGCTCGCCCTGGCGAAGTGCAGTGAATCCCTTGAACTGAACGGGGCCAACTGGCGCACCTGGAACAACCGCGCCGCTGCGTATCTGGGCAAGGGCATGCTCGAAGCCGCGCTCAGCGACGTGCAGGCCGGTCTGCAGCTTTCGCCGCAATCGGGCACACTCAAGAAGACCAAGCAGATCGTGCTGGAACGCAAGCGCGTGCATGAAGAGCAACGGCGCAAAGCGGTCGGAGCATAGGTCTCCAAATCCTCAGCCAACCGATGCAGCTCAAGTCCGACCTGTTCGGTACCGTGACGCGGGTCGAACGGCGAGCTGGCTCTGAGGTCACGCTCATCGTCGAACGTGACCCGCGCCGTGCGCGCTGGTGGCTGCGGCCGCTCGCGCGTCATTTGGCGCGACGCGAAGCCCGGGCCCTCGCCGTGCTGCGAGGTATTGCGGGCGTGCCGGAGTTGCACGGCGTCGAGCGTGGACTGCTCACGCGTGCCTGGATCGACGGACAGCCCATGCAGATCGCGCAGCCACGCGACCCAGGTTACTTTCGCAGCGCATTCGCCCTGCTTCGTCATCTGCATCGCGCCGGAGTCGCGCACAACGATCTCGCCAAGGAAACGAACTGGCTGGTCAGGCCCGATGGATCGGCGGGCCTGGTCGATTTTCAGCTGGCAGTTGTTTCACCGCATCGCAGCCGCTTGTTTCGCATCCTGGGGCGCGACGATATCCGGCATCTGCTCAAGCACAAGCGCAGCTATTGTCCGCAGTGCCTGACGCAGCGCGAGCTGTGGATACTCAACACGCCGTCGCTCCTCAACCGCGCATGGATGAGCAGCGGGAAGAAGGTCTACAACTTCATCACGCGCCGCATTCTCGGCTGGGCAGATCGCGAGGGCGCCGGCGATCGCAAATGGAGTTGACCGCGCGACCCGCGTGACCGGCGCGTGCCAGGTGACGGCTGCACTTGCGAGCTCGCGACAGTCCGACTAATCTGCGCCGCCCTGAGGAGCCGGAATTCGCAATGGCCATCGCGCACACCCATAACCTGCACCGCCCGATCACCCGGCAGCAGCGTCCCTTTGGGATTCGCATCAGCCTCAGGGAAAACGACCCGTTTCGGGTCATTCTCGGGCCCGAGTGGCAGAAGTATCACTGGTTCGCGACCGCAACCGAGCGCGACCAGGCGCTCGACGAGATGAGTCGCAAACACGAATATTCCCGCAGTGGCGATCGCCCGGCGCTGGTGTTCGTCAAAGTGGAGAAGCTCGCCGAGAGCCGCAGCCTCTAGAGAAGCTCGGCACCGGGCCCTTGGCCGCTAGAACGGCCGGCCCATGAAGAGATAGAAGGCCGTCTCCCCTTCCGTGTCGTAGCCCGCCGCGAGGTATATGGGGCCCAGAAACGTATCGAGGCCGAGGAACACGCTCCCGTCCTTCCGTGTGTTGCCGAAACTCGCCTGCGAGCGCTCGAGCCAGGTGTTGCCCACCTCGAAAGACAGCCCCGCATAGACGGGAACATTCAGGAGCCCCGGACGATCGCCGCGTCCGATCTGCCGGTAGTACAGCACGCGCGCGATACCGTAGTGAGGCCCCGCAATTGAGTTGGCGGTAAGTCCGGAGAGGTTCAGGAATCCCCCCAGCGTGAAAAAATCCTGGACCGACGGCGTTGGCGCGTTGTCGTGAACGGTCGAACCGCCCGAAGCCCAGAACACGACTGTGTGCCGACCCCAACTGCGCGCCACGAGTCCATCGATGCTCAGGATGTCTGAAGACTCGTCATCTCCGAGCCCCACACGCCCCGCCGTCCATTGCATGTCGAACGACTGGCCGTTGCGCGGAAAATTGAGGTTGTCGAGCGTGTCGTAAGCGAAGCGCGCGATCGCTTCGCCGGTGTCGAAATCCTGCTCGGGGAGGCTGGGATCGCCGATGTGGACGCGCGACTGCCCGGTGCCGCGCTGGACGCCAACTCGCAACTCCCCCCAGCTTCCAAACTCGCGACCGACAGCGAGTTCCGCCTGCTGGCTGCGGACGCGAAACTCCGCGATGGGCACCTGGCCGTTGAGCAGCTGAACGTTGCGCACCTGGAGCAGCAGTTGCGGCGCGATGAAGTAGCGCGGCGAATAGCTGATCGGCTGGTAGAACTCGGTGCGAAACAGCGGGTTCTCGCCGATCTGCAGGTCCGTGACCCATTCGGCGCCCAACCGGTTCACCTCC
>DASQOO010000063.1:0-39453 GCA_035644435.1 Steroidobacteraceae bacterium | reverse complement strand
GTGATGATGAAGCGCGAGGCGGCGTTGTAGCTGGCGTTGCCTTCGAAGTCATCCTGCAGGTTGAGGCTGAAGCGCACGTAGTTCGGCCCCCATGACTTGCGCCGTGCATGCACTTCCAGCCCTTCGCGGTCTGCATCGTGCACCAGGCGATAGTCGACAGTTTCAAACTGGTCGAGGCCGTAGAGCTCGGTGATGCGCTTCTCGAGGCTGGCGGTGTCGAGCGGCTTGCCGACCAGCGGCCCCATCGCCGCATCGATGATCTTGGCGTAGCGCTCCGAGCGCGCGTCGGTGCGCACGAAATCGATCTCCGGACTGGGGCGGTCGCGCACCAGGCGCCGTGCGAGGAACTGGGCGTATTGGTCACTCGATACGCCCAGCGAACTCAGCTGCGGACGGGCGCCTTGCGCAGCCGCCTCGCCGCTGGTGATTGCCTGCCGCACGCTGGCGAAGTTGAACGAGGTCATGCCACCGAGCAGCGGCTCGATGATGACGTCACGCTCGGTGAGCGTCGCGCGTTGCCGCTCGGTCTCGCGCCGGATCAGGATCGCGAGCATCTGGTTGGACACATCCAGTGGCGAGACCAGGGCGTCGCGCTTCTGCAGCGTCGTGCTCACATCCGACACGATGAGCACATCGACGTGCATCGCGCGCGCAATCTGCGCCGGCAGGTTTTCCGCCACGCCACCATCGACCAGCACACGCTGATCGACCTCTACCGGCTCGAACACGCCGGGCGCCGAGATGCTGGCACGCATGGCAGTCGCGAGGTCACCGTGATCCAGCACCACGGTCTCGCCGGTCTCGATGTCTGCAGCGACGGCGCGGAACGGAATCGGCAGGTCGTCGAAGCGCTCGACGTTCGAGACCGGCAGCGTCTGCAGACGCAGCATCTGGTTGAGCTTCTGACCCTGGATCAGACCGCGCGGATAGAGCAGCTTGCCGCTCTTCAGTCCGAGCGGCAGGCGCACGGGGAAATCGCGGTCATCCTGCTTGCGTCGAAAGGCGAGGTCCTTGCGCGATGGGCGATCGCGGAACGCGTCCTGCCAGTCGATCGAGCTCATCAGCTTTTCGATGTCTGCCGCGGACATTCCCGAGGCGTACAGTCCGCCGACCACGGCGCCCATGCTCGTGCCGACGATCGCATCCACGGGAACGTGCATCTCTTCGAGCGCCTTGAGCACGCCGACGTGGGCGGCGCCGCGCGCGCCACCACCGCTCAGTACCAGCCCGATTCGAGGCCGCTCATTCTGTGGCGAGGTTGCCGCAACGTCCGGCAGCGAGGCGCTGTCCTGGGCGAGCGCGCGGACCGACAGCAACAGGGCGAATGCTGCGGCGATGCATTCACATCGTCGCGCAACCTGGCTAGAACTGGCAGACGGCTTCAAGAAGGAGTCGCGCCCCAGCTGATGTACACGCGCTTGTTGTGCTTTCCCTTGTTTTCGACCTTGGCGACCTGCATGGCGCCGATCTCGCCGGTGCGCGCCACGTGCGTTCCCCCGCACGGCTGCAGATCCACGCCGGGAATGTTGAGCAGGCGCACCCGGCCCGCGCCAACCGGTGGGCGTACCGACATCGTGCGGATCAGTTCCGGCTGCCGCGCCAGTTCCTCGTCGGTGATCCACTGCGACTCGACCGCGGTGTCGGCACGAATCAGGTCGTTGAGGAGCGCCGTCACCCGTTCGCGGTCGATCTCCTCCTGGGTGTCGAAATCGAGGCGGCTCTTGTCGGCCGCGATCTGGCCTCCGGTCACGCCGAATCGCAGCACCGAGCCGAGCAGATGCAGAGCGGTATGCATCCGCATGTGCAGGTAGCGCCGCTCCCAGTCGATTTCGGCCGTAACCGCATCGCCGGCCTGCAAAGTGGGCGCTGGCGCCTCCGGAACATGCAGGATGCACCCCTGCTCGCCCTTGCGAGTATCGACGATCCGCACTGAGCGTCCGTCACGCGCCCGCAACCAGCCGCCGTCGCCCGGCTGCCCGCCGCCCAATGGATAGAACACGGTGCGGCTCAGGACGATGCCAGCAGCGCTGCATTCGAGCACCTCAGCCTCGCATGACTTGAGATACGCGTCCTGCTGGAACAAGGCTTCAGTGCTCATGGCGCCAGATTTAGCAGTGAACCTCGCGCCCGTCCACTCCCCAGCCACTTCGGTGTGCTCACTTGGTGCTGCGCGCCCGAGTCGCTACACTGCGCCGCAACTCCAACCGCCCTTCATGGCCGTAGCGCGTACTCTCCTGCCCCTCTTTCTGCTCACGTTCCTGGCAAGTGCCCTGGCCCAGGAAGGGAGCGATTGGGAGCATTACGGCGGCGATGACTTCGGGCAACGCTATTCGACGCTCACCGAGATCGATCGCGATAACGTCGCCGGGCTCGAGACCGCCTGGGTGTATCGCACCGGCGAGCTGGGCGCCGGCTTTGCGCGCCTCGACAAGCTCGCCTTCGAAGCAACCCCGATCCTGATCGATACCACGCTCTACCTGAGCACGCCAACCAACATCGTCATTGCGCTCGACGCGTCGAACGGCAAGGAACGCTGGCGCTACGACCCGAAGATCGACCGCAAGCGCCGTTATTCGGAAGCGGCTTCGCGCGGCGTGAGCGCTTGGCGCGATTCCAGGGCCAAGGTCTCAGGCGTCTGCGGCTTGCGCATCTTCGTGGGTACTCTGGATGCGCGCCTGATCGCCGTCGATGGCCGAACGGGCGAACCGTGCGTCGACTTCGGTCCGGGAGGAGAAGTCGATCTCACCACCGGGGTGCGACTGCAGAGCGCCCAGGACTACCTCGTGACCTCGCCGCCCGCGATCTACAAGGACTTGGTGATCGTCGGTGCCGCGATCGGCGACAACCGCGCGGTCGATGTCGAACGCGGGATCGTGCGTGCGTTCGATGCGCGCACCGGCGTGCTGCGCTGGAGCTGGGACCCGATCCCGACCGATCCGGCCGATCCAGTCAGCAAGGAGTGGAATGCGCGCAACGCGCAACGCACCGGCGCCGCGAACGCCTGGAGCGTCATGTCGGTGGACCCGGCGCGTGGGCTGCTCTTCGTTCCGACCGGATCGGCCAGTCCGGATTTCTACGGCGGCGAGCGCCTGGGATCGAATCGCTATGCCAATTCTCTGGTAGCGCTCAGCGCCGCAAGCGGAAAAGTCGTCTGGCACCAGCAACTCGTGCACCACGACCTGTGGGACTACGACGTTCCCGCGCAGCCAGTGCTCGCGGAGCTGGTGCGTGACGGCAAGACCGTCGCGGCCGTGGTGCAGGCGACGAAGATGGGCGTGCTGTTCGTGTTCGACCGCGAGAGCGGCGCGCCACTGTTCGATGTCCGCGAGCGACCCGTGCCACGCTCGAACGTTCCCGGCGAGCAGTCATGGCCGACGCAACCGCTGCCGGTCTTGCCGCCGCCCCTGGTATCGCACACGCGGGTTCGGCCCGAGGACGCCTGGGGCCTCACGTTCTGGGATCGGGGCAAATGTCACGATCGTATCGCGGCGCTGCGTTCGGAGGGCATCTACACGCCGCCCAGTCTCGAAGGCACGATCCTCTATCCGAGTTATGCCGGCGGCAGCAACTGGGGCGGCCTCGCGCTCGACAGCGAACGCCAGTGGGCCATCGTGCCGCTCAATCAGCTGCCGATGGTCGTGACACTCATCAAGGCGGATGCGGTGCGCGCGATGGCGCATTCCGGTGACTATCCCGACTCGGAGTTTGCGCTGCAGGCCGGCACAGCGTACGGAATGCGCCGCGAAGCGTTGCTGTCGCCGTGGGGATTGCCGTGCACCGCGCCGCCCTGGGGTTCCCTGGCCGCGGTCGACTTGCGGAGCGGCGAGATCAAGTGGCAGGTGCCGTTGGGCTCGACCCACGATCTGCTGCCTTTCTTCGTCCCGACCCGGACGCTGGGTACGCCCAATGCGGGCGGACCGATCGTGACGGCCGGCGGACTCGTCTTCATCGGCGCGGCGATGGACAACTACCTGCGCGCCTTCGATGTCGAAACCGGCAAGGAACTCTGGAAGGGTCGCTTGCCGGCCGGCGGCCAGGCAACGCCAATGACGTTTCGCGACACTGCGACGAACCGGCAACTCGTCGTCATCGCCGCAGGCGGGCATGGCAGTCTCGGCACCAAACAAGGCGACTACGTGATCGCATTCGCACTCCCGCAGCGCAAGGACCACCAATGAAACCGGGTTGGTCATGCTCTACCTGATCGTTTCGCTCGCCATCCAGGTGGGGCTGATCGTTCACGTCATCCGCACCGGGCGCAATTCGCTGTGGATCTGGGCGATCGCGCTGATCCCGGTCGCGGGACCGATCGCCTATATCATCGCCGAAGTGTTGCCGGATCTGTTTCGCAGCCGCGCCGCGCGGCGTGCGACAGCAGCGGTGCGCCGCTCGCTCGACCCCGAACGGGAATTGCGTCGCTATTCCAGCGAAGTGAAGATCTCGGGCAACCTCGACAGCCGCAGGCGCTACGCCGAAGAGCTCACGTCCCACGGGCAGTTCGACGCCGCGATCGAGGCGTATCGTGCTGCGCTGAGCGGCTTGTACGAGCACGATCCGCAGCTGCTCCTGGGTCTGGCACGCGCGCAGTTTGGCAAGACAGACTTCGCGGCGGCACGAGACACCCTCGATCGACTGATAAAACAGAATCCGGACTTCAAGTCAGCCGACGGTCACCTGCTCTATGCGCGCTCGCTGGAGAGCGAGGGAGATCTGGACAAGGCGCTGGAGGAGTACCGTGCGCTCGCCACCTACTACCCGGGAGCCGAAGCCAGGGTTCGCCACGGGCAGCTCCTGAAGCGTCGTGGCGATGCGGATGGCGCTCATCGTGTGTTCAGCGAGCTGCTGGACAGTGCGCAGCTGGCACCGGCGCACTATCGCAAGGCGCAGCGGGAGTGGCTCGACCTCGCACGCCGCGAACTCTAGAAACGCATACCGTAATCATCAGAAGTTCCGGGCCCTGCGATCGCCTTGTCACCGCAGCGCGGGCCGCGCGGCGAATGTGACCTCTCTGTCACCCGCGCTCGACTGATTTTCCTACCGCCACCCTCGTAGGATTGCACGTCGCATGAAACGCGCGGTGACCAAGCCGCCCTGCGACGCGCACGCAGCGTACTGCGCACCTTTCCCTGGGAGATGACCTCGATGAAGCGACTTTTCAGCTGGGCCACTCTGATCACGACGCTCATCTGGACAGGAGCGGCCCTGGCGGACGAGAAGACCGAGGCGCAGCTGCTGCAGCGTCTCGAGCAACAGGAGGAGCGCATCAAGATTCTCGAGCGCCGGCTGGAGATCCAGGACGAAACCGCGCAGACGAGTGTCAGCTCCGCGCAGGACGAACGCATCAAGATTCTCGAGCGCCGGCTCGAAATCCAGGACGAAGCCACGCAGACGGTCGTCAGTTCCACGCCGATCGTGCAGGCCAGCAGCAAGGGATTCTCGTTCCGCTCGCCGGACGGTGCCAACCAGGTGCGGTTGCGAGGTGTCCTGCAAGTGGACGGGCGTTTCATGCAGGACGATGCCGGTCTCGGGGCAGTCGATACCTGGAGCGTGACGCGTGCGCGCCCGATTATCGAAGGGACGCTGGCGAACTTCGTGGACTTCCGCCTGACCCCTGATTTCGGGCAAGGACGTACCGTGATTCAGGACGCCTTCATCACGGCGCGGCTGACGCCGCAATTTCGCATCACCGCCGGCAAGTTCAAGTCACCGTTCGGTCTCGAGCGGCTGCAGTCAGCGACCGACATCCGCTTCGTTGCGCGTGCCTTTCCGACCAGCCTGGTTCCCAATCGCGACATCGGCCTCGCATTCGAGGGCGATGTATTCGGCGGGCGCTTCAGCTACGCGCTCGGATACTCGAACGGCGTCATCGACGGCGGCAGCAGTGAAACCCTGACGGACACGGACGTCGACGATGACAAGGAGCTGATCGTGCGCCTGTTCACGCAGCCCTTCGCGAACTCCGATAGGTTTGCTCTGCGCGGTCTCGGATTCGGCATCGCAGCCGGCCGCAGCGATTCGACCGGGACCGCCGCGCAGCCGTTGCTGCCGGCCTTTCGCACGTCACCGCAGCAGACCTTCTTTCGCTACCGCGCGGGCGCTACTCCCACGATCGCCGACGGCGAACGGCTGCGTTATTCGCCGCAGTTCTACTACTACGTCGGCAGCTTCGGCCTGATCGGCGAATACGTGCAGGTCTCGCAGGAGGTCTCACGCGCGCTCGCCGGCGGCATCAGTCGTGGCAGGATCAACAGCAATGCATGGCAGCTCGCCGCCTCCTGGTTTCTGACCGGCGAAGAGGCCGCCTTCCGAGGCTACACGCCGAGTTCGACGTTCAAGCTGGGCGAGTCATGGGGCGCTTTCGAGCTGACCGCGCGCTACCATGAGCTCGACATCGACGATGAGGCGTTCCTGGGGGGTGCGAACTCGTTTGCGGACCCCGAGGTATCGGCGAGCAAGGCCTCCGCGATAGAGGTCGGCCTCAACTGGTACCTGAGCCAGAACCTCAAGTGGGTGCTCAACTACGGCGTCACGCGTTTCGAAGGCGGCACACCAGGGGGCGACAGGGACAATGAGAAGTTTTTCCTGACGCGCTTCGCGTTGGGATTCTGAACGGCAGCCATTGTACTGGAGCTTCACATGATCCGATCTTCACTCACGCGGCGCATTCTGCTCACCGGCGTGGCACTCGCGGCCCTGGTCCCGACCGCATACGCCGAAGCGGCGGTCACGCTGCTCAATGTGTCGTACGACCCGACGCGCGAACTCTATGTCGACTACAACGCTGCGTTCGCCAAGTACTGGAAGGCGAAGTCCGGCCAGGACGTGAAGTTCAACCAATCGCACGGCGGCTCGGGCAAGCAGGCGCGCACGGTCATCGACGGACTCGCCGCCGACGTCGTGACACTGGCGCTGGCTGCCGACATTGATGCGATCGCCACCAACGGCAAGCTCCTGCCTCTCAACTGGCAGAGTCGTCTGCCGAACAACAGCTCGCCCTATACGTCGACGATCGTGTTCCTGGTGAGAAAGGGAAATCCCAAAGGCATTCGCGATTGGGGTGACCTTGTAAGGCCGGGCCTGGGAGTGATTACACCGAACCCCAAGACCTCCGGTGGGGCGCGCTGGAACTACCTGGCCGCCTGGGCCTGGGCGCTGAAGCAGCCGGGCGGCAACGACAAGACGGCCGAGGAATTCGTGCGCCAGTTGTACAAGAACGTGCCGGTACTCGATACCGGAGCGCGCGGCTCGACGACGACCTTCGTGCAGCGAGGCATCGGTGATGTATTGCTGGCATGGGAGAACGAGGCGCTGCTCGCGATCAAGGAGCTGGGGCCGGACAAGGTACAGATCGTCATGCCGTCATTGAGCATCCTGGCCGAGCCACCGGTCGCCGTAGTGGACAAGGTCGTCCTGCGCCACGGTACGCGGGATGTCGCGCAGGCGTACCTCGAATACCTGTACAGCAAGGAAGGCCAGGAGATCGTGGCGCGTAACTACTACAGGCCGCGTGACACAGAGGTCGCCGCGAAGTACGCGACGCAATTCCCCAAGCTCAACCTGGTGACGATCGCCGATTTTGGCGGATGGGCGAAAGCGCAGAGCACCCATTTCGCGAACGGCGGCGTGTTCGACCGCATCTACGCACCCTGATTCCGTTCCCCTCGCGGCGCCCGTCACCCCTCAGCGTGCGCTGGCTGTCGATTCGCCGCCTGTCTGTGCAGACAGGTGGGCGGCGAGTCGTTCGGCATGTCCGCGCAGTTCGACCGCAGCCGTGGCTTCCCAGTGCTGCGCGCGCAGCATCGGCCCGATGTAGTAGAGGTGAATGCCGGGCCAGCCATCCGCGTCGATCAGCGCCCCGTGCCTGCCGGTCCTGAAGCCGAGGCCCAGCGCGTCTGCAATCGCGAGACCTGAGCTGACGAGATTCCTCAGCAGTGGTTCGCGCGATCGTTCCACATCGTAGTCGGGACCGGTGCAATTGATCACGCGACCGAAGCGTTGCTGCGCGTTCTTTGCCTGTCCACGCGGTCGCCATGTGACCACGATGCCGTCGCCGTCCGGTTTCATCGTGCGCAGGTGACCAGCATGCATGTGCAAGGCCCCGGCGCGACGCAGCGCGTCGAGTCCTGCAACCGACTCCGGAGGCAGGCGATGACGGTGAATGTCCCAATAGGCACGCACGTGACGCAGGAACCGGCGGCGCTCGCTTTCCGGTAATCGCTGCCAGAGCGTGGGTGCCATCTTGCGTACGAAAGTCACGGCTTCACGCCAGTCGCCACCCAGCGATTCCGCCTCTCGTGCCAGCACGCGCGCCACCCGCAACAGCCGGCGCATCGACGCCGAAGCGGCGAGCAACAGCATGTCCCCATCTCCCTTGAAAGCATCGGGACGAAAGCTGCTCTGCGCGGGCGGGACCAGTCCGTGCCTCGATATCACGTGTACCGTTGGCAGTGACTGCATGCCCGCTGCCCTCGCCAGCACCACATCCACCATGGTCAATCCGGAACCCACGACGAGAATCGTCTCGGTCGCGCTGAATCGATGCGGCGTCGACCATGGGTCGGCGTGAAACCGTTCGCATCCGTCCAGCGTGCGCATGGCCGGAAGTGTCGCCGGCGGAGGATTGCCGCATGCGAGCACGACATCGTCGGCAATCAGGGTTTGGCCATTCGTCAGCTGAACCTGCAGAGGAGCCGTACGCTCCGGTCGCTCGATTGCGCGCACCTCCGCTCGCAGCCGCTCGAGTCTTACGTGCCGTGGCGCGGCCAGTTCAGCAGCGAGAAGCACCTCAGCCAGATACTCGCCATATAGCGCACGCGGCAGAAACTGTTCGCCGGCAGTGGATGGATCGCGCCGCTGCGCGAACTTCAGGAACTGTAATGGATCCTCGCTGCTCGCCGACATGCGCGCTGCCGGTACATTCAGCAGATAGGGATATCCACGGTCGGCGTAGGCTGCGCCGCGTGCGAATTCGGCACCACGCTCGATCAACACGATGCGCGTGAGGCCCGGCAGCGAATGGCGTAACAGGTTGGCCGCCAATGCGGTTCCCGAAAACCCGGCGCCGACGATTGCGATTGTCCGCAGGAGTGGCTGCATGCCGTGTCCTCTGCGAGGCGCAGTCCTGGCGCGAGGACTAGCGGCTCACTCCACTACCAGCCGGTAGCCTGCACCCGACACGGTCTGCAGCAGCTGAGGCACGGCGGGATTGGCTTCAAGCTTCTGGCGCAGACGATGCACCAGCTGTTTCAGCAACTGTCGGTCGCCGGCACCGGAATGTCCCCACACCTGCACCAGCAGGCGGTCCGAGTTCACCGTGTGGCCATGGTTGGCGAGCAAGGTCTGCAGGAGCCTCAGCTCCAACTTCGTGAGTCGCACCATCGGGGCAGCCCCGACCTGGACGGTGTGCTCGGCGACGTCGAGTTTCACGCGTCCGGCGGCCAGTTCCGCCGCCGGCGCACTGCCCGCACGCCGCAGGAGCGCTCTCACTCGCGCCAGCAGAGTCCTGGGACTGAACGGCTTGGTGAGGTAGTCATCGGCACCAAGCTCGAGCGCCTTTACCAGGTCCTCTTCTTCGCCCCGCACCGTGAGCATCATGATCGGCACGGCCGAGCGCGCACGGATCGCCTGGCACACCTGAAAACCACTCGCGCCCGGCATGTTGATGTCCAGGATCACGAGGTCCGGGAGCTCCACCTCGTACAGCCGCATCGCACCCGGGCCATCCGTCGCCTTCACTACCAGGTAGCTTGCCTGCGCGAGCGCGAACCCGATCAACGCCAGCAAGTCCCCGTCGTCGTCGGCCACCAGGATCTTCATATCGGGGGTTCCACCGGCAGCGTGATCATGAAACGCGTGTGATCGTCGGGCGTGCGGATGGCGCTGATCGTGCCGCCGTGTCGGTCGATGATCGATTTGACGATCCACAGTCCGAGCCCAAGGCCGCCCGGGGCGGGCTCATCTTCGGCGCCGCGCTGGAAGCGATCGAAAATCGACGCTTGACCGTTCGCCGGGACCCCCGTACCGGGATCGTCCACCCACGCCGCGATCGTCTGCCCGCGTCGCTCGGCGCCGATCAGGATCTCGCCTCCCTCGGGCGCAAACTTGCTCGCATTGGCAAGCAGGTTCACGAACACCTGCGTAAGGCGTGGGGCATCACCACTTATCGAAGGCAAGCCTGCGGGCAAGGCAACCGTCAATTGCTGGCGCCGCTGCGCCAGCAACGGGGCGACCAGCGACTCGGCATCCGTGACCACGTCGCCGAGCGCGATGCTTTGCCGGCGAATTCCGAGTTGCCCGGATTCGATGCGCACGCTCTCCAGCAGGTTGTCTATGAGGCGCGTGAGTCGCAGCGTTCCGCGCTCGAGCGACAGCACCAGTTCCGCGCGCTGCTCCGCGGGCATCGTCTCCAGGCCGCCGCGCAGCAGCTCGATGGAAGCCAGCTGAGCCGCAAGCGGCGTGCGAAATTCGTGCGAGATATTCGCCAGCACCGAGTCGCGGGCGCGCCGCACGGCCTCGAGCTCGGTTTCATCGCGGATCACCTGCACCTGCAGCCCATCGACCATGGCGGCGCTCGTGATGACCGTGGTGCGCGGATTGCCTTCAACCGGCACCAGGTGCTCGACCGCACGGGCGCTGGCTGCGGTCTGCGCTTGCAGGATCGGGCAGCGTGCGCGGCAAGGCCGCTCGCCATCTACCGGCTGCGGCTTGAGGACATCACCGCAGAAGCGCCCGATCGCCTGGCTCGCATCCACGCCGAGAAGCTTGGCGGCTTGCGGGTTGAGGTAGCGGACGACGCGATTGCGGTCGACGGCGAAAACGCCTTCGACGATGCCGCCAAGTACCGCCTGCGCTTCGGCTTCACGGCGTCTCAGCGTGCCGGTCAGCTCCACGAGGTTGTGGCGCATGTCTTCCATGGTGCGCGAGAGCACGGCCATTTCGGCCACGCCCCCGGTGGGGATCGAAATCGAGAAATCTCCCTTCCCGAGTCGCGCGGCTGCTGCGGTCAGCGCGCGACTGGGACCGGCCACCTGCTGGCCGAGGAACATTCCGGCAACCACCGCGAGCAGGCCGATCACGAGTGCCGTAATCAGCAGCCGCTTCACGAGTCGCCCCACGGCCGTGTCGAGATCCTTCGTCGGCAAGCGTGTCTCGACGAGCGTCACCGCTTCGCCACTTGCGGCGAACACTGGGAAACTGGCTGCATACAGTTCCTGCGACTCGATGCGAGCCAACGCCGAACGGCCGTCGGCTAGCCCGGCGGTGTGCAAGGCCGTGAAGTCATCAACCGGCGCCGCCGCAAAGCTGCGGTAGTCGATCAGCCTCACTGGCAGGCCAGCGTGCTCGCTCAACTGCCGCGCCAGCTTCTCATCCAGCACGCGAGCCACGAGCATCTTGACGCCACCGAGATTTGCGAATGGTGCTGAAGCGCCGAGTACGGCGTGGGTAAGCGCTTTGGGCGCGGCCAGAAAGCGCTCCCCCTGCTCCGCCTCACTGGTCAGCAGCTCCGACCAGGGCATTTCGACGCCGACGTGCGCGACCACGACGAGGCCATTCACGACGGCGCAAGCATCGACGGCCGGACCCAGGCAGAAGCGTCTCAGCACCGGCGCCGCGGCCTCTGTCCGGTCTTCTGCGATCAGACGTGTCAACGTCGGGTGATTTGCCGCCGTGCGGGCCGCGCCGAGCGCATCTTCGCCGGCGCGCCTGAGATCCTCGCGGGCCATCGCGCCCGCCAGCTGGACCCGGGCCTGGCCTTGCGCATCCGCCTGGTCGCGCAGCATGCGGATGGCAAAAATCGAGATCCCGCCGACCACCAGCACCACGATGATCACGTTGGTCATCGCGAGCCACCAGCCAAGGCTCACCTTGGTGGGATCGAGGCTCAAACGTTCCCAGGCCTGGCGCAGGAATTTCAGCATCGCGGCACCCGTCACCGTCGCCGGTAGCCGGTGCGCCCTTCGATCAGTGTCTTCACGATGAGCGTCACCACCGCGAGTAGCGTGAGCAGCGAAGCGACGGCGAAGGCGCCGACGAAGTTGTATTCGTTGTAGAGAATCTCCACGTGCAGCGGCATCGTGTTGGTGAGGCCGCGGATGTGGCCCGAGACCACCGACACCGCGCCGAATTCGCCCATGGTACGCGCGTTGCACAGGATCACGCCGTACACCAGTCCCCAGCGGATCCTGGGAAGAGTCACACGGAAAAAGGTCATCCAGCCCCCGGCGCCAAGCGTGATCGCGGCCTCTTCCTCGTCGTTGCCGAGTTGTTGCATGAGCGGGATCAGCTCGCGTGCCACGTAGGGGAAGGTCACGAACATCGTGGCGAGCACGATGCCGGGCAAGGCGAAGATGATGCTGATGTCACGGTCCTGCAACCAATGCCCGAACCAGCCCTGCAGACCAAAGAGCAGCACGTAGACGAGGCCGGAGACCACCGGCGATACGCCGAGTGGCAAGTCGATGAGCGTGGTGAAGAAGCTCTTGCCCCGAAACTCGAACTTTGCCAGCGCCCACGCGGCGGTAATGCCGAACAGCGTATTGAGAGGTACCACGATGATCGCCACCGTGAGTGTGAGCCGGATCGCCGCGGCCGCGTCCGGATCGATGAAGCTCGCCAGGTACGCTGCCACACCGTGTTCGAGCGCCATGGCGAATACCGCCGCCAGTGGCGCAAACAGCAAAGCTGCCAGGAACGCGAGCGAGAGAACGATCAACACCCAGCGCGCCAGGTTCGACACGATGGTGTCGCGCCCGGGACGCGTGGCGCGATCTTCGAGTTGCGCGACGTAGGTGGCGCCGGCCATCAGCGTCCTGCCGCAACCATCCAGCGCCGGCCCCAGGCCTGCAGGAGGTTGATGCTGAGTAGCATGAGAAATGAAATGACCAGCGTGACAAAGCCAAGCGCGGCCGCCGCCTGGTAGTCGAATTCCTCCAGCCGAATGACGATGAGAAGCGGCGTGATTTCAGTCTTCATCGGCAGATTCCCGGCGATGAAGATGACCGAGCCGTATTCGCCTACGCCGCGCGCGAAGGCGAGCGCAAAACCCGTCAGCAGCGCCGGTGTGACGGTCGGCAGGATGATGCGACGAAAGATATAGAGTCGGCCTGCGCCCAGCGTCTCGGCGGCGTCCTCCAGGTCGCTTTGCACCTCCTGCAGCGCCGGTTGCAGCGAGCGCACCACGAACGGCAAACCGATCAAGGTCAGTGCGACCGTGACACCAACCCACGTGTACGCCACCTTGATGCCGAAGTGCTCGAGGTAGTGCCCGATCCACCCGTTGTGCGCGAACACCGCGGTGAGCGCGATGCCGGATACGGCGGTCGGCAGCGCGAACGGCATGTCGATGAGCGCATCGATAACCTTGCGGCCGGGAAATTCGTAGCGCACCAGCGTCCACGCGATGATGAAACCGAACACCGCGTTCACGCTCGCCGCCAGCAACGACGCTCCAAAACTCAGGCGATAGGACGCGACCGAGCGCGGATCGAGAATCACGCGGAAGAACTCGCTCCACGGCATGGCGCCGGCCTTGAGCACCAGCGCCGCGAGCGGCAGCAGCACGATCGCGCTCAGGTAGAACATCGCGAAACCGAACGTCAGCCCGAAGCCCGGCAGCACACTGGGTTGGCGGAAACTCCTCATGCGCGCCGTGCATCCGCGCCGGAACGATAGACGACCAGGATCGGTGCGCTCGGAGCCGCGGCAAACACTGCGCCGAAGCGCTCGCGGATCTGGCGGATCTCGGAAATGCCGAGGATCAACATCTGCTCCCGCGCGTCGCGCAGCTGTACCGCGAGTTCCGCTGCAATGTCGCCGAAGCGCAGCTCGGTACGCATATCCAGGCTGTGCATTGCCTGCGCCTCGGAACGCGCGTCCAGCAGCGCGCGCATCCCGAGCGAGCGATGACTGTCCGGTGTGCTGGCCGGCATGATGCCGACATAAACCGCTTCCGCCGCGACGTGGCGCAACAGACTCGCCGCGACCGCCATCGTGCCGCTGCGCGCCGTACGGTCGAGCCAGTGAATCAGCACCCGCTGCGGATTGGTTGGCGGCGGTGGCAACAACAGCGCCTCGTCCACGCCCTGGTGAAAAAGCCACTCGACCTGTCCGACCGCAGCCGGCGTCGCCGCGAGAACTGCGACGCCACCGCGCTCCGCGCAACCTGTGGACACTTCGCTGGAGCGCGTGCTGAGCTCGGGTTCAACGCAGATATTGATACGCGTGCGCATGCGCGAGGCGAGATCCACCAGGAAGGGATGCCGGCTGAGCTGCTCGGCTTCCGGGGCGGTCGCGCCAAATGCGGTGTAGCTCGAGAGCGGCGTCGGCAGTACGTGAATCCGGCGCATGCCGATCGCCACGCCCTGCCCCCGCTCCAATGGAAAGACGCGTTGCTCGCGCTGCGTGCGACTCGCTTCGAGCATGCCGGCATCGGGATTGTTCTCCGGGCCGACCAGCTGCGTGGCAGCGCCATCGCTCAAGCGGATGCGAAGGCGCTCGAGCGCGCCCGTGAAAACGATTTCATCGACGGTGCCCTGCGCAATATAAGGAGACGCCAGCGCTTCCGGGGTCGGCGCCAGTTCCGCTTCCTCCGGGCGCAGCACCGCGACAACTTCGTGCTCGCGCCGACCATCGATGCGTTCCGCTCCCGGCACATCGACCGGCGCGGCGCCGAAGCGGATCCCGTCAGGGGTCTGGCGCGCCAACAGCAAGTTGGCTGCACCGAGAAAAGTCGCGACAAAGCGCGTGGCAGGGCGCGCATAGAGTTCGTCGGGTGGCGCGGTCTCCAGCAGTCGGCCGAGATTCATGACGCCGATGCGATCGGCGAGCGCGAACGCCTCCTGCTGATCGTGCGTCACCAGCACGGTGCTGATCTTGAGCTCGCGCTGCACCTGCCGGATCGTGCGTCGCAGCTCCTCGCGAATCTTGGCATCGAGCGCTCCGAACGGCTCGTCCAGGAGCAACACTTCGGGCTTGTGCGCGAGCGCCCGCGCCACCGCAATGCGTTGCTGCTGACCGCCCGAAAGCTGGGTCGGCAACCTGTCGTCGAGACCCTCGAGCGCAACCAGGCGCAACAGTTCCTTGCGCCGTTCGCGTCGATCACGCGCCCGCATGCGCCGCACGCGCAGCGCGAACTCGATGTTCTCGGCGACCGTCATGTGACGGAAGAGTGCGTAGTTCTGAAATACCAGGCCGACGCCGCGCTGCCGCGCGGACACGTTGGTCACGTCGCGACCGTGAAGCGAGATGCGGCCGTGATCGACGTTGGTCAGGCCGGCGATGGCGCGCAGTAGCGTGCTCTTGCCGCTGCCGCTCGGCCCGAGGAGCACGAAGAATTCACCCTCGCGGACATCCAGGGAAACGTCGTTCACGACCGGAACGCCCTGGTAGTGCTTGGTGACCTGGTCCAGCGTTATCGACATGCAGACCTGACGGTTTTGGGCCTCGGCCGGAGATGGTACCGGCGCGCGGGTCTGAGCGTCAGTTGATTAGCGGTTATAAGCCGGTTACAGCCGGTTACGAACGAGCCGCACGGGCTCGGCCTGGGCGGGGCACTTGCTGGGTGATGCAGTGGATGTTGCCGCCTCCGAGCAGTATTTCTCGCGCCGGGACGCCGACTATCTTGCGCTTCGGGAATGCGCGCTTGAGCACGGCGAGCGCGGCGCGATCCCGCTTGGCGTCCAGCAGCGGAACGACGACGCTGCGATTGGCGATGTAAAAATTGACATACGAGCCCGCGAGTCGATGTCCGGCTGGCCGCGGACGGGTACCAGGGGCAGGCCGCACACCCTGCGCTTCCTCCCGGGTTGAGTAGAGCGGATCGGGCTGGATCAGCTTATGAATCTTGAATCGCCTGCCGCGCGCATCGCGCGCCTGCGACAGCCGCTCGAATGCATCTCGCGAAATCGCGTACTGCGGATCGGTCGCATCGTTGGTCCAGGTCAGGCAGACCTCGCCTGGACGCACGAAGCAGCACAGGTTGTCGACGTGGCCGTCGGTCTCGTCCTGATAGACGCCGCGACCGAGCCAGACGATGACCTGCACTCCAAGGTACTCGCGCAGATAGTCTTCGGTCTGCGCGCGCGTGAGATCCGGATTGCGGTTCGGATTGAGCAGGCATTCCTCGGTCGTGATGCAAGTGCCTTCGCCGTCGACGTGAATGGCGCCGCCCTCGAGAATGAGTGGCGCGCGATAGCGATCGACGTCCTCGATCGCCAGCACTTTTCTGGCAACGCGCTCGTCGCGGTCCCACGGCACGTACACCCCGCCGTTCAGACCGCCCCACGCATTGAAGCGCCAGTCGATTCCACGCCGTCGTCCGCGCCCATCCACCACGAACGTCGGTCCGACATCGCGCATCCACGCATCGTCGCTCGGGATCTGCACGACGCGCACGCGCGCGGGCAACTGGGCGCGTGCGCTCGCCAACTGCGCACGTGACACGCCGATGCTGACGGGTTCGAACTTCGCGATGGCGCCGGCCACAGCGGCAAATGCCGCCTGCGCCGGCTTCGCGTCCAGGCGCCAGTTGTCGGTTCGCTCGGGCCAGAGCATCCAGCAACCGGCGTGCGGCTCGAATTCCCCCGGCATGTGAAATCCGTCGCGCGCTGGGGTGCTTCTGAGTGTTCGGTTCATCGTTATTGCGGCACCTGCCGGGAGGCCGATTGTAACAGCCACCAATGTGCCGACGCCGGGGCGCGCATTGCTGAGCGCAATTGCAGCGAGCACTGCAGGCTTCCTATACTCGCGCGCCCGCGTACTGCCGGTCCGACTACCCGTGGTCCAATGACTTTCCCAGCACCGCCTGCCGACTGGTACCGAACGTTCTTCATTGCGCCCTTCAACGAGCTCTGGGACCGCGTGATTCCTCCGCAAGCGACCGCACGCGAGGCGCAGTTCCTGCTGGCGCAGCTGGAAGTGAATCCGGGGTCGAAGATCCTCGATGTACCGTGCGGTTCGGGTCGCATCAGCGCGGCACTGGCCGCGGCAGGTCACGACGTAACGGGTGTCGACCTGTCAGTGGATGCACTCGAGCGCGCGCGAGCGCGCATGTCCGCGGCGGGCGTTACCGTCACCCTGAGACACTGCGATATGCGCGAGCTGCCGCATGCCCACTCTTTCGATGCGGCGGTCTGTCTCGGCAACAGCTTTGGTTATCTGCCGCACGCCGGCACGCTCGACTTCCTTGGAGCTCTTGCCGGTTCACTGCGGCCGGGGGCACGCGCTGCAATTCATACCGGAGTGTGTGCCGAATCCATCCTGACCAGCGTCAAACCCGAAGAGACCTATGACTTCGGCGACATGCAGTTCGCGATCCGCAATCGTTACGACGTGCAATTCAGCCGCCTCGAAACCGAGTTCATCCTGACGCACGGCGATCAGGTGTGGCGCCAGTACGGTTCGCAGTACGTCTACACCGCCGCGGAACTCGTCCGCATGCTCGGTGTGGCCGGACTGGATGTGATGGCCCTGCTGAGTGGCGTTGAAGGCAAACCGTACGCGCTCGGCGAGGGTGAGCTCTACCTCGTGGCTCAGACGCCGACGAGATAGAGACTGAGCGTCGACAGCATTGTGCCCAACAGCGCGCCCGCCAGGACGTCCGTCGGGTAGTGCAGCCCCAGGATCACGCGTGACGCCGCCACCAGTATGGCAAACGGCGCCAGCAGCGTCGCGAGTTCGGGGAAGTAGGCGCTCGCCATGATCGTAAACGACACGGCGTGCAGCGTGTGCCCGGAGGGAAAACTGTAGCGGTCGAGGGGCGCCATGCCGAGGCTGATGCGGGCATCTGAAAGGAACGGGCGCTCACGAACCAGCGTGTGCTTGAGTCCCTTGTAGAGCGCGACGCCGACCATGCCGGTCACGAGCATCTGCAACGCGGCCTGCCGACCGATCTCACCGTAGAGAATCGGCAACACCAGCATCAGCGCATACCAGAGCACTCCGTCGCCGAGCCGGCTGATGGCGCGAAAGAACTCGCGCACATGGGGTCGCGCGCACGCACGATTCACCCGGACGCACAGCGACAGCTCCGCTGCGTCGAAGCGGCGCATGACTTCTGTCGCTCTGGTCGCCATACCTTATGCCTCCTGTCCTCACCGATGCCGCCCCAAGAGCGCGACACACTTCTGGACGCTGCCGAGGATCGTACCGCGCTGCTACGGAGGCATTGCTATGCGGTTAAATATTTATGACATTCATTAAGTTATGTGACATTCATCATTCAGGCGGGAAGTCCGCGCGCAAGTCCTTCTGCGGCGGCTCTTTTACTCCACGCGAGATCTGCCACACTGTTCACATGCGCATCCTGCTCGTGGAAGACCATCAGGACATCGCAGAGAACATCTGCGAATTCCTGGCCACGAAGGGCCACCAGGTGAGCCATGTGCTCACGGGTGAGGATGGCCTGAACCAGGCGCGCGCCACGCCCTTCGACATCATCGTGCTCGACGTCATGCTGCCTGGCATGGACGGCCTCGCCGTATGCCGCGCGCTGCGTTCAGACGTGCACGCGGTTGCTCCGGTGCTCATGCTGACCGCCAAGGACCTGGTCGTGGACAAGGTCGCCGGCTTTGAAGCAGGTGCGGACGACTACCTCGTGAAGCCGTTTTCGCTCCTGGAACTGGAAGCACGCCTGGGCGCCCTGGCCAGGCGTGCCGTGCCGCGAACCACGGAAGGCATTCTGCGCGTCGCTGAACTCACTTACTGTCCGGATACCCTCAATGCGGAACGCGAGGGTGTCGCGATCAAGCTCAATCCCAGCACGCGGCGTCTGCTGGTGTTGCTGATGCAGAATACGCACCGCGTCGTGTCACGGCGCGAGCTCGAACACGAGCTGTGGGGCGACCAGCCCCCGGATGGCGATGTGCTGCGCGCCCACATGTACGCGCTGCGCAATGCCATCGACAAGCCGTTCGCGCGCAAACTCCTGCACACGCACCACGGCGAAGGATACCGCCTCGCCTTGTCCGACTGATGCGTCACCTCAGCCTTCGAGCGCGGTTCGTCTGGGGAATTCTGTTCTGCGTCGGGCTGACGCTGCTGCTGCTCGCCTGCTGGAGCATCTGGGCGGGTCAACGCATCGAGCAGGGACTGCTCAACGATGTAATGAGAACCCACCTCGCTGTGTATGCCGGGTATGTCGAGCGGCACCAGAACCCCATACCTCCTGAGGGCGGGCAGCTTGCGTTCTTTCGCGGCAGCTCGCCCGATCTGCCGCGTGAACTTTCCGCTCTCGGCCCTGGTTGTCATCAGCGCGTACCGGTCGCGGGGAAACTCCTGCAGGTGCTGGTGAAGGACCTGCCGAGCGGACGCGTGTACGTCACGTTCGATGTCACGTTGCATGAACAGCGCGCGCTGTGGGCATGGCGACTGCTGTACGCCATCATCGCTGTGACCCTGATCGTCATGGCGGCGACCGCGATCTGGGTCTCGCGCAGCATCCTCGCCCCGGTGACTTCGCTGGCGCAGCGACTGCAGAACATCGATCCGCGCCGGCGCAACCAACGCCTCGGACCAGACCATTCGCAGCACGAGCTCGCGCCAATCGCCGACTCGATCGACGGCTTTCTCGAGCGCCTGGACGGGTTCGTGGAACGCGAACAATCCTTCACCGCGACCGCCAGCCACGAATTGCGCACGCCGCTTGCGGTGATCCAGGGCGCCGCGGAAATTCTCAGCGAGCATACGCGCGAACGGCCTGCGGCACACAAGGCTCTAAGTCGCATCCGGCGTGCCGCCAACGAAATGTCGGACTTCACGCAGGCGTTGTTGATGCTGTCGCGAGAGGCTCAGATGGAGACCGATCCCGGGGAGGTCTGCGACGTCGGCGAGATCATGCCGGGCATCGCCGAGGAACAGCGCGAACTGCTCAATGGACGCCTGGTGGGAATCGAATGCGCGTGCGGCAACCCGCTGCGGGTGCAGGCGCCGCCCAGCCTCGTGACCATCGTGGTGGGCAACCTGTTTCGCAACGCCATCGCTCATACCGACAACGGTACCGTGCAATGTGAAATCAACGGGCGCACGCTGCGCATCCGCGACAGCGGCGCCGGCATTTCACCGGCTCACATCAACCAGGTGTTCGACCGCAACTTCACCACGCGCCCCGGCGGCTATGGCGTCGGCCTCTATCTCACCAAGCGGATCTGTGATCGCTACGGCTGGAAAATCGCGCTCGAGAGCAGCCCGGCAGGGACGATTGCGTCCGTAACGTTCTAGTACCGGTCTGACAGGAGTTCGACATGTCCACCACGGCGAAGGCCATGAAGGTCACGCCGCCCGTGCAGGGCGAAAAGATCACGATCCGCGACGGCAAGCTGCAGGTTCCAGACCGGCCGATCATTCCGTTCATCGAGGGTGATGGCACTGGTCCCGATATCTGGCGCGCCAGCGTGCGCGTGCTGGATGCCGCCGTGGACAAATCCTCTGGCGGCAAACGCAAGATCGAATGGATGGAGGTCTACGCCGGCCAGAAATCGAACGAGCTCTTTGGCACGTGGCTCCCGGAGGAGACCGTCGCCGCGTGCCGCGAGTACCTGGTATCGATCAAAGGCCCGCTGACGACGCCCGTCGGCGGTGGCATTCGCTCGCTCAACGTGGCTTTGCGGCAGCTCCTCGACCTCTACGTCTGCCTGCGCCCGGTGCGCTGGTTCAAGGGCGTGCCCTCGCCCGTCAAGCAGCCCGAGAAAGTCGACATGGTGATCTTCCGCGAGAACACCGAGGACATCTACGCGGGTATCGAGTTCGAGGCCGGCACTGAGGACAACCGCCGCTTCCTCGAGCTCTTCAAGCAACACTTTCCAAAGCAGTACGCCAAGATCCGTTTTCCAGACACGACTGCCATCAGCTTCAAGCCGATTTCCCGTGAGGGGACGGAACGACTGTTCCGCTCAGCGATCGAGTACGCGATCGCCAACCGGCGCGAGAGCGTGACGATCGTGCACAAGGGCAACATCATCAAGTTCACCGAAGGCGCGTTCCGCAACTGGTCGTATGCGCTTGCGGAACGCGAGTTCGGCGCCAGCACCTACACCTGGGAGCAGTGGGAGCGCACCAAGGCGGCGAAAGGTGAGAAAGAGGCGAATGCCGAGCAGGACGCGGCGAGGAAGGCCGGCAAGGTCATCATCAAGGACGCGATCGCCGACATCACGCTGCAGCAGGTGCTCACGCGCCCGGACGAGTTCGACGTGATCGCAACCATGAACCTCAATGGTGACTACCTCTCCGACGCGCTCGCCGCCCAGGTCGGCGGCATCGGCATCGCGCCCGGTGGCAACATTAACTACCTCACCGGGCACGCAGTGTTCGAAGCGACACACGGCACCGCCCCGAAGTACGCCAATCTCAACAAGGTCAACCCCGGCTCGCTGATCCTGTCGGGCGAGATGATGCTGCGTTACCTCGGCTGGACCGAAGCGGCCGACGCGATTGTCGGTGCCATGGACCGGACCATCGGTCAGAAAATCGTGACCTACGACTTCGCACGCCTGATGGAGGGCGCGAAAGAAGTGAGCACCAGCGAATTCGGGGACGTATTGATCAAGAACATGTAGGCCGGGGAACTTGGGAACCAGTGCACTCCCGTTCCAATGCGCCCACGCCATCGCGGCGGCGTTCGTCGACTACAACAACGAGTTTCGTGCCATCACGCGGCGCGCGCCGGTTCATTTCGAAGCGCGCGACTGGCGTGGCAGCCAGCGCGATGCGGTGGCGCGCATCGAGCTCTATGATCGGTTCGTCAATGCCAGCATCGCACAGCTGAAACTCCAGCTCGGAGCGGCGGCCCTCGATCGGGAGCTGTGGCGCACGGCCCGGCGACATTTCGCGACCATGGTCGAGCCACTGCCCGACACCGAATTCACCAAGACGTTCTTCAGCTCGATCACGCGACGCCTGTTCGGCACGGTGGGTGTGGCGCCCGATCTGGAATTCGTGGCACTCGATCTCGACCCGCTCGGCAGCATCACCTCGCACGTCGTCACCAACACGTATTTCAACCGCGGCTCGCTCGACCTGATGTGCGAGCAGATCCTCGCCGACTTCCATATCCACACGCCGTGGCGGGACTTCGACCGCAGCGTCGCCCACGTCGCGACAGAGGTCGCGGCACACTGCCAGCAGATGGGCGAGCGGCGCGCGGTCGAGCAGATCGAGATCATCCGGCCGGTGTTTTACCAGATGACACGTGCTTACCTCGTGGGTCGCGTTGTCGGACGCGGCTGGTTGCTGCCGCTCGTGATCGCGCTCAAGAATACCGACGGCGGCGTGCTGGTGGATGCCGTGATGATGCGCGAAGCGGACGTCAGTATCGTCTTCAGCTTCACGCGCTCCTACTTCCACGTCGACCTGGAGCGGGTCGGCGAAGCGGTCGTGTTCCTCAAGTCGATCCTGCCGCGCAAACCGGTGAGCGAGCTGTTCACGGTGCTGGGGCGCGCCAAGCAGGGCAAGACCGAACGTTACCGGGAACTGTTCCGTCACCTGCAGCAATCGGATGACCAGTTCGTCCACGCGCCGGGAGACCGCGGCCTGGTGATGATCTGCTTCACCCTGCCCTCCTTCGACATCGTGTTCAAGGTGATCCGCGACCGCTTCCCGTACCCCAAGACCATCCTGCGGCAGGACGTGATCGCGAAGTACGAGATGGTGTTCAAGCACGACCGCGCGGGGCGGCTCGTGGACGCGCAGGAGTTCAAGCGCCTGCGCTTTCCCCGGCAGCGCTTTTCGGCCGAGCTGCTCCAGGAGCTGTCGGCCGAGGCCGCCGGCAGCGTGCATGTGGACGGCGCAGATCTCATCTTCGATCACATGTACATCGAACGACGCATGACGCCACTCAATCTGTACCTGGGCGCCCAGCCGCGCGAGGCAGCGGAACGAGCAGTGCTCGACTATGGCCAGGCGATTCGCGATCTCGCCTACACCAACATTTTCGCCGGTGACCTGTTGTTGAAGAATTTCGGCGTGACGCGCCACGGCCGGGTGATCTTCTATGACTACGACGAACTCTGCCGCGTCACTGACTGCCGGTTTCGCGATATGCCGCAGCCGACCAGCGAAGAAGACGAAATGCGTGGCGAGGCCTGGTTCTATGTCGCGGACAACGACGTATTTCCCGAGACCTTCATGGCGTTTCTGGGCTTTGATGCCGGGTTAAAGCAGCTCTTCCTTGACGTCCACGGCGAAATCCTGACAGCCGAATTCTGGCGCCACGTGCAGCAGCGCCACGGCAGCGGCGAATTGATGGAGGTGCTGCCGTATCACCCGCACCGCGTGCGTGTAGCGAGCAGTTACTGACGATCGAACGGCGCGGGTTCCCATCCCGAGAGGACCAACACACGTGTGTATGACGCCGCTGCAGCTGCTGTCAGCTGGCGTCGCCCCACATTTGCCGCGGCACCCGGCCCGTGATTCTCGAACTCGAAGAAGCGCGCGTCCTCGGGCTTGAACATGATGCGCGAGCCATCGCGAGCCAGTCCGCCCATCTCTGTCCAGCCCGCCCTCGCGATGTGCCGATCGAGCCAGCAACGAAGCACAGCCACCGCTCCGATCGCCTCGGGGTCCGCATAGCGGCCATCGGCGAACGTGCGGCCCGGGTGCCACGGCCGCCCGAGATAGGTTTGCTGATCACGGACGTGGTCGTTCTCGGGAATGAAGCGACAGTCCCGAAACGCCAGTCCACACGGGTCACGGAGCAGAGTGCTGGGAGCTGTCACATAACCTTCCGGTCGGACGCCGACACGCGGACGGCTTACTACCTCGCAGGCCTGGAAGTACGCACGGCCGGCGCCGAAGATGAAGTCGACGTGGCCCGCGAGCCGGCATCGGTCGAAAAAACTCCGCCCCGCATCCACGAAGACTGTGTCCTGGTAGCCAATCAACGCGACGTCATGGAAGTGCGCATAGTCACTGCCGGCCGCGGCCATGAACGCCACCGCCTGGGGCGACGCCAGGCGGGTTGCGTCAGTGGACCGCTTGGCGAAGTTGACGGGATAGTCGAAATCGTTGGCCATCGTGAGGTGGGCCGCGCGAAAACGCGCAGCCCGCACGGTCACCGTTGCGCTTCCGGCGGTGCCCCACTCCGTTCCATCTGCCCTGCGAAGGCCCGAGGCTGCGTCGAACGTTATGACGGTCGAATCCCGAGACGTGCCGATCAGGTCGATTCCCGCGCGCGTGATCTCGAGCCTTTCGCGGTAGTGCCCCGGGCGCACGAGGATGCGATACGGCTCCCGGTCGCTGTTAGCGGCATGCTCGAGCGCCTGCGCGACCGACGCGCATGCCGGCGTCGGTGTATCCACTGCCGAGACACTCGAGGCGTCGACGACACAATCAAAGCCACGCTCGGTCCCGCCGGGAAGAGCGCTGCAGCCATCCAGTGCTGAAATGGCCGCGGCCGATGCGGCTCGCTTGAGCCAGCCGCGCCGGCTCATCCGGGCTTGTGACACACCGCCTCGATGTTGTGGCCATCGGGATTGAGCACGGATTGTCCTGTCGCTCGCGCCCGTTGACTACCTTTGGTAGTGCTGCTACCTTGCGTCATAAAGGTACCTTCCCTCATCCCAATGGCCATCGACGAAAAGTTCAATCCGATCCGCAAGGGACTCCTGGAGTTCCTGATCCTGAAGATCATTGCGGCCAACAAGGTGTACGTGGCGGACATGATGCAACGCCTCGGCAGCACCGAGTTCGCAACCCAGGAAGGGACGCTCTATCCGCTGCTCAGCAAGATGCGCCGCGAGGATCTGGTCGACTACGAGTGGCGGGAGTCGGACGCGGGGCCGCCACGCAAGTACTACAAGCTCACGGTCAAAGGCAAAGCGCAGTTGGCGGAGCTCAATCGGTACTGGAAGCAGATCAACTCGACGATCGAAGAGCTGGGACAGTAAGTCATGAACAAGGTCATCACCATCAATCTCAATGGCAACGCCTACCAGATCGACGAGGTGGGTTTCGAGACGTTGCGCGCATATCTCGACAGCGCGGATGCGCGCCTGAAGGCGAACCCGGATCGCGCCGAGATCATTCTCGACCTCGAGCAGGCGATCGGCGAGAAGTGCCAGCGTTACCTCGCGCCCCATAAGAACGTGGTCACGACCGAGGAAATGGCACAAATCATCAAGGAGATGGGGCCGGTGAACGGCACCGACAGGAACGACGAAGCGCCGCACGAGAACGGTCCGTCGCCGGGTGCTGCGGCAGGGGCGAACCCTGCCACACCCAGGCGTCTCTACCAGATCCGCGAGGGAGCGTTGATCAGTGGGGTCTGCAACGGCCTTGCCGCCTACTTCAACCTCGACGTTTCGATCATCCGCATTGTGTTCGTGGTGCTGGCGCTGGGTACGACCGGAGCCTGGATACTCGTGTATGTGGTCATGATGTTCGTCATTCCGTATGCGAACACCTCGGAAGAGCGCGCGGCGGCGCACGGACTGCCATTCAATGCTCAACAGCTCGTGGAACGGGCGAAACGGCACTACCACGAATTTCGCAGCGGCCGGCTGCAGCGGCGCGCGTGGCGTCGCCGGCACCGCGAGTGGCGACGAGAGTGGCGGCGCGAATGGCGCCACCCGCAACGAGAGTGGCAGGAATCCCCTCCGCGGCAAGCGCCGGCCTACGCAACGCAGGTGCTGGCGGGCTTCATGGTCCCGATTTTCGGCATCCTGCGGGCAGCCTTGTTTGTCGCCTGGAGTCTCGCATTGATCTCACTTGTCACGACCGGCCTGGTATTCGGTTGGCCCTTGCCCGCCGGGATCCCCCTGTGGGCTGGCCTGCTGATACTCATCTTCTTGTATGCGGTCATCGCCGGACCGATTCGCTTCGCCGGCCGCGCCTCGTATTCAGCGGTTGCGGGTCAGAGTTACGGCTGGTTCGCAGCAGGCGACGGGGTGTTGTGGCTCGGCTTTACAGTAGTCTTCTTCTGGATCGCCTATCACTATCTGCCCGGAGTACACGCGATGCTGCAGAACCTTCCCGATTTCTGGAGGGACCTGCAGGCTGCCTGGAAAACCTGAACCGTCCCTGCGCCGCTTATTTCTGCAGTTCGATATGGAAGCGATGCAGGACACGATGAAACATCGGCGCAAGGATTGCGCCAGCCGCGGTCAGGAACACGATTCCCGAAAAGAGCGCGTAGACCGAAGCGAAGATCTTGGCGGCATTGGAGATGAGTGGGTCGATCTCGCCCATTCCTGTCAGGATCATCGCCGCATTGAGCAGCGCGTCGATCCACTTCAGCTGCGCGACGAAATGATAGCCGAGCACGCCGAGCAGCAGCGCCACGCCCAGGAGTATGCAGGCGACGCCAACACCGCGAAAATAGCGCCGGTTGAAGCCGTGTGATGTAAGCATGTCGGGTTCGGTCGAGGTGTTGCGCGTCATCGAGTTCTCTCCGCGTTGGCAAGCCCGATCGCTGCCGCGGTCAGCCTCCCCCGAGTGCCTGACCGAGGTCAGCAATGAGATCGTCGGCATCCTCGATGCCGACCGAAAGGCGTACGGTGCTCTCCGAGACTCCAGAGACTTCGACTTGTGCCGGGCTCAGGTCACGAGCGCGCAACAGCTGCGCAGGCATGACGAGCGATTCGGTCGAGCCGAGGCTCGGCGTCTTCGCGAACAGGCGCAACGCGTCGGCAAATTGCCGGCCCGCTTCCGCGCCGCCCCGAATATCGAAGCTCACGATGCTGCCGAAATCCTGCATCTGGGCGCGCGCCAGCTGGTGTTGCGGGTGAGTCTCGAGACCTGGGTAGAACACGCGCGCCACCTTCGGATGAGCGGCGAGGTACCGAGCGACCCGCATTGCGTTCGAGTTCTGCTCGCGCGCGCGCAGGAAGTAGGTCTTGAGTCCGCGCAGGACCAGGAATGCCGCATGCGGATCGAGAAACGCACCGAGATTCACGAAGTCCGCCCGCATGGCACGAATCAGCTCCTTGCGCGTGATCACCGCGCCGCCCATCACATCGCCATGCCCGGACGCGTACTTCGTCAGGCTGTGGACGAAGATGTCGATGTCGTACTGACCGTGGTTGTGAAAGCCCGCAAACGTGTTGTCGAGGACCGTCAGCGCGCCGTGCGCGCGCGCCATGCGTGTCAGGCGCTCGATATCTGCGATCTTGGTGACCGGATTCGTCGGGCTCTCGAAGACGACCACGCGCGTCGGAGTCTGGGCCAGCGTTCGTTCCGCTCCTTCCAGATCGTCAATCGACAGCAGCGTGTGGCTGACGCCAAATCGCGCCAGCAGCCGCCTGATCGCGTAGCGAGTCGCTCCGTAGCTCTCGATGAAGCACAGCACGTGATCGCCCTGCTTGAGCAGGGCCAGCAGGCAGTGGCCGATAGCCGCTACGCCGGAGCTGGTGACCAGCGCATCCTCGCGCCCCTGTAACTCCGCGAGCAGGATCTCGAGCTGTCGGAGGGTCGGGTTGGAAGTGCGCGAATAGAAAAAGCCGGCGCGTTCGCCGCGCAGGTTGCGCTGCGTCTCCTCGACCGTATCGAATTCGAACTTCACCGACTGATAGATCGGCGCCACCACCGGGCGATTGTCGGCCGGCAGCTCGACTGCGGGCGGATGGTTGACGCGCGTGGGCTTTTTCATGGGCCGACGGATTATAATGCGCGGCCTCTTCCCCCGCGGACCAATCCATGGATTTTCAACTGACCGAAGAACAGCAGCTGATCCAGGCTGCCGCGCGCGAATTCGCACAGAACGAGATCGTGCCGATCGCCGCCCGCCACGACGCCAGCGGCGAGTTTCCCTCCGCTACCATCGCCAAGGCCGGTGAACTCGGCTTCATGGGCATCGAAGTGCCGGAGGAATACGGCGGCGCGGCCCTCGATGCGCTCAGCTTCGTGGTGATGCTGGAGGAGATTGCGGCTGCCGATGCCGCTCATTCGACCATTGTGTCGGTGAACAACTCGCTCTACTGCAACGGCATCCTGCGCTTCGGCTCCGAGCGGCAACGACGCGAATTCGTCACGCCAGTCGCGAGCGGCAAGGAAGTCGGGTGCTATGGCCTTAGCGAACCGCAGTCCGGTTCCGACGCGAGCAGCATGCGCACGCGCGCGGTGCTCTCCAAGGACAAGTCGCACTACGTAATCAACGGCAAGAAGTCCTGGATCACGTCGGGGCCGGTGGCGCGCTACATGGTACTGTTTGCCACCACGCAGCCCGAGAAGAAGGCCAAGGGCATTACCGCCTTCCTCATCGATGCCAACCAGAAGGGCTACGTACGCGGTAAGACCGAGCCCAAGCTCGGCATCCGCGCCTCCGCGACCTGTGAGGTCGAATTCGTCGACTACCATTGCTCGGTGGAAGATCGCCTGGGCGAGGAAGGACAGGGATTCCTCATCGCGATGACGATTCTCGACGCAGGGCGCGTCGGTATCGCCGCGCAGGCTACCGGCATCGCGCGCGCCGCCTACGACGCGTCGGTGGCCTATGCGCGCGAGCGCCAGGCATTCGGCGCGCCCATCGGCAGCTTCCAGATGATCCAGTCGAAGCTCGCCGACATGAAGTGCCGGCTAGAGGCAGCGCGGCTCTTGACCTACCGTGCGGCGTGGAACAAGGGCGAAGCCGCCAGGTCCGGCGGGCGCTACACGCTCCAGGCGAGCATCGCCAAGCTGTATGCCTCAGAAGCGGCCATGTTCATCACACACCAGGCTGTGCAGATCCATGGCGGCATGGGCTACAGCAAGGAAATGCCGCTCGAGCGCTACTTTCGCGACGCCAAGATTACGGAGATCTACGAGGGCACCAGCGAGATTCAGCGCCTCGTCATCGCGCGCCAGGAGACCGGCTTGCGTTGAGAGGAAGCGCCCTCCTCCCCCAGCCTAGCGCCGGTGGCGTGCCGGCGATAACGGCGAACCCAGGCTGGCTTCACGCGCACTCACCTGCTCGAGGGTGCGTGCTGCGTGCGTGCCGTCCATCTGCGCGACATCGGAGAGGCTGATGACTCCGACCAGCTGCTCGTCGTCGTCGATACACATCACGCGTGAGACCTGGTTCTCCGCCATCAGGTCCTCGGCGGCATCGATCTCATCATCCGGGCTGCAGGCGATGACGTCGCGGGTCATCAGCTCCTCGACGCGCGTCCACAGCGGCCGCCGCTCGGCGACCAGCCGCATGGCGATGTCCCGATCCGTGAGCGTGCCCAGGACTCTTCCTGAATACTCTTCACAGACCGGCAGAAAACCGATATTGCCATCGCGCATCAGGCGCGCGGCACTGACCACCGACTCCTCCGGGGTCACGGACTCGATACTCGTCTTCATCAATACTGCGCAGATCATCGTGGATTCCTCCTTGCTCGGTGACGACGCGCCCGTTCCAGTTCGAGCGAAGTTGACGCGTCCACAGTGAGCCGACCCCGACGCAGAGGAAATGTTCCGCGGGCAAACCTCATTGCAAGAATTGCCGGTTCAGCTTGCTTCGCGCCAGCGCGTCAGGCGTTCCGCGCCCTGCTGCAAGGTCTCGTCGCGCTTCGCGAAGCAGAAGCGGACGACGCTGAGTCGTGGCGGATGCTGATAGAAAGGCGCGAGAGGTATTGACGCGACCCCGGCCTCGCGCAACAGCTTGTCCGCGAAACTCATGTCGTCCTCATCGCTCAGCTCAGAAAAGTCCAGCAGCTGAAAATACGTACCCTGTGCAGGCGTCCAGCGCAGGCCCGACCCGGCGAGGAGCCCGCAGAACAGATCGCGCTTGCGCGCGAAAAACTCCGGCAACTCGTCGAGGCGCCGCGGATAAGACCGCAGATATTCCGCGACGGCGTACTGCACGGGGGTGAATACCGCGAAGGTGTTGAATTGATGCGCCTTGCGGAATTCAGTCGTGAGCGCCGCGGGCGCCACGCAGTAACCCAGCCGCCAGCCGGTGGCATGAAAAGTCTTGCCGAACGAGAAGACGGCAAACGAGCGCTCGCGCAGTTCCGGGTGACTGAGCACGGAAACGTGCTTGCGACCATCGAGCACGATGTGCTCGTACACCTCGTCGGACAACAGCAGCGCGTTGGTACCCCGCAACAGTTCCGCCAGCGTATCGAGATCGTTGCGCTCGAGTACCCGGCACGCGGGGTTGTGCGGATTGTTCAGGATGACGAGTCGCGTGCGCGGCGAGAGCGTCGCCTTCAGCCGCTCCCACGGCATGTCGAAGCTGGGCAGCTGCAGGGGTACATGAACGCACTTCGCTCCGGCGAGACGGATCGCCGGGTCGTACGAGTCATAAGCGGGATCGAACACAATCGCTTCATCACCGTTTCCAACGCAGGTGCTCACCGCTGAAAAGAGCGCTTCTGTTCCACCGACGGTCACTGTGACTTCCCGATCGGGATCGACCGCCACCGATTGCGTCCGCTCGAGCTTGCGAGCGATTTCCTGACGCAGCTCCTGCACGCCCATCATCGGCGCGTATTGATTGCGGCCCGCGCGCACGTACTTGTCGAGCAGATCGCAGAGCTCGGGAGCAATGTCGTAGTCCGGAAATCCCTGTGCCAGGTTGATTGCACCAAGCTCCTGGGCACGCTGCGTGACCACCGTGAAGATGGTCGTCCCGACGTCAGGGAGCTTGGATGAGAACGGCATGTGCGATCAGGCGTTGGCGGCGAGCGCGGCACCGACAATGCCGGCATGCGCGCGAAATCTTGCCGGCTGAATCTCGACGCGTGACTGCAGGAGTGCCGAGAACTGCGTGAAGTGCTCGGTGACGCCACCGCCGATGATGAACAGGTCCGGCCAGAACAGCCCCTGGTAGGCAGCCAGCACTGCATTGACGCGGTCGGCCCACTTGCGCCAGTCGAGCTTCTCGACCGTGCGCGCCCGACCTGAAGCGCGCTGTTCGACTTCGGCGCCGTCGAGCTCGAGGCGGCCGAGCTCGGTGTTGGGCAGAAGCTTGCCGTCGACGAATAGCGCCGTGCCGATTCCTGTCCCGAAGATCAGCACCATCACGGTGCCACGTCGGCCGCGCCCGGCGCCGAGCTGCATCTCCGCGATGCCGGCGGCATCGCCGTCGTTGAGCAGCGTGATCGGCCGGTCCAGACGTTTCGCGATGACCGCCTCCGCGGGCGCGCCGATCCAGCTCGGGTCGATGTTCGCAGCCGTCCAGGTCACGCCGCCCTTGACGACGGTCGGAACCGCGAGCCCGATCGGACCGTTGACATTCAGTTGCCCAGCCAGCATTTCGATGGCTTCGGCCACGGCCATCACGGTGGCAGGCTGTGGTGTCTTGATGGTGGCGGGCGCGCGCACCAGCTCGCCCGAGGAGGTATCCACCGGAGCGCCCTTGATCGAGCTGCCGCCGACATCGAAGCCGAGACGATTCATCTATTCGTTCGCCGCCAATGCCATCTGGACATCGCGCTGACGGATCCGTTCCTGGCGCTGCATCCAGAAGGCGGATGCCACGATACCGACGGTGACGATCGACACCAGGATCGTTGCCAGCGCATTGATGTCGGGACTGACTCCGAGGCGCACCTTCGAGAAGATCAGCATCGGCAGCGTCGTCGAGCCGGGGCCGGAGACGAAGCTCGTGATCACGAGGTCGTCCCACGACAGGGTGAAGGCGAGCAGCCAGCCCGAGATGATCGCGGGCAGGATGATCGGCAGCGTGATGACGAAGAACACTTTCGCCGGGCGCGCGCCGAGGTCCATCGCAGCCTCTTCCAGGGCCTCATCGAAAGTGGTCAGGCGTGATTGAACCACGACGGTGACATATGCCATCGAGAAGGTGATGTGCGCGATGGTGATAGTCGTGACGCCACGGCCCTGTGGCCAGCCAAAAAGTTGCTCCATAGCGACGAAGAGCAACAGCAGCGAGAGGCCCGTGATCACTTCCGGCATCACCAGGGGCGCCGTCGTCATTCCCGACAGGAGCGTACGTCCCTTGAAACGGCCGAAGCGCGCCAGCACCAGCCCGGCCACGGTGCCGAGGATCACGGCGCCGGTGGCGTTGAGACTCGCGATCTTGATGCTCAGCTGGGCCGAATTGAGCATCTGCGAATCGTGAAACAGCTCCACGTACCACTTGGTCGAGAAACCCGCCCACACCGTCACCAGCTTGGAGGCGTTGAAGGAGAACACGACCATCGACAGGATCGGCACGTACAGGAACGCGAACCCGAACGCGAGCATCGTGAGGACGAAGAAGGAGCGTCGCTGCATCAGCGGTGCGCCACCATCTGGCGGCCCTGGAAGTACTGGAACAGCATGATCGGCACTACCAGGAGCAGCAGCATCGCGATCGCGACCGCGCTCGCCACCGGCCAGTCACGGTTGTTGAAGAACTCGTTCCACAACACCTTGCCGATCATCAGCGAGTCCGGGCCGCCAAGGAGCGAGGGGATCACGAACTCGCCCACCGCCGGAATGAACACCAGCATCGCGCCGGCAATGATCCCGGACATCGAGAGCGGCAGGGTGATCTTGAAGAATGCCTTCGTCGGCCGACAACCGAGGTCCGCGGCCGCCTCGAGGAGCGTAAGGTCCAGCTTCTCGAGATTCGCGTACAGCGGCAGCACCATGAAGGGCAGGTACGAATAGACGATGCCGATGTACACCGCGAATTCGGTCTGCAGCATGACGAGCGGCTGATCGATGATGCCGAGCGCCATCAGCACGTTGTTGATGACACCGTTGCTGCGTAGCAGGCCGATCCAGGCATAGACGCGCAGCAGGAAAGAAGTCCAGAACGGCAGCACTACCATCATGAGCAGTACGTTGCGCCAGGCCGGTGTAGCGCGCGCGATTCCGTACGCCATCGGGTAGCCAATCAGCAGGCAGAACACCGTCGACACACCGGCGATCTCGAGTGAGGTCAGGTAGGCGCGCGTGTAGAGCGGATCCTTCAGGAGAAAGGTGAAGTTGGCGAAGTGCAGCTGGATGGCGAGTGCCTGATCGCCCAGCCACTCGATGAGCGGCGCGTACGGGGGCATCGCGAGCTGCGTCTCGGAGAAGGAAATCTTCAGGACGATGACGAATGGGATCGCGAAGAACAGGATCGACCAGAGGTAGGGAATGCCGACGACGAAGCCGCGCCCCGAAATGCCGCGTCTGCGCAGCCAGCGCCGCGACCACAGATACGGCGAACTGTGCGTCACGCCCTCGATCAGCTGCGCCAGCGCGTGGCTGATGCGTTCGGCGAGCGAGAGGTACGCGCTACGTGCCATGCAGCGCCTTATCGGGGCCTCGTCATTGGGTGACCACCACGCCGCTGGACGGATGCCAGTGCAGGTAGACCTGTTCGTCCCAGGTGATTCGGTCCTCGGGATGGCGGACCGTATTCGGCTGCGTGACACGCACGATCTTGCCGCCCGGGAGCTGCGCCAGATAGATCGACAGGTCGCCCATATAGGCAATCTCCTTCACTGTCGCGCGCGCAGTGTTTTCATTGCCCGGCGGTACTTCGCGCGACAGCGCAATTTTCTCCGGCCGCAGCGCCACCCACACGATGGCACCCGGCGCCGAGCTCACGCCGTGATCGATGAAGAAGATCCCGCCCAGCTCTTCCGATTCGATGCGCACGTGATCCGGCTCATCTTCGATCAAGCGCCCCTCGAACATGTTCACCGAGCCGATGAAGTCCGCCACGAAACGCGAGTTCGGGTACTCGTAGATGTCGGAGGGGGTCCCGACCTGCACGATCTCGCCGTGATTCATGACGCCGATGCGCGAAGCCAGCGTCATCGCCTCTTCCTGATCGTGCGTCACGACCACGAAGGTGACGCCGAGCTGCTCCTGGATATTGACCAGCTCGAATTGCGTGTGCTCGCGCAGCTTCTTGTCGAGTGCGCCCAGCGGCTCATCGAGCAGCAACAGCTTCGGCCGCTTGATCAGCGAGCGCGCCAATGCCACACGCTGACGCTGGCCGCCGGAGAGCTGATGCGGCTTGCGCTTGGCGTAGGCGCCCATCTTGACGATATCGAGCATGTCGCCAACGCGCTTGCGGATCTCCGCGCGCGGCAACCCTTCCTGTTCCAGCCCGAAGCCGACGTTCTTGTCCACCGTCATGTGCGGGAACAGCGCGTAGGACTGAAACATCATGTTCGCCGGTCGTTCGTACGGCGGTATCCCGGCCATGTCCTCGCCGTCGATGAACACCGTTCCCGAGGTCGGCATCTCGAAACCGGCGAGCATCCGCAGGAGCGTGGTCTTGCCACAGCCCGAACCGCCGAGCAGGCAGAAAATCTCACCCTGGTAGATCTTCAGCGACACATCGTGCACGGCGATGAAATCGCCGAATTTCTTGGTCATGCGCTCGATGCGCACGTAGGGCGTGGCGTGCGGATCGTTCCAGGGCTCGATCTTATTTTCGGAACGCGTCGAGTTTGCCAATGCAGGAGGCCTCAGGCGTAGGCCTCAGGCGCTGACCGCGGGCTGTCCTGTGCCCGCCGGACCGACGCCAGAGGCTATGGTTCTCGTCGCTTACTTCCCCGTCGTGAAGCGCGTCCAGGTCCGATTCAGCAGGCGCGTGAACTCTGGCGTCTCCGCCAGGTCCGGGTAGAGCTTCGCCTTCACCTCCGGCGGGGGATACACACCGGGATCGTTCTTGACGTCGTCGTTCACGAAAGGCAGCGATTCCTTGTTGCCGTTGGCATAGTTGACGGCATTGCTGATGGCTCCAACGATTTCCGGCTTCATGATGAAGTTGATCCAGGCGTGCGCATTGTCCGGGTGCGGCGCGTCCTTCGGAATCGCCATGACGTCGAACCAGATGATCGTGCCTTCCTTGGGCACGGCATACTTCACGGTGATGTTGTTCTTCGCCTCATCGGCCCGGTCGCGCGCCTGCAGTATGTCGCCGCTGTACCCGATGGCCACGCAGATTTCGCCGTTGGCCAGGTCATTGATGTACTGCGAGGAATGGATGTAGCGGATGTACGGCCGCATCTTGAGGAGCTTTGCTTCGACCTGCGCCAGGTCCTCTGGCGACTGGCTGTTCGGATCCTTACCGAGATACGACAGCACGGTCGCGGTGATCTCGGATGGGGAGTCCAGCACCGCAATGCCACAGCCCTTGAGCTTGGCGGCGTTCTCCGGCTCGAACACCAACGACCAGCTGTCCACCGGTGCGTTCGGGAATGCCTTGGCGAGCTTGTCCGGGTTGTAGCCGATGCCCGTCGTGCCCCACATGTAGTCGACGCCGTACTGATTGCCCGGGTCATGCAAGGCCACACGCTGCATGATCTCAGGATCCATGTTCTTGAGATTCGGCAGCTTCGACTTGTCGAGCGGACGGAAAACGCCGGCCTTGATCTGGCGTTCGAGGAAGGAGGCGGAGGGAACCACGATGTCGTAGCCTGAGTTACCCGCGAGCAGCTTGGTCTCGAGCACTTCGTTGCCGTCATAGACGTCGTAGTTGACCCTGATGCCGGTCTCCGCCTCGAACTTCTTGACCGTGTCCTCCGCGATGTAGTCGGACCAGTTGTAGACGTTGAGCACCTTCTCTTCGGTGCTCGCGGCTGTGGTCGACGCCGTGGGAGCGTTGCCCGCTTCTTTCGCCTTCTCCCCTTGGCCGCACGCGGCCAGTACCAGCGCGTACAGGATGCCGAGTCCGGCGTGTCGCAACTTCATCATGACGAGTCCTCCCGATTGGCGGCAGCCGCGGATTATTGTGATTGGCTCGTTTATAGCAGCACTAAACGTTGAGCAGCAAATGCTCCCGCTCCCAGGAGCTGATGACCTGCGAGAAGGTCTCGTATTCATTCTCCTTGACGGCCGAGTACGCCCGCACGAAGCGCTCGCTGAAGAGCTCGACCAGCGGCTTGCACTCGCGCAGGAGCTTGAGCGCTTCGTCCAGGGTCCTCGGCAGGGCGAATGGCAGGTCGTGGGCGCTTCCAGAAATGGGCTCGGTGGGCTTCAGGCCCTCGATCATCCCGAGGTACCCACAAGCGAGCGAAGCGGCGATCGCCAGGTAGGGGTTGGCGTCTGCGCCACCGACACGATTCTCGACGCGCCGCGCGTCCGGACTGGACATCGGCACACGCAACCCGGCGGTGCGATTGTCGTAGCCCCACTGCACGTTGATCGGAGCCGAAAGATACCTGGTGATCCGGCGGTACGAATTGACGTTGGGGGCGAACATCGACATCGCCGCGGGCAGGTACTTCTGCAGGCCCGCGATATGCGAGAAGAACAATGGACTCGGCGTACCGTCCGGGTTGCTCAGGATGTTCTGCTTGCTCTTGCGATCGAGGAAGCTCTGGTGGATGTGCATGGCGCTGCCCGGCTCGCGCGCCATCGGCTTGGCCATGAACGTCGCATACATCTTGTGGCGCAGCGCCGCCTCGCGAGCCGTGCGCTTGAACAGGAACGCCTGGTCCGCGAGGTCGAGCGCATTGCCGTGCAGGAGGTTGATTTCCATCTGCGCGGCGCCGTCCTCGTGGATCAGGGTATCGATCTCGATGTCCTGCGCCTCGCAGAACGCATAGATGTCATCGAACAGCGGATCAAATTCGTTGACTGCGGCGATGCTATAGGACTGGCGACCGATCTCCGGGCGCCCCGAGCGACCGACCGGCGGCTTCAGCGGGTAGTCGGAATCCGTATTGGGCTCGACCAGGAAGAACTCGAGCTCGGGCGCGACCACCGGGTCCCAACCCCGCTCGGCATACAACTCGAGTATGTGCCGCAGCACGTGGCGCGGCGCCATCGTGACCGGACGCCCATCCGAATAGAAACAGTCGTGGATCACCTGCGCGGTCGGCTCAGCCGCCCAAGGCACAACCCGCACGCTGCGCGGGTCGGCCTTCAAGACGATATCGATCTCGGAAGGACTGATGGCGCTGTCGTCCTCGGGGTATTCACCCGTCACCGTCTGCAGAAAAATGCCTTCCGGCAGGCGCATGCCCTCCTCTTCGGCAAATTTCTCCGCCGGCATGATCTTGCCGCGCGCCACCCCCGCCATGTCGGGAATGATCGCCTCGACATCGGAGATGCCGTGATCCTTGAAGAACTGCTGGATGGTTTGGGCCATGACTCATCGTTCCGCGAGACGCCCGCGACTCGCCGCACCGAACGCGGCGAACAGGGCGCGTGAGAATGGATTGCTCATCACTTTCCACTCCGGATGCCATTGAACCGCCAGTGCGAAGCGCGGCGCCGCGTGAACCCGAAACGCCTCGATCACGCCGTCGGGCGCACGCGCCTCGATATCGAGACCCTTGCCGAGCGTCTGCACGCCCTGGGAGTGGAGCGAGTTGACGCGCACACGCTCCTGGCCTGCAAGCTCGCGGAGCACTCCACCCGGCTCGAGCACTACGTCGTGCGCCGGGCCGTATTGGAGATCGAGTTCCTGCTCCTCATCCTCACGATGGTCGCTGAAACCGGGCACCTCATGGATCTTCTGCCAGAGTGTGCCGCCGAAGGCGACATTCATTTCCTGGAATCCGCGACAGACCGCCAGTACCGGTAGACCGGCGGCGACCGCGGCTGGAATCATCGGTAGCGTCGTCGAATCGCGGTGTGGATCGTGCAATGTTCCTGGTTCACTGGTCGCTCCCTTGTAATGATGTGGCTCGACATTGGACGGGCTCCCGGTCAGGAACAGCCCGTCGAATCGCGATAGCAGCGCGTCGAGATCCAAAGCCTCACCGAGTGCCGGAATCAGCACCGGTATCGCTTCCGCCGCTTCGGCCACCGCGGCGATGTATTTTTCGCCCACGGCATGAAACCAATGCTTGCTGAGCAGGCGACGATCGGCCGGAATGCCGATGAAGGGCTTTGCTGCGCGCATGTTAATTATTTTAAACAGCCTGCGAGAGCCGCCGGCGTTTAAGGACGGGGCATTAGATCACAACCTCTGCTGTGGCGCGCTCTGACATGTTCTGCAGCGGCGAAGATTACAGAGATTCCAAGGCTTAGATGCATGTCCTGCAGTGCAGCGCGCTGGCTCAACCCCACTCGCCCCGCTATCCTCGCGCAAGTCAAGCTCCGCCTACCCTCACACAATCTTAAACACCGTGCCTTCCCTGAGCGATCACATTCACTCCTATTACTCAGCCACGGCGCATGCGGTGCCGGACCATCCGCCGCTGCGCGGGGCGATCGACTGCGACGTGTGTGTGGTCGGTGCGGGAATCGCGGGATGCTCGAGCGCCCTGCACCTGGCCCAGCGGGGTTTTCGGGTCGTCCTGCTCGAGGAAAAGCGCGTTGGATGGGGCGCATCCGGGCGCAGCGGTGCACAAGCACTGCCTGGATTCTCCTGCGGTCAGGACAAGCTCATCGCGCTGGTGGGACCCGACGCGGCACGCGCGCTCTGGAGCATCAGCGTCGAAGGTCTGTCGTTGATGCGCTCCCTGATTGCCGAGCACCGGATCGACTGCGACTGGGTCGATGGCCAGTTGCAAGCCGCAATCAAGCCGCGTCATCGGGCGGAGCTGCTCGCGCAGCAGGCGCAGCTCGAGGCTGACTACGGCTATCGATCGCTACGCTGGTGCGAGCGCGATGAGCTCGCATCGCTCCTCGAGAGTGACCGCTATATCGGCGGCCTGTATGACCGCAACAGCGGGCACCTGCATCCGCTCAATTACACGCTGGGACTCGCCGCCGCGGCGGAACGCCTCGGCATTCGAGTCTTCGAAGGCACGCGGGCACTGCGCTACGAGAGCGGAACTGGTGTCCGTGTCCACACGCCCGAGGGCGAAGTCCGCTGTCGCCAGCTGGTCCTGTGCGGCAATACGAGCCTCAACGGGACGGCGCCGGCGCTGGCACGCAAGATCATCGGAGTTTCTACTTATATCGTTGCCACTGAACCCCTTGGAGCGGAGCGTGCTCAGCGGCTGATCACCAATAACATGTCAGTCTCCGACATGAATTGGGTGCTCGACTACTTTCGCCGCTCCTCCGACCATCGACTGTTGTTCGGCGGTCGCGTCAGCTATTCGGGCTTCGACCCCGCGAACACTGCCAATGCTACGCGCGCCCGCATGCTCCGGGTCTTTCCGCAACTGACGGATGCCCGCATCGATTACACCTGGGGCGGGCAGGTCGACATCACGCTCAATCGCGCGCCGCATTTTGGCCGCCTCGCCCCCGAGGTCTACTTTCTGCAGGGCTTCTCCGGGCATGGCATCGCTCTCACCGGCATTGCGGGCAAGCTGATTGCTGAGGCCGTGGCCGGAACGGCGGAGCGCTTCGATGTATTCGCGCGCATTCCACATCGCGACTTTCCCGGCGGCCCGGCGCTGCGCAGACCCGCATTGATACTGGCAATGTTGTTCTACCGGCTGCGCGATGTACTCTGATGCACCGCCGCTCCCGGCGTGACCCAGAACATTCAGTGCAGCAGGAGAACTCGTGGCCACCGAAATCGCTCCCGTCGCCCATGTCATTCAGCTTGCGGTTGCGCCGGTGTTCTTGCTCTCCGGCGTGGGCATAACGCTCACCGTGCTCACCAATCGCCTGGCCCGAGTGGTCGATCGCGCACGCGCGGTCGAGAAGGAAGTGTTGCAGGCGCACCCGACCGAGCAGCCGGCTCTGCACGAG
>DASQOO010000062.1:0-2083 GCA_035644435.1 Steroidobacteraceae bacterium | reverse complement strand
ACGCCGCCCGGCCGCAGTACCCGGCGCACGGAATCAAGAAAAGGCGTCAACTGCTGCACCGTCATGTGATGCAGGCCGACGTAGCAGGCGACCAGATCCAACGTCCCGTCCGCGATTTGCGGCGACGGCAGCGGTTGATAGTCGGCCAGCGGCACATGGCTGCCGAGTTTGCGCAGCTGACCACGCTCCATGATGTCCACCGGCGTGTAGCTCTGCGGCGTCTCGTCGATGAAATAGAGCGGTCCCTTGATATCGATCTTCAACCTCAAGCTGCGGTAGTAGCGGCCTTTGGACCCGATCTCGGCGTAGCCGCTGAATCGCTTGCGCGGACCCAAGACATTGAAGGTCTGTTTCGCCATCTCCTCCTTTTGCTTGAACAGCGACGGCAGGGAGTACCTGACGTCGGCAAGCAAGGGCTTGATGCCCGCAAACTCCTTTTGGATATAGCGATAGATGCTCTCTTCGTCCTGGTGCAGCCGGCTCGCCTCTCGAATGAGATTGTGGAAGCGGTCTTCGGGCACGGTGCGGAAGACCGCCTGCAGGAACCGGTAAAAGGCATCCGACAGGACAACATCGCCGAATATTTGATGGAACTCGGTCAAGGGCGCTGCCGTGTCCGCGGGCTTGGCGCGGTCAAGCCAGGCGCGGTAATACTTGTTCCACAACGAGTTCGTGAAGCGAAAATTCGGATCGACCGCGCGCTTCAAGGCAAAGAAATCCTCGCCGCGCGGATAAGCCCGGTGAAACTGCGCGACCGTCGCGTGCGGCTGGTACGGCAGGTAGTAGGTGCCGCCCACGGAAAGTGCGGCATCAATCAGCTCGCGCGTCCAGACGCCGACCCGGCTCTTGGCATTCTCCCGTGTGCGCTGCTTGTGATACAGGACAAAGGCAAAGGTCTCGCGCGGGGCCCAGTTGAGCAGCGTATGCACGTCGGGCATCGCGTGCCGCATCGAAATGTTCAGGGCGTTGACGTCGTGCCGCTGCAGGACCGCGGTCATCCTCGGCACGAACGTCTCGAGGTTTTCGACCGGAACAAAGTACTCCTGCAGGACATAGGTTCGCTCTTGGCGCGACGGCGGTTCCAACTCGGCCACGTCGTAGCCTGCTTCATAGTTGCGCCAATGCACTTTCTTGCGCAGGTACAGGAGCGGATCGATCAGCATCTCGCGCCGCTCCTTGCCGAATGGTGTCTCTGAAATCGACCACAGGAAGTATTGCTGCAATGGGTAGGAGGTGGCCAGCGGTTGCAGGCGCGCCTTGGTGGTTGCTGGTTCGTCGGTTTCCACCCAGGTCACTGCGCGCACCGTGTTGAATTGCGGTGCATAGAGATCGGCGTTGTGAAACACGGCCCGCGGCTCGCTGCGCACGAAGTTCTTGAAGTGCGCCCAATATTCCGACAGCGGTAGCACGGCATGGTCGCGCTTGACTCGCTTGTTCTCAGCGAGGTCGAGTTCGATCTCGACCACCACTCCCAGCGCGCCATAGCCGCCGATCGCACCGAAGAAGAGCTCTGGATTTTGCTGCCGGTTCGCCTCTACCACGCTGCCGTCATGCAGGACGAGGGTGATGTTGCGCACTGACAGGACCAGCGGCCCGAGGCCGACATAGCGGCCATGGCAATTCACGCTGAGCGCGCCGCCCACCGTGAAGTTGGCGTAGGTCTGCATTATCTTGACCGCCAGCCCATGTGGATCGATGAAGCGCTGGATATCGCACCAGCGAACGCCCGCCTGGACGCGGATCGTCCTGGCCTCGGGAGAAAACGACAGGATGCGGTTCATCGACCGCATGTCGAAATGCAGGCTGCCCGGACTGGCGGTTTGGCCGCCCATGCTGAAGCGCCCGCCGCCGATCGATACCGCTCCGATCGTTCGACGCAGGGCCTCCTGGACGTCTTCGACCGTCGAAGGCGCCACGATCGCCATCACCCGCACCGGATTCAGCTGGGTGATGTCGTTGACGACGTGATGGTCAGTCACGGGCAGATCTCCTCGCGGCACCCCGGTCATACCGTCCTGTAGTCAGAGCGCAATCCGGGCGCGCCGCCATGGCGTTCCGCCGCCGGTGTCGAGCGAAAAAAAGC
>DASQOO010000061.1:0-13762 GCA_035644435.1 Steroidobacteraceae bacterium | reverse complement strand
CCGCAGCGCGAAAGAAACTCACGGCTCCGCGCCGCACGCCGTCCACGTACACATCGGCCAGCCCGCCTTGCGCGTCGACCAGGTGGATCAGTTTGAAAGCGGTGCCCGTGAACTTGCCGCGCAGTGAGCCGCCGGTCTTGGCATTGGCGGTGTGGAAACTGCCGTTGCTGGCCGTGGCTTGGGAAGTCACGCGCCATCGGCCGTCGTAGCGCAGTCGCGGATCGCCGTCCGCGAATGCATTCCAATCGCCCTGGCGCGACCAGGCCGTGTCACCGGCGAGGAACGCAACCCGTGCACCGGCAGCGGTGCTCGCCGACTCGACTGCTCGGCGTACGTTAACGTAGCCCGCGCCCACTTCGTGGAAAGCGTAGCCGGGCATCGCATCCGCGCTCTCCATGAGAGTGTCTTCGATCTGGTCGGGCGAGAGCTGGGCGTTGGCATTGAGCAGCAGCGCCGCGGTGCCAGCGATGAACGGCGTCGCCATGCTCGTGCCGCTGATCGTGTGATAGCGCAGCGTGTACTCAGGATGATCCGGATCGACCACCGGACCGAGCGCACCGACCGCCGTGCCCACGGCGCGCGTGGAGGTGATCAGGTTGCCTGGCGCAGTGATGTCGGGATGCTTGTAGAAGTCGCCCGCGACGCCGCGACTGGAAAAGTCCGCGAGCTCCTTGGTGGCCGTGCCGGCCGCGACGTTGATGACCCACGGCGCGATTGCGTACTGGTTGAGCGTGTCAGCAGCGGGCCCGCTGTTCGAGGCCGCGAAGGTGACCACGATGCCGCGCCGGTAGGCTTCGTAGGAGGCGCGATTGATGGGGTTGCTCGGATCGAACGCGCTGCCATCGCCGCCGCCCCAACTGTTGGTGATCACGTCGATGCCATAGCGCTGCTGGTTGGCCAGTGCCCAATCGAAACCGAGCAGGGCGTGGAAGATCGACAGGCCCTCACCGGCGCCGAGACCGATGAGCGATGCTTCGGGCGCGATGCCGGCGTAGTAGAACGGTCGGCGCGAGTCGGTAGCCGAGGCGGCGCCGGTGCCGCCGGCGATGCCGGAGACATGCGTGCCGTGACCGCTGGTCGTGTCGGTGTCCGGTACGTTCTCGACGAACGTGGAGACGCCGATCAGGCCGAGATCACCCAGCAGTTTCACGTTCTGCACCACTTTGCTGCCGAACGCGAGATCGGGATGATTCGCGTCGATGCCCGAATCGAGCACGGCGATCGTCACCCCCGCACCCTTGATGCCGAGCGAATCGTGCACATAGTGTCCGCCGGTGATTTCACCCGAGGTGTAGTTGGAATAAATGAGGCGTGCGTTGTAATAGATGCTCTCGACCGAAGGCCACTGCTGCACGATGTTGACCTGCGCGGTGGTTAGCTTCGCCCCCGCCATCGGCAGTTGCTGCAATCGCACGGAATTCACTCCGAGGCTGGCGAGTGCGGCAGAATCGGATACTTTGTTGAACGTGATGACCACCTCATGTGGCCCGGGCCCCGAGGCAAGGCGTTGGGCAAGAGCAGGATCGATGATCGCCGCTGCCGAAGCGGCGGCTGCGAACAGCAGACCCGCAACCAGGACGAAGAAGGACTTTCCCCTGTGCATGTGCCCACCCCCTGGGTTTGGAGAGACTATGGTTCTTAGTGAACTCTCTGATGCAACGGCCGTGCCATGCAATTCTCCTCGACCTCCCACTACGTGAAGACTGCAAAGTGCCAGGCCCTTGCTGGGCCCATCGGCTCATGCGCAATGTGAGAGTTTGAGCGTGGGTCAGACCCGGACGAGGGAAGGGCGGCCGATCTGGGTGAGGCGCCGCCCGCTAGGCGGCGACTGAGGTCTCTTCGCTGATCATCTCTTCGAGCCGCTCCAGGTCCGGCACCAGCGGCGTCTCGTTGATCATGCGCACCTGGCACAGCACCGGCGCGCGCTCGCTGAAGCTGCGGCTCGAATCGGCCTTCACCACGTCCGCGTTGACGCGCACCAGCTGCGGGAAGCCCTGCGTCAGCACGCCAAAGAACCCCGCCTGCAGCTTCTGGCCGAGGCAATAGAACACCACGATGCGTGTGCGGCCGCCGGCGATCGGCAACGCCTCCCCGCAAGCGCCCTCGAAGGACACCACCGGCACGTTGCGCCCGTTCCAGCTGATGGTGCCGAGATACCAGGCCGGCGCCCCCGACATCTCTTCGGGCGCCTGGTAGCTGATCACCTCCGCAACACTGGCGCGCGGCACGATGAGACGTTCCTCGGCGAGCGGAATGAGCAGGCTATAGAGCTCGGTGACCGGGACGTTTTCCATGGTGAGTTCCGCTTGCGCTTCAGGCCTGCTTGCGCCGGTGTTTGACCAGCGGCTCGATTGCGTCCAGGAGCTGCGCTTCCTGGTACGGCTTGCCGAGATAGTCGCTGACACCGAGTTCGATGGCGCGCGCACGGTGCTTCTCACCCACGCGCGAGGTGATCATCACGATCGGCACGTCCTTGAGGCGCGGGTCGTTGCGCACCTGTGCGGCCACTTCATAGCCGTCCATGCGCGGCATCTCGATGTCGAGCAGGATCACGTCGGGGACATGCTCCTGCATGATGGAAACCGCATCCACGCCGTCCTTCGCCGTCATGACACGCATGCCGTTGCGTTCCAGCAGGCGCTGCGTCACGCGGCGCACGGTGATCGAGTCGTCCACCACCAGCGCGAAAGTGCGCCGGTCCACGCGGTCGCGACCCTGCGCGGCATCAAAGCCCGCACGGCGCCACTCGGAGCGCACCAGCGCGCCCACGTCGAGGATGATCACGATGCGGCCGTCGCCGAGGATGGTCGCACCCGAGATGCCGCGAATCCCCGAAATCTGCGGCCCGACCGACTTGACCACGATCTCGCGGCTGCCCACCAGCTCATCGGTGACCAGCGCGCTGGAATGCTCACCGGCGCGCACCAGGATCACGGGCACGGATGCGTCGCCGTCTGGAAGGAGCGATGGTCCGCTCCCCAGGAACGCGCCGAGATGCTGAAAGCGGTACTTCTGGCCGCCATAGTCGAATGCGGGTGCCTCGTCTTCGAGGTGCTGCTGCACTTCGTCACGAGTGAGGCGCACTACGCCCTCGACGGTTGGCAGTGGCAGTGCATAAAACTCATCGACCACGCGCACGATCAGCGCCTGGCTGATCGCGAGGGTGAACGGCAGCCGGATGGTGAACTTGGTGCCGGCGCCCGGCGTCGATTCGATGAAGAGTGCACCGCCGAGCTTCTTGACCTCGGTCGCGACGACGTCCATCCCTACGCCGCGGCCTGCGGCCTTGGTCACCGAACCCGCGGTGCTGAATCCCGGCTCGAGGATGAGCTGCATCGCCTCCTCGTCCGAAAGCGTGTGCCGCGGATCGACCAGGCCCATCGCGACCGCCTTGTCGCGGATCGCCTTGACGTTCATGCCAGCGCCGTCGTCGCTCACATCGATGACGACCTCGGCACCCTCACGATGCAGGACGACGAGAATGCGGCCGGCTTCCGGCTTGGCCTTGGCAATACGCTCGGCCGGCGATTCGATGCCGTGCACCACGGCGTTGCGCAGCATGTGTTCGAACGGCGGCAACATGCGCTCGAGCACTTGGCGATCGAGCTCGCCGGCTGCGCCCTCCACTGCGAGGTCGACACGCTTGCCGGTTTCATTCGCCACCTGGCGCACCAGGCGACTGAGGCGCTGTACGTGACGCTGGAACGGGACCATGCGCGTGCGCATCAGGCCGTTCTGCAGCTCAGTGACGACGCGTGACTGCTGCATCAGCAGGTTGTGCGCCTCGCGGGTGAGATTCTCGAGCAGCCCCTGCAGGCTCGCGACGTCGCTCGCCGATTCCGCGAGCGCGCGGGAAAACTGCTGGATCGCCGAGTAGCGATCGAGCTCGAGCGGATCGAAGTCCTCGCGCCGCGGCTGCTCTACCTGGTGGCGATTCAGGATCTGCGCCTCGGTTTCTAGATCCAGCTTGCGCAGCTGCTCCTTGAGGCGCGTCACCGTGCGCGACAGCTCCGCGAGGTTGAAGTCGATGGAGCTGACCTGCTGCTCGAGCCGCGAGCGGAAGATGCTCACCTCGCCGGCGTTGTTGAGCAGCGTGTCGAGCAGATCCGCATCGACGCGCGCCAGTTCCTGCCGCTCCGCGGTCGGTTGTGGCTCTCGTCCGGGCGGCAGCGCAATCGGCGCCACCGGTTCGCCGTCCTCGCCTTCCTCGTCCCGGGGGGACGGTTGTGCCGAGATCGGTTCGGCTGCGGGAACTGGCTTGAGATCCGGCGCCGCGGTGAAGCGGGCCGGCTCCGGCGTGGACAGCGTTGGCACCGGTCGCATCGTGGGCGAAGACAGCGGCTGTTGTGCCGCGAGCGGCTCGGGCCTGGCCTTCGGCGCTGGCGCAGGTGCTGGCGCGACGGATGCACCGGCCGGCCTCGCAGTTCCGGACAAGGCATGAATGCGTTGAATCAGCTCGCGGGCCGGCTCGACACCCCGCCCTGCGCCCACCGCGTCGCGCATGTGGCCGAGCTCATCGAGGCTCGCCTGCAGGACTGCGTAGGCGCGATCGTCCGCGGGCACGGCGCCGTTGTCGATCTGGATGACCAGCGTTTCGAGCTCGTGGCTGAGATTTCCCATGGCCGAGATGCCCGCCATGCGCGCTCCACCCTTGAGGGTATGGAGGTGGCGCTTGAGCTCGACCGCCAATTCCTTGTTGGCGCGATCCGCGCTCAGATCGCCAAGCACCCGATCGGCAGCCTCGAGCAGCTCCGTGGCCTCCTCGCTGAAGATCGCGGCGATGTCAGCGTCGAACTCCCCGCTCTCGTCGGCGTCGCCTTCAGCTTCGGCTGCGGGCGCAGCAGCCTCCTCGACGACTGGCGCCCGGATGATCGCGGACGCCTCGATGTCCAATGGGCGCGAGGCGAGCTCCTGGTCCAATGCCGCATCGAGCTCGCGAATGCGCTCGACCAATGCCGCATGCGAACCGAAGAATCCGGTCGACTCGTTGATGTGGGCGACGATGTTCTCGATCGCGTCCGCAGCCGCGCCCAGCACCTCGCGCCCCTCGGCATTGAGGCCGACGCCGCTCTCGAAGAGCTTGCGCATGAAGTGATTGAGAGGCTCGGCGATCTTGATGCCCTGGCGCGCCTCGGCCATCTTCGAGCTGCCGCTCAGGGTATGGCAGGCGCGATAGAGCGATTCGGTAACTGTCCACGGCGGCGGCAGCGAAGCCGAGCGCGCCAGGAAGTCACGTATGGTCGCGAGATGGTCCGCGGACTCTCGGCTGTAGATGTCGTGAAGTACGGGGTCCATCGCCGGCCGAGCCGGCGTGGTAGGGCGGGGAGCCTCCTTGTCCCGCGCCGGGGCCGCCACTCGCATGCTGGCGGAATCGACCAGAGAATCGGCACCACCGATCAGGTCTTCGGAGCTTGTGCTGGTGGTCGCGTGCTGTTCCGGCTCGCGCCCTTCCGCATATGCCTCGGCGCGGCTCATGATGGCCTGCAGGTCCGTGCTTGGTTCGCGCCCCACTTCGAGCTGCTCGATGAGCTGCGGCAAGGCCTGCATGGCTTCGCGCAGCACCGCCATCATGCCGGGCGTGCGCGTCAGGGTCTTGTTGATGAGGCGATTGAGGAGGTTCTCGACCGACCAGCAAAACCCGCCCAGCTGCTGCGCGCCCACCATCCGTCCGCTGCCTTTCAGCGTATGGAAGGAGCGGCGCACGCCGACGAGCGCATCAGTCTCCGCCGGGTTCTGTTCCCAGACCGGGAAGCGCCGTTCGATCGAGACGAGCTCTTCCTTCGCCTCCTCGATGAAGATCGCGACGAATTCCGGGTCCGGCGGCCGCGGCGCGGGAGCATGTCCACCGGGATGGGTGGCAGCCTGGCGCTCGGCTGCATCAGTAGAAATCGTATCGGCATTGGACGGCAGGTCAGCAGGCGGCGCGCCGCGCCTGGTGGGTTCGATGGCGAGAGTGCGGGTGTGCACTCCGGAATCTGCAGGCAGTCCGGCCGGCACGACACTCGCGCGCAGTTCTTCCAGCGCGCCGAGGCAGCGCTCGGCGTTGTCGAGCATGTACCAGGGATCGCTACGCCCGGTCTGCACCGTCTCCATGTAGTACTCGAGGCTCACGATCGAATCGGCGAGTCGATCGAGACGATCCGTCGCCGCGCGGCCGATGCCAGGCTGCAACATGGCCTTCACGTGCCGCGCGATGTCCTCGACGATCTCGACTGCACGCGCCTTGCCCAGCATCAGCAGGCCCGCCGTGATGCCACGCAGGAGCTGCGGCACAGCATCGAGACCCTGGCCTTCGCCGGGCTTGGTGACCGCGAGCGCGATAGCATCCTTGACGCGCGCGAGATTCACGATGCACTCGCGCATCACCGCTTCAGTGACCTGGCGATAATCGGATTCATCGCCGATCTCGAGCTGGGTGTCCTCACCGCGCTCCACGGCCGCAGCGGGCATGATGAGGCGCACCAGCTGATCGTCGAGACTGTCCTCGACGCTGATCAGCGTCGCCGCCATCTGCACCAGCACCGCGTCGTTGGCCGGCGCGCCCTGGCTCACCAGCGACTGCAATTGCTGGATTTCTCCCTGCACCCGCGTGCGCAGACCGCCGAGACCGAGCACGCCGAGTGTGTCGCTGATCTTGCGCAGCAGCTCGAGCTGCGGCGCGAGTTCATCGATCGCCGTGCCGCCCTTGCGCACGAAGATATCGAGCACATCCTTGACCTTGGTCAGGTCCTCCTTGATCGCGGCGCCGACGGTGCGCATCAACTTGACGCTCGGCGCCGAGAGATTCTCGCGCTCCTGCTCGACGGACGGATCGACCGGCAGCAGATCGGTCAGCTTGAACGAGGCTCGCACCGCCATGACGCGCGGCCCGGAAGTGCCGGAGCGCGCGACGTAATAGAGAAGATTATTGAGGAGGTCGAGCGGCGCGCTGTCGGCATAGCGGCTCTCGCCTATCGTGTAGAGGCGCTTGATCTCGCGGTCCGCCAGGCCCATCAGCCGCTTGACGGTGGCGCCCTCGGCGAGACCGCCATCGCGCAGCGCCTCGAGCACCGCGCCCACGACCCACCACAGCTGGAACACCGGCTGCTTGGTGGCCACCTGTTCGAGCTTTTCGGATACGCGCCCCAGTATTTCCAGGTTCTGCCGGACGCGTTCGCCGCGAATCCAGCCGAGCAGGCCCACCTGGAAGCGAGGCCGCAGCCGCCGCGCCCACTGCACGATCGTCAGCGGAGGTTCGCCGGCGCGCGGCGGGAGTGGTGCCGGCTGCTGCTCGGAGGTCAGGTTGAGCAGCAGGAGCGTGCCTTCGGAGAGGAGCGCACTGCCACGCACCGCACGCAAATCGTTGAGCAACGGCAGGAGCACCAGCGCGAGATCGCGGCCGCCGCCCAATACTCGTTCGAGGTACGCGGGCAGCTGCACCATCGCGCGCATCAGCGCGTCCAGCCCCTCAGACTGATTCTTTTTGTCCGCCGCGGTGGCGGCGAGATAGTGAGTGACCTGCTCCATTTCCTCGGCAAGGAGCGCTGCGCCATACACTTCGACCATGCGCAGCACACCGTGCGTCGAGTGCAGATGCGCAGCGCATTGCTCGAGCAATGCGGTCGAGTCCGGATGCTCGGCGAAACCCTCGAGCGCAACCCGGGCCTCGTTGAGCGTCGTGGTCAACTCCCTGTTGACGACGTGCAACGTTTGCGACGAGAGATCGGTCATCTCGTTGTCGGTCCTCTGTGTGGCACGCTGCTGAGCAGGCACGCGTGATCTCTCATGCACCCGCGCTGACCTTGCGCATGGTGCCCGTCGGGCTGCTGCCCGGAGCCGGGCGCGGGCTCGCTGGCTTGGCTACGGTGACGGTTGCCGCGGGCGGGGGCGTGTAGTTCGGCAGGCGGAATCCGGCTACTGACTTGCGCAGCTGCGCGGACAGCTCGGCGAGCTTGCCGATCGCCTGCGAGGTGGCGCTGGTGCTGTCGGCGGTCTGGCCGCTGATCTCGCGCAAGACCTTCATGTTGCGTGAAACGTTGCCAGCGGACGATGCCTGGCCGCGGGCGCTGGCGGAAATGTTCTGTACCAGGCTCGCGATCTGGTTCGACACCTGCTCGATTTCCTCGAGCGCGGCGCCGGCGTTCTCGGCCAGCAGCGCGCCGCCGACCACGTCCGTGGTGCTGCGCTCCATCGAGACCACGGCTTCGTTGGTGTCGGTCTGAATCGTGCGCACCAGCACGTCGATCTGCTTGGTGGCATTGGCGGCGCGCTCGGCGAGCCGCTGCACTTCGTCCGCCACCACGGCGAAGCCGCGTCCCGCTTCGCCGGCCATTGAGGCCTGGATCGAGGCGTTGAGGGCGAGAATATTGGTCTGCTCGGCGATGTCGTTGATCAGCTCGACGATGTTGCCGATCTCCTGCGAGCTCTCGCCGAGGCGCTTGATGCGCTTGGAGGTCTCCTGGATCGTCTCGCGGATCGTATTCATGCCGTCGATGGTCCTGCGCACGGCATCGCCGCCCTTGTGCGCGACGTCGACCGAATGGCGCGCCACGTCCGAGGCGCGTTCCGCATTGCCGGACACTTCCTCGGTGGATGCGGCCATGGCGCCGCTCGACTCGGTGGCGGAGGCAATCTGCTTCGACTGCGCGCCGGCCGCCTTCGCCAGGTGCGCCGACAGCGCCTGGGTCTGTTTCGCCGCGCCATCGAGCTGGATTGCCGAATCGTTGATCGTCGCCACCAGCTCGCGCAGGGCTTCGATCGCGTAGTTGATCGAATCGGCGATCGCGCCGGTGATGTCCTCGGTGACCGTGGCCTGAACCGTGAGATCGCCATCCGCGAGGCTGCTGAGCTCATCGAGCAGGCGCAGGATCGCCTCCTGGTTGCGCTCGTTCTGCTTGGCGTGCATTTCCGCGGCACGCCGGATATTGGCCAGCGACAGGTAGATGATTCCGAGGGCAATCAACGCCAGCACGGCGAGACCGATCAGCGCGAGCGGGATCGTGGTGCCGAGCAGATTCGGTCCGCCCGGGCCGGCGACGGCGCGCACCGTCGGCGTGAGGCCAGCGAGTGCTTCGGCGGTGCCCGACATCTCGGCGGCGGCTGCCTGCGCGGCAGTGAGCGCCTGCGTCGCGGAAACCGCCTCGCGCACGCGCTCGTTCAACTGTGAATAAAGACCCTGGGCGCTTTTCAGGCGCGGCTCGCCTTCCGCGCCGGTCACCTTCGGCAAGCCGAGCGAGCTGTCCTCGCCGGCGAATCCGCCCAGCACCTGGCCGAGGAAATCCGCACTGTCGGCAATGCGCTGTGCGGTCGAATTCGGATCCCCGACTCCGAGCGCAAGAGCATCGAGGTCTTGTTGCAGGCGCTGGCCGTTGAGTTCGAAGCGCTCCAGTTGCCGGGCGATCGCCTCGATCCTGTTGCCGCCCGCGACGCCGGAAAGGTTGCCGACTTCCGCCAGCAGTTTCGGCATCAGCTCACGCACCTGGCTCGCGGACTTGCCGACGACTTCCGCCGGCTCGCGTCCATCCACCACCTTGTCGGCCGCATCCAGCAGCTTCTTCCAGCGCGCATCCGCGACCAGAGCGGGATCGGACGCCGCCAGGCTCTTCAGGGAGGAATCGAGCTCCTTGCGTCCTTTGCTCAGGGCATCGAAAGCATGCGAATCACCATGCACCGCGGCCTGCGCCTTGAGCGGGAGGCTCTGGGACAGCACCGCCAGGCGCCCCGCCGAAGCGGGCGAGCCCACGGCCGAGATACCGGACTGCGGCGCGAAGAACAGCAGCGCGGCCGCGAGCAGGAGGCACACGAGCGCAATGGCCATCAGGCCTGGAAGCAGGCGCACGCCTCGAAGCTTCGGAACCGTGGAACTCGTCATTGGTGTCCTTTCAACATTGCCGGCGCGCGCTTACGACGCCGCCTGCAGGAAACTCGGGCTCTCCACCAGCGTGCGCAGGCTCAGCACCGGCCACACTTCGTCGTTGCGCCGGAACGCGCCGGCGAGATACCGGTCGACGCGCACCACGGTCGGTGGCACGTCGGCGGAGAACTCCTTGTCGGCAAAGCGCCTAAAGCCCAGCACTTCATCGACCATCAGCCCCGCCGGCACTTCGCGATGGTTCACGACCAGCACGCGGGTATTACGCCCGGATTGTGTGACGCCGCTGCCCAGGTACTGGCGCAGATCCAGGATCGGCAGCAACTGCCCACGCACATTCGCGACCCCTTTCACCCAGCTGCGGGCGCCGGGAACCCGCGTGATCGCGGTGGGCAGACCCATGACCTCGCGCGTTTCCTCGCGCGCCACCAGGAAGACTTCGCCGGACATACGGAACGCCACGCCAACCCATTCATGGCCGACACCGACATCGCGCCCCTGCTCCGTCGCAGCCGAACGCCCGCGCCGCTCCATCTCGAGCAGCAGGTCGAAGGGCCGGCCACGCAGCGAGCGCAGCGCGACAGCGCTTTGTGCCTCAGTCCCCAAGTGCCGCCTGTGCCTTTTCCACGAGCTTCTGCGGCGCGACCGGCTTGACCAGGTAGTCCACGGCGCCCTGCCTCATGCCCCAGATGCGATCGGTCTCCTGGCCCTTGGTGGTGACCATGATGATCGGAATGGTGCGCGTCGCCGGATCGTTGGCCAGCGTGCGCGTCGCCTGAAAACCATTGATGCCCGGCATGACGACATCCATGAAGATGAGATCGGGCTTCATCTCCTTGGCTTTCTTGATGCCTTCCGCACCATTGGCGGCGGCCGCCGTCTGGAAGCCGTGACGCTCGAGTGCCATCTGCATGACGTGCACTTCGGTGGGCGAGTCATCCACTATCAATATGAGCGCCATGCCGGAGCCTCCAGGCCTCAGACCGGTCATTTGCCTACGTGCGTCTCGATCGCGTTCAACAACTCATCCTTGGTGAAGGGCTTGGTGAGATAGTGCTCCGAGCCCACGATCCGGCCGCGCGCGCGGTCGAACAGCCCGTCCTTGCTCGAGAGCATGATGACCGGGATCGCCTTGAAGACCTTGTTGTGCTTGATCAGCGAACAAGTCTGATAGCCGTCCAGACGCGGCATCATGATGTCGACGAAAACGATGTCGGGTTGATGGTCGGCGATCTTGGAGAGGGCATCGAACCCGTCCACCGCGGTGTAAACCTCGCAGCCTTCCTTGGTAAGAAGTGTTTCGGCCGTGCGCCGAATGGTCTTGCTGTCGTCGATGACCAGTACTTTCAGTCCGCTCAGCTTCGACTTGCCATCCAACACGTGCTGTAACTCCCCAGCGTCCCCCACGAGGCCTCGCGTGGTATTGAGATCGGCCTCGCCGTCGGGCGCGATCGAAGCAGCCCCACGCAACGGGACGCGTTTTAACATATCAGTTTCGGGTCCGCTAATGCGCACAGTTCACAGTTTCGAGTGCAGGTTCGAGCGTGATGCAGTTCACAGGCGCAGCAGCCCGTTTTGTGCCGAGTTGGCAGAGCGCTCGGAGGCGGTCGTCGGGGCTGGCGGCGCCCGATTTAGCCGGCCCCGACACTATGTCCGTCTCGCCCCGTATTGCTTAACGAGAGACAGCTGGTCTCCTGCACGCAGCGCGCTCACTGGCCGCTGGCGCGGTAGTATCTGGCTGCGATTGTTCGCCTGTAGCGAGTTGCGGAGGGGTTCGATGTCCGATCGGGTGCGCCTTGGCGTGGTGATGGATCCCATCGACCACATCAAGCCCGTCAAGGACACGACCCTCGGGATGCTGCTCGCCGCGCAGGCCCGCGGCTGGGAACTCACCTACCTGGAATTGCCCGACCTCTGGCTGCGCGACGGGACGGCCTGGGGTCGGACCCGGCGCCTCGCGGTACGCAAGAACCTCGATGACTGGTTCACCCTGAGCGAGGGCGGCACCGAGAAGCTCGCCGATCTGGACGTGATCCTGATGCGCAAGGATCCACCCTTCGACACCGAGTACATCTACAGCACATATATATTGGAGCGCGCGGAAGCCGGGGGCGCCTTGGTGGTCAACCGGCCGCAGGGCCTCAGGGACATGAACGAGAAGGTCTATACCGCCTGGTTTCCCGACTGCTGCGCCCCGACTCTGATCACCCGCAACATGGCCGACATGGCCGCATTCCTCCTCGAGCACCAGAAGGTGGTGGTCAAGCCCCTCGATGGGATGGGCGGGCGTTCGATCTTCGTCATCCAGCGCGGCGACAAGAACACCAATGTCGTCTTCGAAACCCTCACCGATTACGGCCAACGCTACGCGATCGTGCAGCGCTACCTGCCGGAGATCGTCACCAGGGGCGACGCCCGGGTGCTGCTGGTCGATGGGGAACCGGTCCCCTATGGCCTGGCACGAATTCCCACCGAGACCGACAACCGCGGCAACCTCGCGGCTGGCGCTCGCGGCGAAGGCCGGCCGTTGAGCGAGCGCGATCGCTGGCTGGCCAGCCGGATCGGCCCGACGATGCGCGAGCGCGGCATGATGTTCGTGGGGCTGGATGTCATCGGGGACTACGTGACGGAAATCAACGTCACCAGTCCCACCGGCGCGCGCGAGCTCGAAAAGCAGTTCAATATCGACGTTGGTGCAATGTTGATGGATGCGATCGAACGGCGCCTGCAGCGGCCCGGATCGCACTGAAATAGCGTGGACCAGCTGACGCTTGCAAACGAGGGCGAGGCGCCGGTCAGGGATCGGCTGCAGATCACCATGTTTCTTGCCGCGCTGTTTCACGGCATCGTGATTCTCGGCATTTCCTTCGGCGCCCCGGCGTTCGTCGCCAGCAAGGCGCTGCCCACCCTCGAAGTACTGCTGGTCGGCAATAACCTGCCGGAGAGCGCGGAGAATCCCGACGCCAGCTACCTCGCAAACCGTACCCAGGAGGGTGCCGGGAACACGACCGAGGATCGCCGCGCCGAGAGTCCAGAGACATCCATCGTCCCGTTCGACAACGCCGGCATCCCCCAGGGCCAGGCGTTGGTCAGTCAGGATGCGGGCAGCGAACGGGTGGCAAGCGCGGAGCTGCTCTCGACGACTGCCGACAGCGACAGCGCAGTGCATTCCTCCGACAGCGCCGAAACGCGGAGCACCACCGAGCAGACCGCCCTGCTGATGCATGCTGGGCCGATCTCGCCGATTCCCTCGAGCGATGACGATGCCGACGTGGTCCTCAAGGGTCGCAACGAACGCGAGCTGGTGGTCACGCCCAATACGCGCGAATCCGGGGTCGCCGTCTACCTGGACGGCTGGAAGCGCAAGGTCGAACGCATCGGCACGCTCAATTATCCCAACGAGGCCCGGCGCCGTGGTCTGTCAGGTAACCCGGTCCTGGAGGTCGCGATCAATGCCAATGGCGAGATGGAGGACATCGTCGTACGTCGCACCAGCGGACACGCGGAACTCGATCAGGCGGCTCTGGCCATATTGAAGCTCGCCACCCCCTTCGACCCGTTCCCCTCGGAGCTGCGCAAGCGTCACAGCTCCATTCGGTTCGCGTACGAATGGCAGTTCCTGAGTGGTGAGCTGGTCGATTCGACCGTGAAGGTCGTTTCACCGCCTTGAGCGGTGCGGGGTAGTCGCCGGATACTGGTCCCATGGCAGCGAAGGAATTTCTCAGCAACCAGCTCCTGATCGCGATGCCGGCGATGACTGACCCGAATTTCTCGCAGACCGTGACCCTGATCTGCGAGCACAGCGACAAAGGCGCGCTCGGCCTGGTGCTCAACCGTCCGCTGCCGATGAAGCTGAGCGATGTCTTCGAACAACTCTCGCTCGATGCCGCGAACCTCGGGATCGGGCAGCAG
>DASQOO010000060.1:0-27568 GCA_035644435.1 Steroidobacteraceae bacterium | reverse complement strand
GCGCAGCGAAGAGTTGCCACTCGAACAGGAACTCGTGCGAGAACTGGTACGCCGGCCCCCCGTGCAGGCGCACGATCGCCGGGTAGCGCACTGCGGACTTGAACCCGGCAGGCTTGAGCAGCAATCCATCGATGCGCTGCTCGTCACTTTCGAAGCTGAAGTCTTCGGCGGCGCGAATGTCGGTCCCATCGAGAAAAGCATTGTGGTGCGTCAGCGGCCGGCGCTGCACTTCCACGGCGGAGAGTTCATAAGGCGTGACATCGTCACCATCGAGCAGGACGAGCCTGCCATCCGGCGCCATGTCGAAATCGAACGCGAAGCGATTGCCGCTGGTGAGGTAGCGCACTTCGTCGTTTGACGGATCGACGCGCGCCAGCCAGGTGTTACGGCTCTGCTCGATCAGGGCATAGATGTACTTGCCGTCTTTCGACCAACGTGGCTTGTAGAAGCACCGGTCGATGCGCGCTGGAGTCGTGACCTTGCCAGTGGCCAGATCTGCCACCGAGAGTTGCCACGGCGAGTAGTAGATCCACTTGTCTTCGGCGCTGGTGAGCCAGACCAGCTTGCGGCTGTCCGGTGACCACTGCGGGCGCGATTCCCAGTACCAATCGGCATCGTCGCCGTCGAAGGTGCTGATGCGCCGTGGCTGGGCGCCAGCCACCGGCGGCATCGTCCAGACATCGAAGTTGAGATTGCGATCGATATCGCCGAGTCGCTTGCTGACGAAGGCGATCTGCTTGCCATCGGGCGACCACGAGGGCAGCCACTCGTCGTGCGCACCGGGTGTGAGCAGTGTCGCGGCGCCGGATTCGACCTCGAGCAGGTAGAGATGCTGCCAGCGATCGGTGAGGTAGTCGCGGCCGTCCTCCTTGAACTGAAAGCGCGTGACCACCAGCGGTGCCACCGGCTTGTCCTTGCCGCGTGAATCTTTCGCCGCTTCGGGTGCGGGATCCTCCGCGATGAACGCAATCTGCTTGCCGTTGGGAGCCCAGACGAAATCGCTGATGCCTTCCTTGACATGCGTGACCTGGCGCGCCTCGCCGCCATCGGCGGGCATGAGCCAGATCTGCGCGTTGTCCTCCGCGCCGCGATCGGAGAGAAATGCGAGCGCGCTGCCATCCGGACGCCATTGGGGATGCGATTCACTTGCGAACGGCGTGTGCGTCAGCTGTAATGGTTCGCCGCCGCGCCAGCTCACGCGCCACAGATCGCTCACCGGTGCGTCGCTGTCCAGATTGTGGCTGCTCACGGTGTAGACGATCGCATCGCCACGGGGCGCGAAGGCGGGCTCGCTGACGTCCTGCAGGCGGTGAAAGTCTGCGATCTCGAGCGGACGCTTGGCCGCGACGGCCAGGTGCACGCAAGCGAGCAACGAGACCCCCAGCCACCGTCGCACGTCAATGCGCATTGGCTTTCGCCTCGTAAATGGCGCGCGCCGAGCGCAGATAGTCCAGAGTCTGCTCACGTTCCTCCGCGGTGTTGTAGTCGTCGCGTGCGCTTGCAGACTCGATCACGCGATCGATCCAGCGCACGAAGTAGCGCGCATCGTCACTCGCGCTGGGTGCCGGCGCTCCGGCGTCGATCCACACCGGATTGGTTGTCCCGTAGGGGTAGATGTCCTGCACCAGGGTCTGCGGTGTCGTGTTCGTGGCCCGGAGCAGCATCCAGCCGCTACCGGGAATCGCGACCTCGGCTTCGAAGTCCATGCTCGTGCCGGCACGATCGGGTCGCAAGCGCTTGAGCACGCGGCCATTGAACACGAGCTCGATATCGCTCAGTGGAACGATGGAGCGCACGGCGGCCTCGACGTGCACGCGAGATGTCTTCGCCTTCAGCTGCAAGGTATCGCCGGGCGCAACCCCGTCGACCTTGAGCCCGAGGAGTGGCCCATTGGTGGCGAATCCGTGCCCCTGCTTCAGCGCGTCCTTGAGCGCCTGCGGCGTGCGCTCGCTGGTCGCGAGGTACACGCGGTTCAAACCGACCGGGCCCCGGAGTGAAGCGTAATTCGTCATTGCATCGGTGCCTGCGCCTGCGGCCAGCTTGTAGCCAAGGTTGAGCAGGCGGTACCACACCGCAGCGGTCGAGCGATGATCGGCGAAAGAAACGATCTCGATGTAGTCGACCTTGCCGAGCGCGACGTCGACGGGTAAGCCATGCGACAGCATTTTCTCCTTGTCGGGATCGATGATCGTGTCGAAGGGATGCACGTAGCCGACGAGCGCATGCTGTGCGTGCGCAAGATCGGCGACGGCGCCGTTATAGGGGTAGGGCGAGGTGAGAGCGGTGTGGCGGTAACTCGAGAAGCCAGGCAGCAACAGGTGATCGTCGAGATGCAGCAGCCCGAGATGCCCCCAGTAGCTGGTATGAAATTCCTGGCTCTGATAGATCGTCGTCGGCCCGAACTGCCGTGCCGTGCTCGAGAATTCGTCGATGTCGGGGATGCGTTGCTCCTTGTTGACGATCAGGTTGTAGACGACGTCGAGGTCCTCGGCCTGCGCCTGCGCCGCAAGACCTTCGATGCGCTGGCGATAAGTACCGCCATAGTTCATGTGCACATGCAGGTCAGCGCTCGTGTAGGCGCCGAACTTTTCGGGCAGTGCCTGCGCTCGCAGTGTGATAGCGAGCTCGCGCCCCGGGGCGGGAACGTCCACGCTTTGTACGACGGGCACACGTGCGAACCCGCTCATCACCCACAATCGTGAGGTGCCCGCTGGCACGGTCACGCTGCAACGCTCGCGGCAATGAAAGTAGCGGTTCTCCTGCGATTGCTGACTGCGATCGAAGCTGTCATCGGCGTACAGCCAGCCGTCTGCGGGTCCGTAGTAGCGATCGTCCGGTGCGAGCACCATCACACGACCTGACAACGGTTTGCCGCGCTCGTCCTGCAACGACAACGACAGCATGGCGGCCGGTGCGAGACGTCGGTGCAATGCGAGATAACGGCGCACCCCGGCAACGATCGGCACGCGTTGCCCGCCGCTGACTTCTTGCACCCAGAGCGTCGTGTTGCCGGACTCGTTACTGACATAGACAATCCGCTTGCCATCGGGCGACCAGCGCGCATTGCGCCGATCGAAGTCGCCGAAGGTGAGGGGGAGCGGCGAGCGGCCCTCGGGCGTCGTGAGCCAGAGCTGCTGCCACTGACGGCCCTGGTAACTGCCATAGAGCAGGCGTTTGCCGTCGGGTGACATTTCCGGCCGTGCCGCCCAGGTGGTCTCTTCTGTCAGCACGTGCTTGAGATCGCTGGGGTCGGCCACTGCGACCGACCGGATGTCGCCGGTGCCCCAGGCAATCTCACGGTTCCCGACGAAATACACGCGGCTCCCGTCGGGGCTCCAGCTCGGGTTGATGGTGTGATCGGATGCTGAGTAGTAGTAGCGATCGAGAGTGGAGGTGCGCGGCGCGACCAGCGCACGCGCGTTGCTGAGCCCTTGCTCGCTGATGTCGGCAATGAAGAGATTGAAATGCCCGCTGCCCTGCGTCGAGACGAACACCAGTCGGCGGCTGTCGGGAGAGAACCGCGGCTCCAGGGTCACCGCGCCGGAATGGGTCAAGGGTACTTCGTGTCCGCTCGCGATCTCGTACCGCCGCAGCTCCATCGCATCCTTGTCGTAACGCACGAACACGATCCAGCGTCCGTCGCTGGAGCAATCCGGCTGCAGGTCGTACCCCGGCCCATGCGTGAGCTCGTGCGCCTCATCGCTCCCGATCGCCTGGCGCCACAGCGATCCCGCCATCGTGTAGACGACACTCTTGCCATCCGACGTGAATGCCGCAGCCGACGGGCCCGTCGTCGGCTGCGGGATGTACATCTCGCGCCAGTAATAGTTATGAGGCAGGTCGACTTGCCGCAGGACCGGGTCCCGTGCGGCATGGGCAGTGATGAATGCCAGGGCTGTCGCCAGCCCGATAAGTATTCTCAGTCCGACCTTCCTAGTGCGGCCACAGCCAGCCGAACGTGCCCGCGGTGAGCAGGCCGTAGATGAGCCCGTCGAATAGCGCCTTCACGGTCAGCTTCCAGGCACGGCGATACCAGATCGACATCTGCAGCAGCGCGAGCGAATAGCCCACGAATGCCGCGGCTCCGGCGATCTGGAAGACACGCAGATACTCGGTTCCGGCGGGAAGCGCGCGACCGGTGATGTAGGCAGTGAAGAAACTCACCACGACCGTGTACAGGAACCACAACACCAGGCTCCTGGACATCGAGCCCGGTCCGTTCGGCAGCACGGTGAGCACCATCACCGGACCCTTGGTCAGTTTCTCCATGTGCTCCGGCGTGCGCATCTCTTTCATGTTCGCAGCCCGCGGCAGCATGTAGTCGCCCGGCGGGATGGCAAGCGGGCGCAGCGCGTCTTGCACCTTGTCCTGGTTCGGCACCTTCGGGTAATCGCCCCGGTGCCAGAACGGCCCCATGTGGATGATCGAGCTCGCGACGAACACGATGACGGCCGACAACAGGATCGGCAGCCACAATGCATCCAGACCTGTCATAGAGAATCCCCCTTCGTTGTTCTGGAGTTCAGCCGGCGATCGAACCGGCGCACTCTACTCTGAACCCTGTCGCGCGGCCAAGGGGCCCGCGCCGCCAGGCGCGCAATCGTTCAGCGGGCTGCCAGAGCGTCGTTGAGGCTCGCCTCGATCAGCAGCATCGCTTCATCGACGTGTGCCCGGGTGATCATCAGCGGCGGAATGAAGCGCACTGTGCTGAAGCCGCAGGAAAGAAGCAGGAGCCCGTTGTGGAACGCCGTCGTAAGCATCTTGTCGCACAGCGCACGCGCCGGCTTGCGGCTGACGCGATTCTCGATCAGCTCCATCCCGATCATGAGTCCCTTGCCGCGCACATCGCCGATGCACTCGAAGCGCTTCTGCAGGTCGCGGAGCTTGCCGATGAAGTACTCACCGACGCTCGCGGCATTGGCCGCGTATTCGCGCTCGACGAGATCGAGGGTGGCGAGCGCCGCCGCACAACAAAGAGGATTGCCGCCAAAGGTGTTGCCGTGCGCACCGCGTTTCCATTTTTCCATATGCGTCTTGCGCGCCACGACCAGCCCGATGGGCAACCCCGAGCCGAGACCCTTGGCGAGCGTCATGATGTCCGGCGAGACGCCGGAATGCTGGCTGGCAAACATCCGCCCCGTGCGCCCGATGCCGGATTGCACTTCATCGAAGATGAGCAGGATGCCGTGACGATCGCAGAGCTCGCGCAGCCCCTGCAGGAATCCATCGGGCGGCACCAGGTAGCCGCCTTCGCCTTGTAACGGCTCAACCAGGATCGCCGCGACTTCGTTCGGCGGCACGTTGGTCTGGAACAGCGTTCCCTCGATGTAATCGAGGATCGCCTTTCCCTGGTCAGCGCCCGCAAATAACGGCCGATAGGTGTTGGGGTACGGCACGTGCGTGACGCCCGGCATGGTCGGGAAGAAGCCCGCCTGCTGCGTGTACTTGCTCGCGGTGAAGGCGAGCGATCCCATGGTGCGGCCATGGAATGCGCCGAGGAAACCGATGAAGCGCGGACGGCCGGTGACGTAGCGGGCGAGCTTGAGCGCGCCTTCGACGGACTCGGTACCGCTCTGGCACACCAGGATCTGCACCGGCTCACGCATGGGGTCGAGCGCGTTGATCTTCTCGGCGAGTCTCGTCATGCGCTCATGCCAGTAGTCGCTCGAGATGTGCAGAAAATCGTCCGCAGCGTCCTTGATCGCAGCGACCACGGCCGGATGGCTGTGACCAGTGCTGCAGACCGCGATGCCGGCCGCGAAATCGAGAAAGCGGTTGCCATCGACATCCCAGACTTCCGCGCCGCGGCCCTTCGCCATCACGAACGGGTAGTCGCGTGGATAGGACGGCGTCGTGACCGGGCGGTCGCGTTCGATCAACGCGCGAGCCTTGGGTCCGGGCAGCTCGGTTCGGATGTGCGGTGAGCGCATGACAGTTCCTCGACTTCAATTCTCGCCAGCGAACTAGGCGGGCAGTTTGATCCGGATCGAGCTCGCGTGCGCCTTCTCCGTGCGTGCGTGCAAATCACGCAGACACTCCAGATCGGCGCGTTCGGGTGGTGGAAGCTGTTCGATCGCCTCGGCGACCTGGAGTGGCCATCCCGTCGCATTGCGCGTGGCCTCCACGGTGACTCCGGGATACAGGCCCGTCAACTGCAGCTCGTCGGTTTCGGGAGCTGGGCGCAGGATGCCGAAGTCCGTAATTACGGCGCGCGGTCCGCTACCTGGTGCGCCGCTCCTGCGTCGTGTTCCGGAACCTGAGAGATATCCGCATGAAGTTACGAAGTCGAGCTGTGAGACGAAACTGCGCGGCGACTGTTTCATCACGATCAGCACTTCGCGCGCGTATGTCGCGATCTCCGGCGCGCCGCCTGCGCCCGGGAGTCTCACCTTGGGCCGCGCGTAATCCCCAACCACCGTGGTGTTCAGATTGCAGAAGCGGTCGATCTGCGCGGCGCCGAGAAATCCCACGTCGACGCGGCCGCGCTGCAGGTAATGGGTAAAGATGTCGGGCAGCGGCACGACGCAATCCGCGGTCTCGGCGAGCTCGCCGTCACCGATCGACAGCGGCAGCACGCTCGGCTTGGTGCCGACGGTTCCCGACTCATAGATCAATACGAGATTGGGCGCGTGGCGCAGGCGGGCGAGATTGCAGGCCGCACTCGGCAGGCCGATGCCGACAAAACACACGGCGCCGTTACGCAGCTGGCGGGCCGCGGTCACGGTCATGAGTTCGTCAGCGGTGTAGGGTTGCGCGGTCACGATCCCGGCTCTCCGATGACGCCGAACTCCGCGGGCATACGCGCATAGACCAGACGGACGTTCTCACGGCGCAGGCTGTCGAGCAGCCGATCCGCCTCATCGTGTGTCATGACGAATTCGACCTCGATCGTGAGGTCGCCGGCCAACTCGAAGAAGTGCTGCGCGTGCAGTACGCCATGACGCCCGTAGCCGGCAATGGCGCGAAACGCCGAGCCGCCGTGGATGCCGTTGGCCTTGGCATGCTCCAGGAGCCATTCGTAGAGCAGTCGATGCTTGTGCTTGACGTTCTCGTGCATGTAGAAGCGCAGATAGGTTCCGTTCACGTCAGTGCCCTCCCGCGCAATCTGCTCACTTGCCAACAAGTGTTCGTACCAGCACTACGCCGGCGCCCGTCAAGAGGAGCGAGCCACCGAGGTGAGCCAATACCAGGGTCGCCGCCCATCCATATTGGGCGCGCAGCAGCAGCGTTACTGTCTCGGCGGAAAAGGTCGAAAAGGTGGTGAGTGCCCCCAGAAAACCGGTCGTGATCAGCAGTCGCGTCGTGGGCGAGAAGCCGAATGGGTCGGCGCCGCTCATCATGATGCCAATGACGAACCCCCCGAAAAGGTTCGCGACCAGCGTGCCGAGCGGCAGTGTCGGAAACACCGGATTGAGAACCAGGCCGAGGGCCCAGCGCAACCACGCGCCGAGTACCGCCCCAACGCCGACAGCCAGCAAGCTGAACCAGGGCATTCGATACTTCCTTTCAGTTGGGAGATACCTTCAAGGCGCGCAGAAATTGGGCGTGATCGCTGAGCCCCAGCACATGGCGCTCCATCCAGATCAGGAATGTCTTGCGATCGCGCGCGATCTCATCCCAGGCCGTATAGAAGCTGTTGTCGCGTGCGTAGTAGTCCTGCGCATACGACGGGTAAGCGCCTCCAGGGACGACGGCGACCGCAGTTACCAGGAGACTCGGCAACACGATCGCATTCATGTCGGCGCTCAGCCGCTCGACCTGTTCCTCGACGGTGACGATGAGGCAGCGTGCAGCCATCGCCGCCTCGCGCGCTGCACCCACAATACCGCGGATGAGGACATTGCCCGCCTCATCGACCTGTTGCGCATGCAGGATCGTGACATCGGGGTTGATGGCTGCGACTGCCATCAGGGAATCAGCGGTGAAAGGGCAGTCGATCGGCTTGACGCGCGCCGCCGAAATTCGCGCAAGGTCCGTGTCGGCGTGGCGGCGCATCACTCCGCACGGCAATCCGCTGGCACCCGCTGTGTAGGCGACTGCCATTTCGGCGTGGCTGTGCTCCATCAGTTGCAGCGGCTGCGGCCAGTCCTTCTCGACCGCATCGCGCAGCCGGTGCAGTGAGCCCACGCCCGGATTGCCGCCCCAGGAGAAGGTCAGCCGGTCCGCGCACGCCATGCCGATCATCTGGTCGTAAAGCAGATCGGGCGTCATGCGAATGAGGTGCAGGTTCTTGCGACGCTGGCGGATGATCTCGTGGCCGGCGGCGAAGGGGATGAGGTGCGTGAATCCTTCGAGCGCGACGCTCTGGCCGTCCTTGACGAGACGCTCGATCGCCTCGCGCAGGCTCAGCAGCTCCATCCGTCAGTCCACCACGGTCTGTGACTGCTCGCGCAGGTACTGCGGCAGGTAATAGAAGGAGGCGATGGCTTTCCCCGTATTACCCGAGCCCTTCCAGCCGCCGAACGGCTGATAGCCGGGCCACGCGCCGGTAGTCGCGCCCTGTGGGCGGTTCGCGTACGTGACTCCCGCCTCGATGTACTCGTGAAACCATTTCACTTCTTCGGCGCTGCCGTAGAAGCCCGCGGTCAGGCCGAGCTGCGTGTCATTGGCGAGTTGCATGGCTTCGTCGTTGGCAGCGACGCGGTGGAGCATCAGGATCGGCAGGAACATCTCGTATCGCCACAGCGGATGATCGGTCGGTGCTTCCGCCAATGTCGGTTGCACGTAGAAGCCGCGTGCGAGCTCGCCGTCGCGCAACTTCAGGCCACCCGCGAGCACACGTGATCCGCCCGCGCGCAGCTGCTCCGAGTAGCGGGCGTAGTCTGCGTAGCCGTCCGGAGTCGTTACCGGCCCCAGCCAGTTCTTCTGCAAAGCCGGATCACCAATGCCGAGCGCCGCGATCAGTTTCTGCAGTCGCGCGGTCAGATCATCGGCGACATCGCGCTGTACGTAGAGGCGCGAAAGGGCAGAGCACTTCTGTCCGCCCATGCCGTAGGCAGAGCGCAGTATGCCGGTCGCTGCACGGTCGAGATCCGCCGCTTTGGTCACGATGCAGGGATTCTTGCCGCCCATCTCCGCAATGCACGGTCGCGGATAGGAGCCCGTCTGCATCGTGCGCGCGATGCGCATCCCGACTTCGTGCGATCCGGTAAACGTGATGCCCGCAGTCAGCGGATGGTTGACGAGCGGCTCACCCACTTCACGGCTCGAGCCACTCAGGTAATTGAAGACACCAGGCGGGAGCCCCGCATCGCGGATGCAGTCGGCGAGCAGGCGGCCCGCCCAGGGAGTTGCGGTCGCGCCTTTGAGAACCACCGTGTTGCCGGTGACGAGCGCGGCCGCTGTCGGACCGCCCGCGAGCGCCAACGGAAAATTGAACGGCGCGATGACGACCCAGACCCCATAGGGCTTCATCACGCTCCGATTGTGCGAGACGTGAGTCGTGAGAGGATCGTTAGGCAGCCCGTGATCGAAGGCCTGCTGGCGCTCGAACTCGTCGCAGTACGCGAAGAAGAAATCCGCGGTCTCCTGCGTTTCGCCGAGTGCTTCCATGCGGTTCTTGCCCACCTCGAGCGTCAGCGCCGCGGCGATGTCGTAGACGCGCTCTTCGATCAGGCATCCCACTTTGCGCAGCAGGCACAAGCGTTCTGCGACGGGGCTGTGCTTCCAGCTCGCAAAGGCACGCTGAGCAGCCTGGATTGCGCTATCCACATCGCTCGCGCTCGCAGCCGCGAACTGGCCGAGAAGTTGTTCCTGGTCGGCGGGATTGAGCTTGGAGAACGTACGCGGTATGCGCCGGTCCTCACCGTTGACATGGAGTGCGTGAGTGGCGCCAATACCAGCCTTCACGCGCTGCATCGCTGCGTCGAACTGCACATGCAGCTCCGGTGGCGGATTGAACATCGTCGAGTATGTGAGCTTGAAGGTCATGGCACATCCTTGCCCGCGCGTGCGCCGCCCGGCATCGGCTGAATCACCGTATCGCCCGAGCTCGCCTGCAGCTCCGATTCGAGCTCACCGAGCAGTCGGTCGAGAAGGCTCAGCGCGTCGGCCAGCTCTTGCTCCTCGATGACCAGTGGCGGCGCAAGCAGCAGCAGATTGCCGCGGGCGGCGAACGATACGCCGGCCGCGAGTCCTGAGCGCAACAACTGCTTGAGCGCCGGATGCATTTCGTCCCAGGGCGCCAGGGGCTCCCGGGTCGCTCGGTCGCGCACCAGCTCGACGACCGCGAACAGGCCATGACCCCCGCGCACCTCGCCGATCGTGGAATGGCGCGCTTCCATCTGCTTGAGGCGCGCGAAGAGCCCGGCACCCAATCGGCGCGAACGTGCAATCAGGTCCTCGCGCTGATAGCTCTCGACCGCGGCGACTCCCGCGGCGCAGGAAAGGGGATGACCGCAATAGGTCAAGCCGGTGTAGAGCATCTGCGGCTCGATCGCACGCGCGATCTTGGCCGAGAGCACGACCGCACCCAGGGGCAAGTGCGCGCCAGTCAGACCCTTCGCCAGCGTCATCAGGTCCGGTCGTGCCTCCTCGCCATAGCGCTGCCACGCAAACCATTCCCCGCAGCGTCCGAACCCGCTCATGACTTCATCCGCAACCAGGAACACGCCGCGCTCCTCGGTCGCATCCCGCAGTGCCGGCCAGAAACTGTCGGGCGCGACGATGCCATTGGTGCCCGCATTCGGCTCCATGACGACAGCGGCGACTTCATTGGCGCCGCGTTCATCGATGAGCGTGCCGATATGATCCGCCGCCGCGACGCCACAGGCTTCGGCGTTGGCGGCACCGAACGGACAGCGATACACGTAAGGCGGCGGCGCATGTACAACCCGCAATGCAGCCGCATCGACTTGGTGGGCAGTACGGGCATCGCCGGACAGCGCCATCGCTGCGTAGCTCGCGCCGTGATATGAGCGATCGCGCGTGATGATCCAGCCGCGGGGCTTGCTGCTGGCCTGGCGCGCGAACTTGACGGCGTGTTCATTGGCGTCCGAGCCGCCAACCGTGAAGAACACGCGTCCGCCTTCAAACCCGGATTTCTCCAGCAGCAGTTCCGCCAGGTGAGCTCGCGGCTCGGCACCCCAGGCACTCGTCACGAAGCACAGCTTCTCGGCCTGCTCGCGGATGACCGCAACGACTCGAGGATGCTGGTGTCCGAGATTGCAGCATTCACTCAGGCTGCTCAGATCCAGGATCGTCCTGCCGTCGTCCGTGAACAGTCGCGCGCCCTGGCCACCGACAATCGTGGGCGCATTCCAGTCGGTTTGCCGGCACCAGCTATGCAGGACGGTTTGCCGTTCCGCGGACATGCGGGCAATTATGGCATCCGGCAACCCAAGTCGCTCGATGCTCTAGACTATGACCACTGCTACCTGCCCCTTGCTGCTGATAGTTCCAATGGCAGTCTCGACCCGAATCAAGGTGTACGTTCAACCGCGCGCGTCGCGTACCGCGGTCGTAGGGATGCACGGCGACGCCATTCACATCCGGCTGGCAGCAGCGCCCGTCGACAACGCCGCAAACGAAGCGCTCGTGGCGCTGGTGGCATCGCGACTTGGCATTCCCAGGCGGAATGTGCGCGTGGTGGCCGGCGCGAGCAGTCGCCGGAAGGTGATCGAGGTCGTCGGCACGACAGCGGAGGTTGTGGCGGCAGCACTGATTGCCCAGCGCAACGCACTACCAGGCAGCTCGCAATGAAGGTCTGGGTCACGTTTTTTCTTGGGATCAACGTGCACGGCCCGGAACTGGCGAACCGTTACGACCGTTCTCGAGTTGGCGAAAAGCTACGAATAAGGCTGAACCACCTGTCGACGATCCCTTAGCACAGCCAACCTGCGTGCGCAGCAGCGGCGGTTTGCGCTAAGGTCGCGCCCCTATGCCAGCAATCCTGTCGATTTCGAACCTGACCAAGACCTACGCGTCCGGACTCCAGGCGCTCAAGAGCATCGATCTGGAGATCGAGAAGGGCGAGATCTTCGCGCTGCTCGGCCCCAACGGCGCCGGCAAGACGACGCTGATAAATATCGTCTGCGGGATCGTCACGCCGACGACCGGGGAGATTCGCGCCGACGGGCACGACATCCAGCGCGATTATCGTGCGGCACGCTCGCTGATCGGGCTCGTGCCGCAGGAGCTTGCCACCGACACGTTCGAGAAGGTGTGGAACACCGTGAATTTCAGCCGCGGCCTGTTCGGACGTGCGCCGAACAAGGCGTTTGTCGAGAAGGTACTGCGCGATCTGTCGCTGTGGGACAAGCGCGACGCCAAGATCATGACGCTCTCCGGCGGCATGAAGCGGCGCGTGATGATCGCCAAGGCGCTGGCACATGAACCGCAGATCCTCTTTCTGGATGAACCAACGGCGGGCGTGGATGTCGAGTTGCGCCGGGACATGTGGAACCTGGTGCTCGGCCTGCGCGAAACTGGAGTGACCATCATCCTCACGACGCACTACATTGAAGAGGCCCAGGAGATGGCCGACCGGGTGGGCGTGATCAACAAGGGCGAGCTGATCATCGTCGAAAAAAAGGCGACGCTGATGAAGAAGCTCGGCAAGCGCCAGCTCACGGTGTACCTGCAGGCGCCGATGACCTCGATTCCCCCGGAGCTCGCCGACTGGGAGCTGACGCTCAGGGCGGAAGGTTGCGAGCTCGATTACACCTTTGACGCCAACGAGCAGCGCAAGGGCATCGCATCGCTCCTCACGCGCATGCGTGAACTCGGTATCGGTTTCAAGGATCTCAATACGCACGAGAGCTCGCTGGAGGAAATCTTCGTGAGCCTGGTGAGCGAGCGCGCTGGAGCAGGGCGATGAGCAGACTCGCATTCAACGGCCACGGCGTCATCGCCATCTACAGGTTCGAGATGGGCCGGGCGCTGCGCACGCTGCTGCAGAGCCTGGTCACGCCGGTCATCACCACCTCGCTCTACTTCGTGGTCTTCGGTGCCGCGATCGGCTCGCGCATGACACAGGTGGATGGTGTGCCGTACGGCGCGTTCATCGTGCCGGGACTGATCATGCTGACGCTCTTTACCGAGAGCATTTTCAACGCTTCGTTCGGCATCTACTTCCCGAAGTTCACGGGCACGATCTACGAATTGCTGTCGGCCCCAGTGTCGTATCTTGAAATCGTGCTGGCCTACGTGGGCGCGGCGGCAACCAAGTCGATCGTCCTGGGCCTGGTGATCCTGGTCACGGCGTCGTTCTTCGTGCCGATCCAGATCCTGCACCCGTTCTGGATGGTGGCCTTCCTGTTGCTCACCGCCGCGACCTTCAGCCTGTTCGGCTTCATCATCGGCATCTGGTCGAACGGCTTTGAACAGATGCAGTTCATCCCGATGCTGGTCGTGACGCCGCTGACTTTCCTGGGCGGCGCGTTTTACTCCATTCATATGCTGCCGCCCACCTGGCGCACGGTGACGCTCTTCAACCCGGTCGTTTATCTCATCAGCGGCTTCCGCTGGAGCTTCTATGGGACCTCGGACGTGAGCGTGGGCACCAGCCTCGCCATGACGCTGGGGTTCTTCGTGCTGTGCCTGCTGGTGGTCGGCTGGATATTCCGGACGGGGTATCGACTCAAGAATTAGGCAGGCAGTATGCTTCGCCTCCCGCGTGGACCCACTACCCATCCCTGACCCTCCCCAAGGAGAATTGCCGTGAAACGCCTGTTGACCACCCTGCTCCTCTCGGGTGCGATCGCACTGCCCGCACTTGCTGCATTGAAGAAGGGCGACAGCGCCCCGGATTTCTCGGCGCCGGCGTCCCTGGCAGGCAAGGAATTCGCGTTCTCCCTCAAGGCCGCGCTCAAGAAGGGCCCCGTGGTCGTGTACTTCTACCCGTCGGCCTATACGGGCGGCTGCAATGTCGAGGCGCATACCTTCGCCGAAAACAAGGACAAGTTCGACAAGGTCGGCGCAACCATCATTGGCGTCTCCCACGACAGCATCGGGCGGCTAAACGATTTCTCCGCCGATCCGGAGTATTGCGCCGGCAAGTTCCCGGTGGCCTCGGATCCGGATGGCAAGATCGCGAAGTCCTATGACCTCAAGGTCATGGAAGGCAAGCCCGGCTTCAAGGACACGCGTGGTGTCGAGATCGATCACGCGTTCACCGAGCGCACGACGTTCGTCATCTCGCCCGACTGGAAAGTCGTCGCGACGCTTTCATCGGCGGACGACAAGATCACTCCGCAGGATCATGTCAACAAGTCGCTGGCCGTCGTGACCGAGATGAAGAACAGCAAGGCGATGTAAAGGCAAGGGTCGCACTCGGCGACCCTTGTTCTCCCGACCTGGGCCAACCACGCCGCAGACCGGCGGAGGACTCAATGATGGTATCTACGCCCGCCGCGCGTCCGGCTTCGCGCGCGTTGTCGAGTGCTGCGTGGGCACTCGCGGTCTTGGCGCTCGCCAATGCCCACGCCCAGAACGTGGGCCAGCCGGTTGCGCCGGTGCGTCCCGTCACCGACGACTACTTCGGCACCAAGATCACCGATCCATACCGGTGGATGGAGAGCATGGATGCCGAGACTGTCGACTGGATGAAGGCGCAGGGTCGGTACACGCGCAGCGTTCTGGATTCGATTCCCGAGCGTGCCGCCTATCTCGAGCGCTTGAGTGCCTTCACCGGCGCTTTCGGCTTCGTACGCTCGTATCAGACCTTCGGCGGGCGCTCCTTCTATCTCTATCGTGCGCCGGGCTCGGACAACTACAACCTGATGGTGAGAGAGGCGTCCGGTGCGACGCGGACGCTGGTCGACATCGGTGCCGTGCGCGAAGCGCACGGCGGCACGCCCTACGCCATCAACTATTTTTCGGCGGCGCCGGACGCAAGCAAGGTGGGTGTCGGCGTGTCGCAGGGCGGCTCGGAAGACGCGGCGCTGTCGGTCTATGACGTCGCGAATGGACGGGTCATCGCCGGGCCGCTCGATCGCGCGCAGTTCGGCAGCCTCGCCTGGACCGACGATGGCAAGACGCTGTTCCTGAATCGGCTGGCGGAAACGAAATTGCCCGCCGAGAAATATCTCAACAGCAACGCCGTGGCGTGGAATCTCAAGGACGAACCCGTTCCCCTGCTGGGGGCGAACGTTGGACATGGTCCGGCGGTCGAGTCACAACAGTTTCCGCTCGTCGCCATCTGGCCAGGCGCTGAGCAGGCGGCGGCAGTCATCCTCAATGGCGTGCAGAACGAGTGGCAGATCTGGCTGGCGGCGACGGTGCAGGCTGCAAAGGCGAGCGCACCCTGGCGGCAACTCACGACCTTTGCCGATGGCGTCACCTGGATGGAGTTGTCGGGCGACCGCATCTTCCTGCTGTCGCACCAGGATGCGCCGACGTTCAAGATCCTGAGCCTGAAAGTGGGCCAGGGCCTGTCGCAAGCAGCCACGCTCCTTCCGGCACGCGCCGACCGTGTGATCGAGTCGATTCGTGCGGCGGCTGACGGCTTGTACGTGGTATCGCGCGCCGGTGTGTATTCACACCTGCTGAGAATTCCGCTCGCTGGTGGAGAACCCAAGGAGATCGCCTTGCCGTTCCAAGGCAGCCTTGGCGAGGCGTTCACGAACCCGGCGCGTCCCGGCGTGAGCTTTACGCTCGAGAGCTGGGTCCAGCCGCCGAGCGTTCTGCATTACGATCCGAGTACCGCAAAGATCACTGATCTGAAGCTCGACGCGCGGCCGCCGTTCGATCCCGCCGCATTCGAGGTCAGCAACCTCGTAGCGCGAGCGAAGGATGGAACCGGCGTGCCGCTTACCCTGGTGCGACAGCCCAAGGACAAGCGACCGGAGCCGGTGATTCTCTACGCCTACGGTTCGTACGGTATTTCAACACTACCGGCATTCCGTCCTGCGTACGTCCCATTCATGCAGGCGGGCGCAGCGACAGGATTCTGTCACGTGCGCGGCGGTGGCGAGCTCGGCGAAGCCTGGCGACTCGGGGGCAAGGACGCGAACAAGCCCAACACCTGGCGTGATCTCATCGCGTGCGGCGAGTCGCTCATCGCCAATGGCGTGACGACGCCGAAGCTCCTCTTCATCCGCGGTGGTTCGGCGGGCGGCATCACGATGGGCAGGGCGATGGAAGAGCGACCCGATCTGTTCGCAGGCGTGATCGACCAGGTCCCGGATACGAACTCCTTGCGCTCCGAGATCACGGCCGGAGGCCCGGCAAATATCCCGGAGTTCGGTACGGTCAGCGATCCGCAAGGGTTCAAGAACCTGCTCGCCATGGACAGTTTTCACGCGGTGAAGGACGGCGTGCAATATCCGCCGATCCTGATTACGACCGGGCTCAACGATCCGCGCGTCGATCCGTGGATACCGGCGAAATTCGCCGCGCGCCTGCAGGCCTCCGGAACGCGTGCGCCCGTGCTGTTCCGCCTCGATGTCGAAGCGGGGCACGGCATCGGCTCGACCAAGAGCCAGGACGATCAGCTGGTCGCGGACATCACGGCATTCACGTTCTGGCAGGCCGGCCGCAGCGGCTGGCAACCGACCTCATCGGCAACCGGCTCGGCGGAGGATGAGGCCGCGATCGCCAAGGTGATCGAGGGACAGGTGGCCGCCTGGAACGCCGGCGATGCCAAGGCGTACGCACAGCATTTCGCCCCCGACGGCGGCTTCACCAACATCTTTGGCATGGTGTTTTACGGGCATGAAGGCTTCGAGTCGCGCCACGCGCTGATCTTCACGACGTTCTACAAGGGCACCACGCGGCAAGAGGCCATCCGGCGCGTCCGCTTCGTTACGCCCGATGTCGCCATCGTCGATGTCGATACGGAGATTCATGGTGTGAAGAGTCTGCCGCCCGGCGTTTCATTGCCGGCGGACGGCATCCTGCGCACACGGCTGATGCAGGTGCTGGTGAAGCGCGATGGCAGCTGGTGGATCGAGGCGTACCACAACACCGACCTCAAGCCCAGCAGCTAGGGCGGCCGCCATGGCTTCCTTGACCAGGCGGCGCATTTGTTCCTCGTACGCCGCATAGCGCTCCACACCCTCGACGATCAGGCTATGCACTGATCTGCCGCTTTCCTTGGCGAGCGCACGGAGTCGGGCGTGCAGCGGTGGCGGCAGGCGGATCATGGTAGTGGCGGCACGGAGTCTGGTTGTGGATTCGGGTTAGTCGAAGGCGGGTTTGAGCACCGCAAGAATGACGATTGCGATCAGCAGCAGCCCCGGGACCTCGTTGAACCATCGATACCAGCGTTGCGAGTGCGCCCTCGCCGCCGCGAGTTCCTGCATCAGGCGGTAGCACCACACATGGTAGAGGACCAGTAGCGCAACCAGCACCAGCTTGGTGCGCAGCCACGCAAAATCGAGATACTCCGGCGCGCGCCACAGCATCGCGAGCCCAAAGCCGAGTGTAAGCAGAGCGCCCAGGCTCATGATCGCGAACAAGCGCCGTTCCATGGTCTCGAAGCGCTCGCGCCCGACGGTGTCGCTCGCCGCGGCGTGATAGACGAACAGGCGCGGCAGATAGAACAGGCCCGCGAACCACGTGACCATGAAGACGACGTGCAATGCCTTGAACCACAACATAGCTCGGGGCAGTGTACCCGCTCGTGCACGCGAGACCACAGCGCGAACCTGGCGTGGACCCGCAGTCGCAGGCGGCTTGCACGTCGGGCGGGAAACGGATTACCGTGAATATCCCCGTCCGAAGCACCGCCATGAATCGACCACATCCGTTCAAGCTCGCCGTCCCGGTGGGACCGACCGATCACGCGATCGGCCCCGAACATGCGCCCGTGACCGTCGTCGAATATGGCGACTTCGAATGCCCGAACTGCAAGCAGGCTGCGCCGGCCGTGAAGCTCCTGCTGGAGAGATTTGCTGAGCGCGTGCGCTTCGTTTACCGGCACTTCCCGCTCGAGGAAGTGCATCCGCACGCGTTGCGCGCCGCGGAAGCGGCTGAGTGCGCGGGCGGGCAGGGGAAATTCTGGCCGATGCACGACCTGCTGTTCGACAACCAGGCTCACCTGGACCTGCACCACCTGACCGGGTACGCCGAGCGACTGGGGCTCGACTTGGCGCGCTTTACCGCGGAGATGGACGACGAGATCTACCTGCAACGGGTGCGTGAGCACATCGCTAGCGGCCGGGACAGCGGCGCGCGCAATACGCCGACGTTCTTCGTAAACGGTCTGATCCACGATGTCTCCTACGGACTGCACGGTTTGTTCGACGCAGTGGAGTCGGCGCTGCACCGGAAATAGCCGTGGCAGCGTTGCCTCCCAGCCTGGAGTCGCGCCGGGCGCAGATGTTCCCTGAGCTGACCGCGGCGCAGATCGCACGCCTAGAGCGACACGGCAAACGCATGCGCACGCATGCTGGGGAAGTGCTGGTCGAGCCCGGCGGGATCTACCGCCACCTGATGGTCGTGCTTTCCGGCAGCATTGAAGTCGTGCGGCCGGGACTCTCGGGCGAAGAGCTCGTGATCGTGCACACGGCGAATCATTTCGCCGGCGAGATGAGCATTCTGCGGGGTGCGTCCAGCGTCATCAGGGCGAGGGTTCGCGAGGAGGGCGAAATCCTCGCCATCGAGGCCGAGCAGCTACGCGCCATCGTGCAGACCGACGCGGAACTGAGCGAGCTGTTCATGCGCGCCTTCATCCTGCGTCGCGTGGGACTCATCACGGTCGAGCAGGGCGATGTGATCCTGATCGGCTCGCGGCATTCGGCGGGCACACTGCGCGTGCAGCAGTTCCTGACGCGCAATTCATACCCCCACGTCAATGTGGATATCGACAGTGACGCGAATGTCCAGGCGCTCATCGAGCGTTTTCACCTGAGTATCGACGAAGTACCGGTGGTGATCTGCCGCGGCAGGGTACTGAAGAATCCCGCCAACGAAGAGCTTGCAGCCTGCCTCGGGATGAACCCGCAGGTCGACGCGGCGAGAATTCACGACGTCATCGTGATCGGTGCGGGTCCAGCGGGACTCGCCGCAGCAGTGTACGCCGCATCCGAGGGACTCGATGTGCGCGTACTCGAGACCAACGCCCCCGGTGGTCAGGCTGGCTCGAGCTCGAGGATCGAAAACTACCTGGGATTTCCGACCGGCATTTCTGGGCAGGCACTCGCCGGGCGCGCTCTGGTGCAGGCACAGAAGTTTGGTGCAGTGGTTTCGATCGCGAGCGAGGCGTTGCGACTGCGCTGCGAACCACCGTTGCACACCATTGAGCTGTCCGACAATACACTCGTGCGCGGACGCTCGATCATCATTGCCACCGGTGCCGCGTACCGGACGCTTTCTCTCGAGAATCTGTCCCAGTTCGTGGGTGCAGGCGTCTATTACGCGGCCACGCAAGTCGAAGCACGCTTGTGCAAGGACGAAGAAGTGATCGTGGTCGGCGGCGGAAATTCGGCGGGCCAGGCAGCGGTATTCCTCGCCGGCAGTTGCCGGCAAGTGCACATATTGGTGCGCTCGGACGGCCTGGCCGACAGCATGTCGCGCTACCTGATCCGGCGCATCGAAGAGAGCCCGAACATCACGCTGCGCACGCGAACCGAGATCTCGGCGCTCGCCGGTAACGGCAGCCTGGAAAGAGTGACGTGGCGCAGCGAGTCCGGGGAAGAGACGCGTCGGATCGGACACGCCTTCCTGATGATGGGTGCCGACCCCAACACTCCCTGGCTGGCCGACTGCGTGGCTCTCGATGCCAAGGGATTCGTGAAGACCGGGCCCGACCTGGGCGCCGACGATCTCACTGCTGCGCGCTGGCCGCTGCGCCGTGCGCCACACCTGCTGGAGACGAGCGCTCCAGGAATATTTGCGGTTGGCGACGTGCGTTGCGGCAGTATCAAGCGCGTGGCCTCGGCGGTCGGGGAGGGTTCGGTCTGTGTGCTACTCGTGCACCGCGTGCTGAGCGGATGAACCGCGTACAATTCCTGCGATGCGATTGCGTGGATAACGGATGAGCAGCGCGCCAGGCCCTGTCGGCACCGTTGAAGTTGCACTCGGCCGCACGGCGCGCTTGCTGGCCACGGACCCCGCGACTGCTGCCGAACAGGCGGCCGAAATCCTCAAGGTCATTCCCGGGCAGCCGCAAGCGATGCTGTTACTTGGTGTAGCACGTCGCAAGATGGGGGGCGCAGCTGCGGCCGTCGAAATCCTCTCGACACTCATCGCGCAACAACCGCATTCGGCCGCTGCGCACTACGAGCTCGGGCTGGCACTCGGTGCCGATCGCAAGGGCGAGGACGCAGTCAGCGCACTACGGCGTGCGTTGCAGCTCAAGCCGGAATTGAGCGATGCCTGGCGCGCGCTGGGCGATCATCTCACCGGTATCGGCGATACGCAGGGCGCGGATGAAGCCTACGCGCAGCAGATCAAACACTCGACGCGAGATCCACGGCTCATGGAGGCGGGATCCGCGCTGGTGGAAAATCGCATCGCCGTCGCCGAAGCACTGCTGCGCGAGCACCTGAAGCAGTTTCCGACCGATGTCGCGGCGATTCGCATGCTGGCGGAAGTGGCCGCGCGGCTCGGGCGCAACGAGGACGCGGAGAATCTGTTGCGGCGTTGCCTGGAGCTCGCGCCGAGCTTCAATGCCGCGCGCTACAACCTGGCGCAAGTGTTCTACCGGCAGAGCAAGGCTGTCGAAGCGCTGACCGAACTCGAGTGCCTGCTCGCTGCAGAGGCGCGCCATCCCGGCTATCGCAATCTGAAAGCGGCGGTACTCAGCCTCATCGGCGAATACCGGCAAGCGATCGAAATCTACGCGGGTGTCCTGGCGGAATATCCCGGCCAGGCCATGGCCTGGATGAGCTACGGTCACGCCTTGAAGACTGCCGGGCGCCAGGAGGAATCAATCCGTGCTTACCGCAGGAGCGTGGAACTGAAGCCTGCTCTGGGGGAGGCCTACTGGAGCCTCGCCAACATGAAGACCGTCAGGTTTGCACCCGCAGAACTCGATGCCATGCGCTCGCACCTGCAGAGCGAGCAGCTTAGGCATGAAGACCGATTCCATTTTCACTTCGCCATGGGTAAAGCGCTCGAAGACGCAGGCGGGTACGCGGAGTCCTTCGAACACTACTCGAGCGGCAACAGCCTGCGCCGCGCGCGCATCTCTTACGACGCGGACGAAACGACCGCGCATATGCGGCGCTCGAAGGCCCTGTTCTCGAAAGAATTCCTTGCGGAGCGCGCGAGCATGGGGTCGGCTGCGCCCGACCCGATCTTTGTAGTGGGCCTGCCTCGTTCCGGATCGACCCTGCTCGAGCAGATACTCTCCAGTCATCCGCAGGTCGAAGGAACGATGGAGCTGCCCTACATCATCTCCATGGTGCGCAGTCTCGGTGCGAAGAAATCACGCGCCGAGACCTCGAAGTATCCGGAAATCCTGGCGACGCTGAGTTCGGCCGAACTGCTCGCGCTGGGGACGCGGTACCTGGAGCAGTCTCGTATCCACCGCAAGACCGAAGCGCCGTTCTTCATCGACAAGATGCCGAACAACTTCGCGCACATCGGGCTGATTCACCTGATCCTGCCGAACGCGAAGATCATCGATGCGCGACGGCACCCGCTCGGTTGCTGCTTCTCCGGCTTCAAACAACACTTCGCCCGGGGCCAGCACTTCACCTACGGCCTCGAAGACATTGGCCGCTACTACCATGATTACGTGGAGCTGATGGCTCACTTGGACGCCGTACTCCCGGGGCGCGTCCATCGCGTCATTTACGAAAAATTGATTGATGACTTCGAAGCTGAAGTGCGCCGGGTGCTCGACTACTGCGGCTTGCCGTTCGATGAAAGCTGCCTGCGCTTCTACGAGAATGAACGGGCTGTCCGAACAGCGAGTTCGGAGCAGGTCCGCCAGCCGATTTTTCGCGATGCGGTCGACCATTGGCGCAACTACGAGCCGTGGCTCGGTCCGCTCAAGAGTGCACTTGGTCCCGTGCTGGAGGCATATCCGTCCACGCCGCCGTTTTGATTGCCTCGGGCCGTGGCATACTGTCCACATCGACGACTTGGGGGAGGGTCAAACCGATGACTCGCAGTCGAATTCGCAAGATCGAACGTGTCCGATCCACGCCACACGCCCGCGTCATGGCCTCTACGGTCCCGCTGGCTTCCGCCATCTCGGCGATCCTCGCCGCCAGCTCGCCGGTATACGCGCAGCAGCAGGCATCTTCCGACGTTCTGGAACAGATCGTCGTCACAGCGCAGAAGCGAGAAGAAAACCTGCAGAACGTTCCTCTGAGCATCACCGCGCTCGGCGGCGAGACGATCGAGGAACTTCACCTCAACAATTTTGCTGACTTCGCCACGTACCTGCCGAGCCTGTCCTACCAGAGCGGCGGACAAAGTGGCGGCTCGGGGTTTGCGCGGCCGTACATGCGTGGAGTCGCGAGTGGCGGCGATGGCAATCACTCCGCCTCTCCGCCGAGCGTCGGCATGTACCTGGACGAGCAGCCGATCACAACGATCGCCGGCGCCCTCGATATCCACATGTACGATATCGCGCGCGTGGAAGCGCTGGCCGGACCGCAGGGCACGCTCTACGGCGCCAGCTCCGAAGCGGGCACGGTTCGCATCATCACCAACAAACCCGACGCGAGCGGATTCCAGGCGGGATATGACCTGCAGGGCAGCAGCGTGGACCACGGCGGCACCGGGTATACCGCCGAGGGCTTCGCCAACATTCCGATCTCAGAGAACGCCGCCGTCCGGCTGGTGGGCTGGTACGAGGACAATCCGGGGTTCATCGACAACGTGCACGGCACAGTCACATACCCGACCTCCGGCATCACGATCGACAACGCCAATCGCGTCAAGAAGGACTACAACGACGGTGAGGTCTATGGTGGACGCGCGGCGCTCAAGGTGGATCTTGGCGACAGCTGGACCATCACCCCAAGCGCGATGGCTCAGTGGAGCAAGACCAACGGCAGCTACGGTTATCGGGTCGGTGAGCCGTTCGAGATCACGCGCTTCAATCCCGAGTCGGTGGACGATCACTGGTGGCAGGCGGCGCTGACAGTCGAAGGCAAGTTCAGCAATTTCGACATCGTTTACGCGGGCTCCTACCTCAATCGTGAGGATTGGACGCACCAGGACTACGTCGACTATTCCTTTTTCTACGACTCGGCACCCTCGTATTACGGAACATACTACCGGGACGATGCCGGCGCCATGATCGATCCGACTCAGTTCATCGTCGGTCATGACAAGTACCAGATGCAGAGCCACGAGCTGCGCATCTCCTCGCCGCCGGAGCAGCGTTTCCGCTTCGTGGCGGGCCTCTTCTACGAGCGCAACCAGCACGACATCGAGCAGCGCTACGAGGTGAACAACCTCGCGGGCCCGAACGCGATACCTCCCCAGGCCCCCCTGTCCGTGACAGGTTGGCCAGATACTTGGTGGCTCACGGAGGAGGTGCGCGTCGATCAGGACTACGCCGCGTTCGGTGAATTGACCTACGACATCACCGATAAACTCAGCGTCACCGGCGGCATCCGGTTCTACAAGTACGAGAACTCGCTCGAAGGGTTCTTCGGTTTCGGCCTGACCAACGACTTCACCACGGCGACCGGCGAGAAGTCGTGCTTCTCTACCAAGCAAACCAACGGCGGACCGTGCACCAACCTCGACAAGGAAGTTGATGACACGGGCAACACGCCCAAGGTGAATGTGACTTATCACTTCACCGACCAGGCGCTGGCCTATGCGACCTATTCGAAAGGTTTCCGTCCCGGCGGCGTCAATCGAGTCGGCACGACCCAGCCGTACAAGGCGGACTTCCTGAAGAACTATGAGGTGGGTTGGAAGAGCACCTGGGCGGGCAATCGCCTGCGCTGGAATGGCGCGATCTTCCAGGAGGACTGGGATGACTTCCAGTTCGCGTTCCTGGGCCCGAACTCGGTGACTATTGTTGCGAACGCCGGCAAGGCGAGGTCCAGAGGCATCGAGACGGAGCTGAACTGGGCGGCGACGGCGGGCCTGACACTGTCGCTCGGTGCCACCTATATCGACGCCCAGCTCACGCAGCCGTATTGCGGAACACTGGATGCGAACGGCCAGGACGCGAACCCGTGCATCGACGGGGACGGCAACCCTGCGCCCTTCCAGGCGGAGGACGGTCAGCAGCTACCGGTCACGCCCAAGTTCAAGGGTAATTTCATTGCGCGCTACCGGTTTGATGTCGGCAGCTTGAACGCACATGTGCAGGGGGCCGTTGCCTATGTCGGCAGCCGCGAGCCCGAGTTGCGCACCGTGCAGCGCGACATCCTCGGCGAGATACCGTCATACACCATCACGAACCTGGCCGCGGGCGTGGGGAGCGGCAAGTGGACGGTTGAGCTCTTCATCAACAACGCCTTCGACGAGAAGGGCCAGGTGGACCGCTGGGCGCAGTGCGACGCCACCGTCTGCGGAGCGGGCGGAACATACATCACGCCGGTCGCGACGCGGACCTACGGGCTGAAGTTCGGACAACAGTTCTAACGCGGGGGAGAACCGATGACGCGCAGCCGCAACCGCAAGATCAGGCGGGTCGGGTCCGCTATTCACCGTCGTTCCGTCGCGGGGGGCGTATCGCTCGCTTCCGCGATTTCCGCGATCCTCGCCACCACGTCCGCGCTCGCGCAGGAGCAGGGTGGCGTGCTCGAGCAGGTCGTGGTGACCGCGCAGAAGCGCGAGGAAAACCTGCAGAACGTACCGCTGAGCATCCAGGCCATCGGCACTGAGAAGCTCGAGCAGCTGCACATCACGGATTTCGAAGACTACGCGAAGTTCCTGCCGAGCGTTTCGTATCAGACGCTGGGACCAGGATCGGCCCGCGTCTTCATGCGCGGCGTCTCGAGTGGCGACAACGGCAATCACTCAGGTCCCTTGCCGAGTGTCGGTCAATATCTCGACGAGCAGCCGATCACGACCATCCAGGGCGCGCTCGATATTCACATTTACGATATCGCGCGTGTCGAGGTCCTGGCGGGTCCACAGGGAACGCTGTACGGGGCGAGCTCGCAGTCGGGAACGATCCGCATCATCACCAACAAGCCCGATCCGAGCGGTTTCAAGGCGGGCTACGACCTGACCTACAACACGCATGATCCGGGCGATCCGGGCTATATCGGCGAAGGCTTCGTCAATATACCGGTAGGCGACGCGGCGGCCGTCCGCCTGGTCGGCTGGTATGAGAAGGACGGCGGCTACATCAGCAACGTCGCCGGAACTCGTACCTACCCGACGTCCGGAATCACGGTGAGCAACGCTGACCGCGCGAAGAACGACTACAACGATGTCGAGACTTATGGCGGGCGCGCTGCGCTGCGCGTGGATCTGAGCGACAGCTGGACGATCACGCCGACGATCATGGCCCAGGAGCAGGACACCAACGGACTGTTCGCCTATGACCCGAGCGTCGGTGATCTCAAGGTGACGCACTTCTTCCCCGAGAACTCCAAGGATCGCTGGTGGCAGGCAGCACTCACGGTCGAGGGCAAGATCAGCAATTTCGATCTGGTCTACGCCGGTGCCTATCTCAAGCGCGACTTCTTCACTCAGTCGGACTATTCCGACTACTCGTTCTTCTACGATCAGAGCACGAGCGGGGGCAGCTACTACTTCGGCAACTACTTCTTCGACGATGCCGGCGCCCTGATCGATCCGGGTCAGTACATCCAGGGCAAGGATCTGTTCACCAAGCAGAGCCATGAGTTGCGCATCTCCTCGCCGCAGGATCAGCGGTTCCGCTTCGTCGCAGGCCTCTTCTACCAGCGCCAGCAGCACGACATCGAGCAGCGCTACAAGATCAATAACCTCGCGACGATCTCTGAAGTCACTGGCTGGCCGGACACGTTCTGGCTGACCGAGCAGGTGCGGGTCGATCGCGACTACGCCGTGTTCGGTGAGGTGAGCTTCGATTTCACCGAGAAGCTGACGGGCACGGCGGGAATCCGTTTCTTCAAGGCGAAGAATTCGCTCGAGGGCTTCTTTGGCTTCGGCCTGACCAACCCGTTCGACTCTTCGACCGGCGAGCAATCGTGTTTCTCTACGACCTCGCTCAATAGCGGGCCATGCACGAATCTCGACAAGGAAGTCGACGAGTCGGGCAATACCCCCAAGGTGAACCTGACTTATCGGTTCACCGATCAGGCGCTGAGTTACGTGACTTACTCCGAGGGGTTCAGGCCGGGCGGCGTCAATCGGCGCGGCACGTTCCCGCCCTACACCTCCGATTACCTGAAGAACTACGAGATCGGATGGAAGACGACCTGGTTTGAGAATCGGCTGCGCTTCAACGGCGCTCTGTTCTGGGAGAAGTGGGACGACTTCCAGTACTCGTTCCTGGGCGAGAACGGGCTGACCAATGTCACCAATGCGGGCCGCGCCGAAATCAAGGGCATCGAGATGGATCTCAACTGGGCGGTAACCGCTGACCTGCTACTATCGGCGGGCGCAACCTGGCTGGACCCCAAGCTCAAGGATGACTTCTGCCAGCGACTGGTCGATGACAACGATCAGCCGCTGTCCATCCAGGATTGCGCCGCGAATTTCCCCGAGTCCTTCGCTCCCTCGGGTACTGAACTTCCCGTGACGCCGAAGTTCAAGGCCAACGTCATCGCGCGTTATACCTTCAACGTGGCCCAGTTCGATGCGCACCTGCAGGGTGCCTACGTGTACCAGGGCGAGAGCCGATCGGCGCTGATGCCGGTGGAGAACAATATCCTGGGACAACAGGACGCGTATGGCATCGCTGATTTCACGTTCGGTGTCGAAAAGAACGGCTTGTCGATCGAATTGTTCATCAACAACGCGTTCGACGAGCGTGCCCCGCTGTATAGATATGCCGAGTGCGACAGCTCGATCTGTGGGGCCGGCGTCACGCAGCCGGGCATCATCTATACCGGGACTAATGAACCGCGCACCTTTGGCATCACCCTCGGACAGAGATTTTGAACACTGAGCCTCGCAATACTCCCGGCGCAGGCCGGGAGTCGTCGACTGTTGCTGGCCGCGTCCTGGGCGTGGCTTTCCTGGTGGCGATCACGATGGCCGCGCTGGCGCAGACCCCGCCGCTTGCGCCTGACATCACCAAGAAGAAATTCGAGCAGCCCGCGGGCGAGCTCGACTACATCAAGCGCGAGGTGATGATCCCGATGCGCGATGGCGTGAAGCTGCACGCCGTGATCGTGCTTGCGAAGGGCGCCAAGGGCGCGCCCATCATTCTCACGCGCACGCCGTACAACGCCTCCAAGCGCACCGAGCGCAGCCTCAGCACCCACATGCTCGCCACGCTCCCGCAGGGCGACGAAGTGTTCGTGGGCGAGGGCTACATCCGCGTGTTCGAGGATGTGCGCGGCAAGTACGGCTCGCAAGGCGAGTACGTGATGACGCGCCCGCTGCGCGGCCCGCTCAACTCGAGCAAGGTCGACCATTCGACCGACGCGTACGACACCATCGACTGGCTCGTGAAACACGTGCCCGAGTCGAATGGCAAGGTCGGCATGATCGGCTCCTCCTACGAGGGCTTCACGGTACTGATGGCGCTCGTCAATCCGCACCCGGCGCTCAAGGTCGCGATCCCCATGAGCCCGATGGTCGACGGCTGGAAGGGCGA
>DASQOO010000059.1:0-17067 GCA_035644435.1 Steroidobacteraceae bacterium | reverse complement strand
CCAGCACCGGGACCACCGCATTGTTGGCAAGACTCAGGAGATTGGCTGCCTGGATCGGGATGCCAAAGCGCACCACTTCGCCCAGCGCCCGCCGATCGATACCGAACGCCGGGCGCCACCACGACAGGCGGCTCAGGATCGCAACGCCGATGAGGCCGCGCGCGATCAGCGCGGCGATCAATGCCCACACTCCAAGACCGAGGTACGCCAGCAATATCGCGACCACCTGGTAGGTCAGGTATTCCGTGATCTCGGATGCGGCAATGAGATTGTGACGCAGCCGGCGCTCGAGCAGGACCGTCGGAATCGTCTTCAGCGAGGCCAGCAGCAACGCCAGGGCCATGACCCGGATGAGCGCGACATCCTCGGTCGGCAACTGGTAGTGGCGCGCTATGAACGGAGCGGCGCCGAGGATGAGCACGATCGAGAGCGCCACGCCGATCTGCTGCACGGTGAACACCGTCCGCAGCTCGCGCTCGGTCACCGCGTCCTTCTTCCGGATCAGCGCCGCCGACAACCCCAGGCTGCTGATCTGCTCGAAGAACAGCACGATGAACTGGCAGATCGCGAACACGCCGAAGATCTGCGGCGTGAGAATGCGGGCCAGCACCAGCATGCCGACGAAGCCGGTCACCCGCACCAGGAATTGCCGCGTGAGCAGGCTCGCAATGCCCTTTACCGCGCGCGCCCTGACCTCTCCGGGTTGCAGATCTTCTTCCATCAGTGCGCCAGACCGAACGGCCGCGCGAGCGGCTCGCCGATGAACAGACCCTGTCCTGGCATGGCGACGCTCTTCCAATACGCTTCGATCAGCGTCTCGCCGGCCAGGTAGTGCCTGAGCAGAACGGCCGGATTCGGGAACTTCGCCGTGAAGGCGCATGGCTCGACCACCGTGCCGTAGCTTGCGGTGGCGCCAGCTTCCAGCCAGCGCAGGCTGCTCATCTGGCTGGTGCCGAAGAGGTTGCCACCGAAGGACGTGAGGTGATCGCCGATGGCACCTGGCACGAACTGGTTGCTGTCGAGCTTCGGAACCTGCGAGACGCCAGTCTCGTACAACAGGACGTCGCGCCGGTTCTCCAGGTAATCGGCCTTGACGATCTGCACGTGCACCCGATCGGCAGCCAGCTCGCGGGCCGTGGAGTAAGCGCTGGTACGCGCATTGCGAGCGCGGTCGTTCGTATCCAGCAGGTACGCCGTGCCGCCGCGGTGACCGCGGTCCGCCTCGATGCCGCGATCGATCAGCGCCCGCGCCTGCTCCAGGTTCAGCGCTGCGAGGCTCATCGCAGGCCGGATCCCGTAGTCACGTTGCGGCGCCCGCGAGTCCGAGTCGTAGTAACGGCTGATCGCAGTGGGCTGGCAACCGCTGGCGCAGCCTGCCGGGTCGAATCCGAATGCGAAGGCACTGGTGATCGACATGCAGTCCACGCGATAGGGCCTGGCCCAGGTGAGCGCCAGCGCCTGGACGGTGGCCGGCAGGTGGCGATCGACCTCTTGCTTGATGCGGGCGAATTCGGCCTGTGCGAGGACATCATTCGTCGCTTCGAACCGCACGCGGGCTATGTTGCGCGTCGGGATGCCGCGCCGCCTGACGTAGTAGTCCGCGATCGACCGGCTCAGGGCGTCGGCTTCGTTGACGATGACGCCCAGCTCCGCGGGCCCGAGGCTCGCTCGCCGGTCTTGCGCATGCGCGTGCCCGGGCTGCGACGTCACGATACCGATGCACGTCAGCGACAAGGCCCACTTCGACCGGCACACGGCCGGTTGGCTTGCGTTCACACGCGTCACCTGTCACGAGAGACCGGCTGCCGACGAGTCGGCCAGCAACGGCATCACTCCGTTCGCCCCGCGATCGCGCACGACCTGCGCCATGAGCTCGGCGTCGATGCGGCGCCGCTGCTCCGCGAAGCCGTAGACCAGCGCCGTGTCGCACAGCGAGTTGATGAGCCGCGGGATGCCGCCGGTGCGCGCATGCACGAACTCGATCGCATCCGGCTCGAGAATCTCCTCGCCGGCCCCGGCGACGTTGAGCCGGTGCTGCACGTACGCGTGCGTCTCCTCCCGCTGCAGCGCGCGCAAGTGGTAGTCCACCGAGATGCGCTGCGCGAACTGGCGCAGTTCCGGGCGGCGGAACTTGTCGCGCAGCTCGGGCTGGCCGACCAGCACGATCTGCAGCACGAAGTGGCGATCGGCATTGATATTGGACAGCACGCGCAGTTCTTCCAGCGTGCGTGCATTCAGATTCTGGGCTTCGTCGACGATCAGCACCACGCGCTGTCCCTTGCCATACTGCTCGATGAGGAAATCGACCAGCGCCTGGTACAGCTCGACGTGCTCCTTGCCCTTGAAGTCGATGCCGAAGGCGAGCGCCACCCATTGCAGCAAATCGCCGAAATTGTGGTGCGTGTTGGAGATCAGACCCACCGTGAAGTCCTGCTCGAGGTGTCCGAGGAGGTGGCGAATCAGCGTGGTCTTGCCGGAGCCCACCTCGCCGGTGATGAGGATGAAACCGGCCTGTTGCGTGAGCCCGTATTCGAGCATGGTGAGCGCCATCGCATGGTGGCGCGTCAGATACAGGAAGTGCGGGTCCGGCGTCAGTGAGAATGGTTTTGCGCGCAGCCCGTAGAAGGTCTCGTACACGATTGCCGCCTCAGTACGCGCCGGGTTGCTCGGTGGAACGGTTGAGCACCGTGCCGACGATCGTGCTCGAATGCAGCACTTCCAGCGTGCGCATCAGCTCGTCGCGCCGCGTGTGTCCCTCGGTGGCCACCAGCAGGGCGCAGTCGACGGAGGGCATGACCGTGAGCGCATCGTCTGAGATCAGCACCGGCGGCAGGTCGTAGAGCACGATCCGGTCGGCGTAGCGTCCCCTGATTTCCGCCTTGAGCTCCCGCGCACGCACGCTCGCGAGAAGTTCCGAGCTGTGTTCCACCGGTGCTCGCACCGGCAGCAGGACGAGTCGCTCGAACTGCTGCGGGCGATAGAGGACATCGGCGAGCGCGCAGTCACCCCGCAGGTAGTCGTCCACGCCGCGCTCGACGCTCATGCCGAACAGCTTGTGCAATGTCGGTCGCCGCAGGTCGAGGTCGACGAGCAAGGCCGTGTGGTTGGGGTCCTGCGCGATGCTGATTGCAAGATTTGCTGCCGTCAGCGACTTGCCGTCGGCGGCGGCGGGACTGACGATCGCCAGGCTCTGGAAGCCATGACCGCGCATCCGTTGCAGCACCTGGGTGCGCAGCATCTTGTAAGCCCGCCGCGTGTCCGGTGCGGAGCCCTCGTGCAACAGCCGATGCTTCTCGAGATGCTCGTCGGACAGCTGGATCGGCCGCGCTTGCTGCTGTGTCGATGAGGCAGACGAGGTGGACGCTGCGGACGAGACGCGCGGCTGCAGCATGGGAGCAACGACAGGCGTCGGATGCGGCTGCTGCAGCTTGGCGAGTTCCAGCGCTTTCTTTATTCGTTCCATTGTGGATTGCGCCCGCCCTCAGATCCCGAACTTGCGCATCGCCGTGAACCACAGCACGTCGAGCGGCCGATAGAGGAAGTGGACCAGCACTGCCGCCGCCAGGATCGTCCCCATCGCGCCAAAGGCGGCGAGCCGGAAACGCGCTCGTTGCCGCGTGGACTCGGCAAGCGTACCGATATACGGGATCACGGCGAGCGGCGCGACGTTGAGCAGAGCGCTGAGGTCCTGGCGACCGCGCACGGTGCCGTCGAGCGACTCGCGCACCGTCATGACGGCTAACGCGACCGCGATTGTGAGCAGCAGTCCCAGCACGATCACCAGCGGGCGATTCGGGCTCACCGGCTTTTCCGGCGGCAGCGGGGGCTCGATCACGGTGAAGCGCTCGCCCTTGCGATCCGATTCCATCGTCTGCGCCAGCCGCGCCTCCATCTCCTTGGCGCGCAGTTCCTGGTATTTCGCCTGGGCGTTGTCATGATCACGCAGCAACTCGCGATACTCACGCTCCACGCCGGGGGCTTGCGCGAGCCTGCGCTCGAAGTCGCCGATGCGGGCGCGGATCTGTGCCTGTTTCGCAGTCAGCGCGGCGATTTCGTTTTGCGCGCTCTCGAGCTGCGTCCGGATCTGGATGTAGGTCGGATTGTCCGCATCCGCGAGCGCACTCGCGGCGGCAGCGGCGGGCGGCCTCGCTTGCAGCTGCTTCTCGAGTGAATCCACCTGCCGTTCGAGTCGCTGCACGTCCGGGTGATCGGGTGTGTATTTCTCCCGGGCGGCGGCGAGTTGCGCCCATGCATCGGTGAGCTGGCGCTGCAGATCGTTGGCCGATGATCTGGATTGCTGTACTTCGCGCCCCAGCCCTTCGATCTCGCGCCGGATGCGCAGCACGTCCGGGTGATCCGGCGCGTAGAGCGAGGAGAGGCTCGCGAGCTGGGTGCGCAACGCCTTCAGGCGGTCCGCCGGACCCAGGACCCGCTGCCCGGTCTCGGTGAAGACCTGCGAGGTTGGGTTGATCTGGCTGAGCTGTGCGACGAGATAGAGCTTCTGGTCCTGCAATGACTGCAGGCGGGTCTGCACGTCGCGCAGCTCCATCTGCTCGCGATCCATCATCTGAAAGTTGAGCTGCGTGAGCTCCGGCAGGCGATCGACGTTGCGCTCCTTGAAATCCGCGAGCTTCTGCTCCAGCGCCGCGATTTCGCCGCTCAGTCGCTGCGCTTCGGCAGAGAGAAAGCTCGCCGTATCCTTGGCGAGGCGGGTGCGGCTGGTGAGATTTTCGTTGAGGTAGAGCGTGGTGAGCTCGTTGGCGACTTTCTGCGCCAGGTCGGCGGAACGACTCTCGTAGGACACGGCGAAAGCGATGTTCGCCTGCGTCGGGCGGCCGCTGCGCGGATCGATCACGTCGGCGCTGATCATGCTCATGCGGATGTCATCACGCATGCGCTCGATCAGGGTCTCGCGCGGCTCGCTCTTCTGCTGGCGTGGATAGAGGTTGTAGCGGTGAATCAGATCGAGCAGGTTGACGGTAGTCATCACGCGCTGGCTGATGACCTGCACGCGCTGGTCGGCGAAGGTCGTGATCGTCGAGCGCACCAGGTCCTGCGGTATCTCCTGCTGCTCGATGAGAATGGTGGCGCTGGAGCGATAGGTGGCGGGCCACAGCAAGGCGACCAGCAACGTGAGCAGCAGACCGCCGGCGAGCACGGCGAGCAGCACTCTCCAGCGCCGCTGCACCGCGCGGATCTGCTGACTCAGCGAATTGACAACAACAGGGTCGGGCATGTGCTCCTCTCAGCGTGACATCGCCTGCGCGGGCGGCGTCCAGGTTAGACCGATGCCGTATGTCAGATCGTCGGTAGCGGGCGAAGGGCCGCTGTAGTTCTGAGTGGCGTAGCTCACTGCGCCGGAGAGCGCCCAGTACTGCGCCAGCCGCCACTCGCAGCTCAGCTCCGCGCGGTCGTAGTTGCGCTGCGTGCCTCGTGTGCTCCCCTGCAGCTCTTCGCTGAGCAGGTGGCGCAGCGATACGGCCATCCTCCAGAGCGGAGCCAGGCGCCGGCTGAGGGTAAATACGCCCTCTTCGCGGCGCGTCAGCGAGCCCGCACCGCTCGGCACGACTTCCCGGCTCGCCGCAAAATGCCAGTCCGTCAGCAGACCGGTGCGCTCCAGGTCGAGCAGGTACACCGTCCCGTCATCCGCCAGTCCCTGGCTGTCGGCGCGGCTCACGCCCGCTTCGAGATTGAGCCGGTAGGTCGGCGAGAACTGACGCATGAATGTGAGTCGCGCGGCCACATCGTGACTTGCAGGAAACAGCTCGGCGGGTTTCATGGAGCCGCCGGAAAACCGCGCGCCGAATGACGAGCGCTGATCGATGCTGTGATTGAACGCCAGCAGCCCGCCGAGGTACACGTAATCGATGAGCCCACTGCTGGCCGCGTCAATATAGTGGTTGGCCTGATCACCCACCTGCATGGTCACCACGTCACGCTCGGTCGCTGCCCAGTCGACTGATCCGTTAAACGCGATCGCCTCGCGTCGTTTCTGCACATCGACGAGGCCGGTATCTTCGAGCTCGGTGGTGAGCGTCGACTCGTTCGCCAGGCTTCCATCGAGATGCCAACGGCTGGTATCGCGCCCGACGTTGTAGTTCATCACCAGCGAGTAGTCGTTGGCGTCGAGATTCTCGCCGCCATCGTAGCGACGCAGCAGCATGCGCGGCGCAGCGGTGAGTTCCTGGCTCTCCGAGCGCACGCCGAGCGTGCCGATCAGGCCGATGAGCGCCCCGGTGACGTCCAGCGGATCGGTGGCTTCGAGCTGCAGGTTGCTGTGATGTTCGAGGTCGGCGCTCATGCGGCCTTCGGCCGACCACTGCGCGCCGTGGGCGACGGGCATCGTCAGGGACACGGCGCTCGCGCTCAGCACGCCGGCGATGCGGGCCCGCTGCGCACTCACACTCACGGTACGACCACCGTGTCGCCGCTCTGCAGCTCAATGTTCTGCGCCAGGTCACGGCCGCGCTCCACATCGGCGTAGCGAAACGCGATGGCGACCTGCTTGCCGTTTTCACGCCGCAGCACTCGAATGTCGTTGACGGCTGCGTACGGCGTAGTGCCGCCGGCCAGGCTCAGCGCCTGCATGACATCGATCGGACGGCTGAAGGGAAATTCCCCCGGCCGATTGACCTTGCCGATGACATAGACGCGGTTACCGCCGATTGCCTTGACGGTCACCGTCACCGCTGCGTCAGGAATGAACTTGCGGATGCGTTCGTCGATGGCGATGCGCACCTCTTCCACCGTGCGGCCGCTCGCCTGGATCTCACCCGCCAGCGGGAACGAGAGTCCTCCGTCCGGCCGGACCAGCACCTCGGCCTGCAAGTCCTGCTCTTTCCACACGGAAACCATCAATACGTCTCCCGGCTGCACGCGGTACGCGGTGGTTGCGGTCGGGGGACGAGTCTGTTCATCGGCGTGCGCGGCGACGCCGCAGATCACGGACAGGACCGATATGGCAAGATAGCGAAGGATTGAAAATCTGTTTCTTGTTGTCCACATATTGTATGACTTCTGCAATCACCGCCCGCAATAGAACAGCCCGCCTTCCGCCTGCTGCCGCTGCGCCGCGAGGGCTCCCGAGGAGGGGAGTTCGGGTGCCCTCGAAGCGATGCGGCCTCGATCGATCAGCCCTGCGGCACCGACGCTTGTCGGCGCAACATTCCGATGCCGACAATTCCGCTCATCAGCAGCCACAGTGCTGCGGGCAAGGGCACTGGCTGCGTCAGTTGCAACAGCGACATCTGCAACAGGTACGTGCCCGCGTGCATGGCGCCCTGGGTCTGCCCGGTCAGGAAGCCAAAGAACCGGCCCGGAGAATCGAGCTGGAAACTGAAGGCTCCCGGTGCGTCGAGCTGTGCCACGACCCCGCTACCTGAGGTCATCATGAAACTGAGCGATGAAAACTTCTCCGGCCAGGCGAGGTCGATCAGCTGGATCGTCAGGGTGCCGGCAAACGGGATGTCGAACTGCGTCTGCAGCGGCAGCGGATTACTGATGAATCCGGACTGCGAGAACACCAGGATCGATCCGGCCGGCAGACCAGGTAGCACCGAATCGGCGCGGCTGCTCAGCGGGCTGGCCAGGGCCACCGCAGCCACGAACGCCAACCAAGCGCTGTTGCGCACTCTTTCCCTGCTTACTGTCTCCATGCTTCCTCCTCGCGCGTTAACCCTTCAGGGGCGCGACGCCCGCTGCTTCCCCGTTGCGGCCGCCGGCGGGCGCCTCGCCACCGTTGTGCCGATAGACATACTTCTCGTAGAGATAATGGCGCAGTGATTGTGAGAGCCCGTTGCCTTCGCCATCGCCGTCGTTCTTGCCCAGCGAGCTCAACCTGAGCAACGCGTAGTTCTGCTGCAGTCCACTCATTGCGATCAGCGCGATGTCATCGCTCTCGACCCGCCGCTCGCGCTCAGCGCCCTCGTTGATGATGCTGTCGAGGCGCAGCGCGTCGAGCTCGAAATAGCGCAGCAGTTCGTTGCCTGACTCCACGAACACCGGCACCAGATTGCGACCGCGGACTTCGTTGTCGTGGAGCGGTCCGAGTCGCGCGAGCATGCTTTTCACCGCAAAGCGAATGACGTCGGAATCCCGCGCTCCGAGTCGCTGTGCCAGTTTCTTCACCTTGCGCACGTCTGCCGCGCTCATTCGAATGGACACCGCCTGCTTTCGGGCCTCGATCACGGCTGGTCCTCTCCCTGCTCCCACGCTGGGCGCTTCTTTATTGGAGCAGGACGGTAGTGAGCTAGTGTTTCAAGGTCATTTCGAGCTTATGACAAACGAGCACTGTTGCGTCGGCATCGGGGCCACCAGCGCATGACGAATCGCGGACGAAAATGCGATGGAACACACGCGCTTGCGGCGATGACTTCAGGGGAAAAGAAAACGGCCCGCAGAAAGCGGGCCGTTGGCGAGGAGTAAGTCGACCTGGATCAGCAGCGCAGCGCGCCGCTTCCAGGAATCAGGCGAGCCCGAGAGCGCGACTTCTGCGCAGCCTCAACACTGGAACGAGCACACTGCTCAGGAGCCAGGCCGCTGCAGGCAGTGGCACGGGAGTGATGCCGCTCGCGTACACGACGAAATCCTGGTAGTCGCGATCGCCGCCGCCGCGCAAATCCTCCCACGCGAGGAGCGCGCCGTTGGTCGCAAACTTCTGGCCGGCAAGTGGCGGCGACAGGAAGGGCGAGCCGTTCCCACGGTACGCATAGAGGTGATCTGTACCATCGTTGTTGAGCGAGGTCTGGCTGAAATACGTGGACCGATCGCTCGCCGGCGTATTGGGATTGTCCTCCGGGGTGTTGAGATAAAAGCCGAACGCGGTGCTGCCGAACTTCGCCGGGGCGCGATCCGGCTTTCCCGGCCAGCCGATCACCACGGTGAAGCCGCCCCCGGACGCGGTAAAAGTGATGAACGCGGTCGCCCCGGCGCTGGCCGCACCACCGAAGAGCTGTAGCTGCTTGGCAGGATTCAGCGGATCCAGGACATCGTAGATGCCGAAGGTATTGGAGGAGGCGAAACCGGCGAGCTCGATGACAATGGTGGCGGACGCGGTGCCGGTGGTCTGCCAGCGACCGTCATTGCCCTCCGGCAGGCAATCGCTTCCCGTGTTCGGAGCATGACTGCTGCCGAGGAGATTGTTGAACACCGCTTGCAACGTCGACTCCGACCCGGGCGCGCCGAACGTGCACACCGCGGCTGCTCCGGCAACTGACCAGGGCAGAATGATCAGGGCGAGCGCACCCAAGCACGCCCGAAGAAAATGCCGCATCGGTTTCCCCTCCTATCGGCAATTGTTCGTCTTGGCGGAAGTGACGATGCGCTGCGGTTGTGACAGCGATTTGACTTTGGCGTGAATCCGAAGGGAGAAAGCGCGCGCTGGCAGAGTACGCGCGTATGACGTTCGTCGGCGATGGTTCGTCGAACGTCAGGTACCCGGCGGCTGCGTGCTTTGATCCACCAGCTGATCGCTCGCGCGACCGCGGTATTCATCGACCAGGTTTTCGATCTGCGTGCGCTTGAGGCGCGTGAACGGCTCCGACTTGGTGAGCGATGACCAGAACCCCTGGTCCTGGTAGCGATCGAGGATCTCGCTGGTCACCTGGTACATTGCGAGGTTCTTGTCGACGCAGATCTTGAACTGCTGCTGGCTGGCGGCGAGATCGGTCTGCAGCTTGTTGCGCTCGGTCTCGACGTCGCGCAGTGTCCCCGCGGTCTCGCGGAATTTTCCGACCAGCTCCTCCATGCGCGTGCGCTGTTGCGCGAGGCTCTGGTTGAGACTCTCGCTGCCCGCCGCGGCGCGCGAGGCCGCGCCCTCCGAGCTTTGCGCGCGACGAGTCAGCGAGTCATTCTCCGACTCCAGGCCTTTCATCTTCTTCTTCAGCTCGTCGAGCTCCTGCTTCATCTTGGCGTTTTCGGCCTGCAGCTGAGTGCGCTCAGAAGCGAGCTGTTGCATCTGCTGCATGAGTTGCGCATTGGCATTGCTGCCGCCCGGGCGAGCGGTTTGTGCTGAGACGGGCAGCGTCAGCAGTAGCAGGATCGCCGCCAGGCCCAGTTTCGTTAGTGATTGCATGGCAAGTCTCCAGCTTGAAGGTCACCCGCAGCCGCTGCCTGACCCGGGTATCGCGACCGCTGCCGACAGGCGCTAGAACAGCGCGTTGAAATCAAGCTGCCAGACGTCGACCGCGAATGGCACGCCATCGATCTCACGCCCGCTGAGCAGGCGCAGTCTCAGCCAGGTATTGCGGGTCATCCCCAGGTAACCGCCGACGTAATAGCCTTGCACATCCGTTCCGCCGAGACGGAAATCCGAGTCGGTGAGCGCGTCGAGCACCGCATCCTCTTCCAGATACCGATAGCCGACGAAGATGCGAAAGCCACCGGGCAGCGAATAGGTCGAGCGCATCAGCGCGATCTCACCCTGGTACCCATCGACGCGCTTGTCGACCAGCAGGCCGGTGCGCGCCAGGATCGCCTGCTGATCGAAGGCGATGTTGTGAACATAGTCGGCGTTGAAGCCGAAGCGATAGCCGCCACCGATCGGCACCTCGAGGGCGAGCGCGGTGTCGACGACGGTGTAGTCCGCGGCCAGGGCAAACAGGTTCGTGCTCGCGTCGGTATCGTTGCGAATGTCGAACAGCGTGTTGCCCCGCTGCAGGAAGTCGGGTGCCGTGTAGTCGAGCAGGTTGCTGTCGGCGTCGTTGAGGATGCCGACGGTATTCTCGTAGTCGTAGATGGCGCCGGCGAAAATGAGCCGCACGTCGTTGTCGAACTTCCAGTTGATGCCGAGCTGCGCCCCGGTCAGCCACTTGTCGTTGCCGGACAGCTCGACTTCCTTGATCGGGAACGCGCCCAGCGTGAAGAACATGAAACGCTCGTTTGCCTCTGAGCGCATCGGATGCCAGCGGAACGTTCCCGCGACGCCGTCGAACGACAGGTCCTCGTCATAGAGCAGATCGGTCGAGAACCAGGGGTTGGCCATCTTGCCACCGCTGAGCGTCAGCCACGGCTCGCCGTACTCGCCCTTGACGTCCCAGCGAATGTAAGCGCGGTCCAGCCCGATCGTGTAACGCCCGAAGGTGCTCGCCAGCGTCGCGTTGGTCGAGATCGGCTCGTTCAGATTGCCGGTGGCGACGCGGATCCCGGCGTGCAGGCCCTGCGCCACATCGACATCGACGCCCAGGCGGGCGCGTGCCCGAAGCCGCGCGCGATCCTCTGTCGTGTTGAGGAGCGCCGAGGTTCCGGCCTTCCCGATGCCGCCCTTGGCGTTGACCGTATTGAAATCCAGATAGGTGTTGGGTGCGTTGTCGCTCGAAAAATTGTCGTACTGCTCGCGCACGCGGACGTCGCCGACCAGCTTCACTCTGCCGATCCACTCCGGCAGCGCGCCCGGCACGCCCCATTTCTGTTCGCGCGCCGTCGCCAGCACCTCATTGACGACCTGCGGCTTCACCTCCTGTGCGACCTCGTCCTTGATCTCCTGCTTCACGACATCAGGCACATGCGTCACACGCACCGCGCCAGACTCGGACTCGGCTGCCTGCGCAGCGAGTGCAGCATCGGCTGCGGCTTTGTCCTGCGCCTGCTTCACCAGCGCCTGTGCCTGGTCGCGGCTCACCACGCCCTTCTCCACCAGCGCCTGCAGCAGGTTCACGACGGTATTGCGCAGCTCGCTGAGCGAACGCTCTTCAGCAGATACTTCTGCGCGGGCTCCTGTCGCGAGCGTCAACGAGGCGGCAAGTGCCGTCAACAGCGTTATCGGGGTCTTCATTGCCTGAATTCTTGATTCTTAGATACGCGAGACGATGCGCAGCGACACGGGCTGGGGCATTTCCAGCGGCGGCGCCTGCGCAACGCGAGTGAGGTTGGAAAGCGCTCCCTCGATTGCCTGGTCGATCTCGTCGCTCCCCGTGGAGCTCGCCAGCTGCACGCGTTCGATGCCGCCGTCGGCCTTGAGCCACAGGCGCACAACGACGGAGTACGAGCCCCCGCGCAGCCTCTTGTTGTCCTGCAGGCGCTCGAGAATCGCGTTCTTGAGCTGTCCCGTGTACCACGCAAAGGCCCCGCCATTGGTGGCGAGCAGGTCGCGACCGCCCTTGCGGGCCATGAGACCGAAGTCATCGCCCCCGGTTGTCCCTTCCGCGTCCAGACCGAGCTGTTCGCCCGGCGGCGGGTCGTTGTTCGCATCCTGCGGCTGCTCCTCCGGCTCCGGCACCTTCACCTCATCCTGCACTTCGGGAGGTGGGGGTTCTTCCGGAGGTGGCGGCGGCGGTCGGATGATCCTTACTTCCTGCACGATCTGCTTCACCGGGGCCGGCGTGCCCGAGATGATGCTCTTGATGAAGTACACGATCGCGCCACCCGCGGTGGTGGCAAACAGCAGCACACCCAGTGCCACGCCGAGCCGCTGCAGGAGACTTCGACTGTGCTTCATGTGCATCTCTTACTTCACGATCTTCTGAGTCACGAGACCGAGTTGCGTGATCTCGAGCCGGCCGATCAGGTCCAGCACATCGACCACGCGCTGGTATTGAATGGTCGCGTCCGCCTTGATGATCACCGGCAGGTTCGGGTTCGCCGTCTTGTATTGGCGCAGGAGCGATTCGAGCTCCTGCATCGATACCGGGAACGTGTCGAGGTAGATCGTGCCGTCCGCCGTGATCGTGATCGCCTTGGTCTTGTTTTCGGCCAGGCTCGGCTGCGCGCTCGCTTTCGGCAGGTTCACCTTGATGCCCTGCACCGTCGCCGTCGTCATGATGATGAAGATGACGAGCAGCACGTACGCCAGATCCAGCATCGGGGTGATGTTGATCTCGTCGTAGACGTCTTGTTCTTCAGCGCTGGCGGACATTGCGGTTACCGCGAAATACCTACGAGTAATGCTCGGCGATCTGGGTGACGAACTCGTCGACGAACACGCGCATGTCGGCGCTGATTACCTTGATCTGGGTGTTGAGGTAGTTGTAGCCAAACAGGCACGGGATCGCGACCGCGAGGCCCGCGACCGTCGCGGCGAGCGCCGCCGCGGTGCCCGGTGCAATCGCGTTGATATTCACGTCACCGCTTGCAGCGATGGCGGCAAACGTGATCATCACGCCGATCACGGTGCCGAGCAGGCCGAGGAACGGCCCGCCCGAGATGCAGATCGTGAGCAGCACCATCTGCGACGACAGGCGTTGCGTCATGCGAGTGAGCGAGGCGTCCATCGTGGCGCGCATCGCCTCGATCGACTGCGGGCTCAGCGAGCGCACGTGCTCCGCGCCGGCAGCCTGCCCCTCAAGACGCTTGTTCATCTCGCGCACGCCGTGGTGATAGAGCCGGTAGAGCGTGGACGCCGCAAACTGTCCGGAATCCCCGAACAGCGCCGTACTGAGCTGGCTTTCGCCGGCGGCTTCGAAGGCGGATTCTTCCGCCTCATCCTTGGGTGCGATCTTGCGATCGAGCGCCGTGGGATCGTCGCGCTGCTGGTGAAATTCGCGCAGGAACCTGCCGTTGGCCCTGCGCACACGGCCCAGGGAGAAGGCTTTTGCGGCCATGACCACGACGCTGCCCACGAACATCACGGCGAGCACGGCAATAACCACCCAGCCGTCGACCGTGACATTGCGCAGGGTGATCGCGAAATAGGAGACATTCCCGGAATCCTTCTGCGCATCGCCGCCGTAGGCGACGAGCGGCGCCTGCATGCCCTGGCTGCGCGCGGCGGCCTTGATCCAGTCGGCGCTGCGCACTGCAGTGGCGAATTGCAGCTCATCCATCTCGCCGGTGAGGTAATTGGTGTTTGCCGCCGAGCCACCGACGGTGAGCGTGCCCGAGACTTCCTGCGCCTCGACATCGACGCTGCCTGCATCTGCGCCGTCGACAAACAGGGTGAAACGTCCGTCACCGATGCGCGCCGCAAGGTGGTGCCAGGCGCCGGTGGTTAGCTGGCCACTCACCTGCGGCAGGTCCACCGGGCCATTCGGGCCGCTGATGCGTGCGAACGCCTGCGTGCCGTTGATGCCGAGGACCATCTCGTGAGCAGCGCCTTCCAGCGCCGCGACATAGGCGTTCACTTGCGGATTTTCGATGCGCACCCACGCCGACAGCGTCGCACCGCTCGCCACGGTGATGTGCAGCGTTGGGGAAGCGGGGATCTGCATCGCCTGCGAACCGTTGAAGCGTGCACCCCCGCCGATGAGGGAAGTCGGATTCAGCTCGACCGTGGGCGCAGTCGCGTTGTTCTTGTAGCCGGTCGAATCCAGCGGCTGACTGCCCGGGGCTTCCGAGAAGTGGTAGACCGCGCCCTGGTTCTTGTCGTACGTGCCCGCCGGATCGCTGGCGCTCGTCGCTTCCTGGTTGCCGTAGTAGAGGAAGATCTTTTCGGTGTTGCTGCCGCCGGCCAGGCGCGGCACCAGCACCCAGACGAAGGCCATCTGGTTCTGCGGATCGTAGCGTTCGATGTGAAACTTGAGCGGTGTCTTGTCATCCGCGGCCAGGAAACGCAGATCCGCGCCGTCCGGCTTGGTATCGCCGAAGTAGGTGAAGTTGCCGACATGCAGGCGGATCAGGATCGGGATGTCGGTGGGGGTCCCGGCGATGTCCGCGCCGGTGGGCGAGAGATCGAAGGTGATTTCCTTGCGGAAGTTCCAGTCCTCGTTCCACCAGGCAAAGCTCGCGACTGGGGCAAAGAGCAGCACGAGGGCAAGAGCTAACCTCAAGCGTCGCATCGAGTTACCGCCTGCTCCTGTCCTTCCAGTTCCAAGATTTGCGCCACGACCGGCCGCAAGCCCTGGTCGTGGCGACACCCCTTCCGGCCGCGGATTCTCCCCTGCTGTTGTGATGCTTTTGTTACACACTTGAAGGATGGCGTCTTCGTGTCACATGCCGGCAACACGCTGGATGCCTGCGCGCCCTCTCTCTTATTCTCTTATTGAAGGGCTGAGGTGCCCACGACCAGCGGTTCGTTGCAGTTATTAAGGCCGTGAAGGGAGCGGGTCATGGCCGCAATCGGGTTGTCCCGCAGCGACTCGGCGGTAATCGGCGGCTTGAGCGCATCTGAGGCCACCGTCCAGGGAGCGAGATAGCCGCCCTGCCCCCAGGGGTGAACAAAGCCGGAATTGAGTGCCCGAATCACCCGCGGAACTCCCATGTTCGTGGCAACGAACACCAGGACCTTGCCTTCGTTGGTCTTGTCGAGCTGGCTGTCAAAGCTCCGGCGCCACTGCATCGACTGCTCCGAGACATGGGTCCAGCGCCCGTTGCGTGCGTTGAGGAGCGTCGGCGCAACGCCATCGACCTTGAGATAGCGAAACTCGCGGTTACCGTTGTTGCCGATGTTCTCGGTGCTCAGGATGCCGATGGCCCAGCGGTTGAACTGCTCGTGGGCGTCGAGGCAATCGCGTACATCGCCGGTCCCGGTGCCGGCGTAGACATTCCCGGCAGGGTTCGCGATTCGAACCAGCTTGTTCACATCGCCGCCGTTCTTGAGGTCACTGCCATCATTCGGCGCGAGAAACGGCGGGCTGTCCTTGACGCAGCGGTGACGCAGGTAGTGAACCTCATAAGAGGCCTGCGTGCCTGAGGTCTCGATGCGCCGGCAAACGTATACTGTGCCGCCGAGCTTGCGGTCGGGACGGTAGGCGCCCGGAGTTGCCCCGGACGCATCGGGATTTGCCGGCGGGCCCGGCGCCAGGAAAGTCGAGCGCGTGAGGCCCGTGCCGGTCGAATCGTACAACTGGTCCCAGGTCTTGACCGTGCCGGCGAAGAGACCGGCGACCTGGGCGCGCGACAGGGACGGCATCACGGCTTCAGTGTCGCGGCTCGGATCGTCGTGAGGCACGATGTTGCGTACCAGGCCCTGCGCGGCCTGCAGGGCGTTGCGCAGGTTCTTGGTCACCGGCAGTCCCCACACGAGCTGGTTCTGCGGCCGGACGGTGAGCGGCTGAGAGATGCCGCCGACGAGTGCGGGCTCGACGTCGGAAATCCCGGCGCGCGGAATGACGGGCTTGCCGGCACCGTCACAGGCCGTGTGATTGCGATACGCCATGAAATCTTCCGTGGCGCGCTCGTCCTTGCCCTCCTTGCAATCCGCTGCCGCCGGCAGTTTCGCGAGGTCGATGTAAGGCACCGCCGTGCCGGCCGACACCGGCGTGACACCCTCGCCCGAGCCACCGGAGGACTTGTGCACGGCGAGGCGCAATCCGGGTGGGAGTCCGAGTACGTTGGAGGCCGTGCGGCAGTAGAAAACGCGCTTGGCCGTGCCGTCGATCTTGCCGCGGTAAATGTCGAGCGTTCCGGGCTCACAGATATTGGTCGCGCCCGGGATCCCCGGCTTCAGGCGCATCAGGTTCTCGAGCGCCTCGTCCTGCGCCGTCGCACCCGAAATGTAGAGCTCCGCTTGCGGAGCCGGACTTGGCGGCAGCGCATACGCGCCACTCGCGGTCAGTGCGATCGGCAGGATTGCCAGAACTCTCCGCATGTCCTCCCCCTTTTAAGGTTCTTGTTCTCGGACGCGGCTCGGCGATGTCGCGCTAGTCCGCTATTGCGGCTTGCTCTTCTGCCGCTTGAGACACTCCGTGTCGTCCTGCTTGCAGTTCTCCTCGCCGAGCCCGACCACGAAGACGTCCAGCCACGAAAGCGCGCTCTGCGCCATCGGGGCTGCCGCTTCCTTTGCGCTCTGTGAGTCTTCCGCCGCCGAATTCGAAGTGTTCTGGGTGCTGGCCGCGACACCCGAGACGCCCGACAGCGACGCACCGAGACCACTGGTCTCCGCGGGCACACCCGTCGAAGCGCCGCCCACCTGGATATTGTCGAGACCGACCACGGTGCGCGCCGCGATATTGAGGTCGCCCGCCGAGCCGATGCCCGCATCGCCGGCGTTGACGAAGCCCACCGGCGCGATCAGGTCCACGTCGCCCGGCGTGACGCCTTCGCCCGTCACGATCGTGCGAATACCGCTGCCCGCGACCGCGGCCGAGAGATCGAGCGTGACCCTGCCCGACGCGTCGATCACCACGGTGGGCGGCGGCGCCGACAACGAAGATTTCGCACCGCGACCGGCGTCGATATTGCCCTGCGTCGACCAGA
>DASQOO010000058.1:0-3009 GCA_035644435.1 Steroidobacteraceae bacterium | reverse complement strand
TTCGACATCGTGAACCAGCTCGACCGTGGCGCCGCACTGATCGGTTCGCGGGAAGAGCGCGAGCGGGTCGCCGAGCTGAACCTCATTGCAGGCAAGCGCGCCAAGACCTCGACGGCCTATGCCGCGGCGCTGAACTATCTCGCCGCAGGCCGCGCACTGCTGGCGGAGGACAGTTGGGAGCGGCGCTACAACCTCGCCTTTTCGCTCGAGTACCACCAGGCCGAATGCGAGCTCCTGACCGCCGATCAGGCCGCCGTGGAGGAGCGGCTCTCCATGCTTTCGCGCCGCGCCGGCAACCCCCTCGACATCGCTGCCGTCGCGCGCTTGCGCCTGACGCTCTACACCACCTTGGATCGGAGCGACCGCGGCGTGGAGGTATGCCTTGAATTCCTGCGCAGGGGTGACGTTCACTGGTCGCCGCATCCGACAAAGGATGACGTACGACGCGAACATGAGCGGATCTGGTCGCAGCTGGGGAGCCGTTCGATCGAGGAACTGGTCGACTTGCCGTTGATGAATGACCCGGCGCGCCGCGCGACGCTCGACGTTCTGACCGAAGTCGTGACGCCCGCATTGTTTACCGACGAGAACCTGCTCGCACTCGTGATCTGCCGGATGGTCAATCTGAGCATCGAGCATGGCAACAGCGACGGATCGTGCTTCGCTTACGTCTGGCTCGGCATGATTCTCGGACCGCACTTTGCCGACTACCAGGCCGGATTCCGCTTCGGCAGGCTTGGCCACGATCTGGTCGAAAAACGCGGACTGCATCGTTATCAAGCGCGTGCCTACATGTCGTTCGGCAATCTCGTCATTCCCTGGACGAGGCACATCCGGAGCGGCCGGGATCTGGTGCGTCGCGCCTTCGACGCGGCCAACAGGATCGGCGACCTCACGTTCGCGGCCTATAGCTGCAACAACCTGAACACGAACCTGCTCGCCAGCGGAGACACGCTCGGCGACGTGCAACGCGAAGCCGAAAATGGGCTCGATTTCGCGCGCCGGGCGCGGTTCGGTCTCGTCATCGACATCATCACCGGCCAGCTCGGTCTGATTCGCACCCTGCGCGGCCTCACACCGCAATTGGGCTGCTTCAACGATGAACGGTTCGATGAGAGTTCATTCGAACATCACTTGCGCAGTGATCCCCGTCTGGCGCTCCCCGAATGCTGGTATTGGATCCGCAAACTGCAAGCGCGCGTCTACGCCAACGACTACGCGTCCGCGATCGACGCAGCAACGAACGCGCAACGGCTGCTCTGGACGTCGCCGTCATTCTTCGAAGTGGCCGAATACCACTTCTATGACGCAATCGCGCGGGCAGCTCATTACGAAATGGCATCCGCCGACGAGCGGCACCGGCACCTGGAGGCGCTGGCCGCCCACCGCAAGCAGCTCAACGTGTGGGCGGAGAACTGCCCCGAGAATTTCGAGAATCGTGCGGCGCTGGTTGCCGCCGAGATTGCTCGTATCGAAGACCGCCCCCTCGATGCGATGCGCTTGTACGAGCAGGCGATCCAGTCATCGCGCGAGCACGGCTTCGTCCACAACGAGGCGTTGGCTCATGAGGCAGCCGCGCGGTTCTACTTCGCGCGCGGCCTCGATACCATCGGCCGGCCCTGTCTGCGCAACGCGCGGAACTGCTACGAGCGCTGGGGTGCGCTCGGCAAACTCAAGCAGCTCGACGAACGTTATCCGTACTTGCATCAGGAACCCGCACCTGCCTCTGCCACCGCCACGATCCGCGCTCGCGTCGGGCAGCTGGACATCGAGACGGTTGTCAAGGCATCGCATGCGCTCTCGAGCGAGATGGTTCTCCCCGGGCTCATCGAGAAGCTCATGCGAATCGCTGTCGAGCATGCCGGGGCGGAGCGCGGGCTTCTCATCCTGCTTCATGGTGACGAGCCGCGGATCGAGGCGGAAGCCTCCACCGGCCACGGCAGGGTCGAGGTCAACGTCCGACAGGCGGCCGTCACGTCATCCGATCTTCCTCAATCCGCATTGCAGTACGCGATTCGTACGCGAGAGAGCGTGGTCCTGGATGACGCTTCGGTAAGAAATCTGTATTCGACGGATGAGTACGTGCGTCAGACGCGACCCAGATCCGTCCTGTGCCTGCCCATCGTCAAGCAGACGAAGCTTGTCGGCGCGCTCTATCTCGAGAACAACCTGACTCCGCGCGCTTTCACATCGGATCGCATCGCGGTGCTGGAGTTGCTGGCCTCGCAAGCGGCGATTTCACTGGAGAATGCCCGCCTCTATTCCGATCTGCAACGCAGCGAAGCCTTCCTGGCCCAAGGACAGAGCATCAGTGCCACCGGAAGCTGGGACTGGAGCCTTCAGAGTGGAAGGATCTCGTGGTCCATCGAAACGTTCCGGATCCTTGCATACGAGCTGACGGCGACGCCGAGCATCGAATTGTTCCTGCGCCGAGTGCATCCGGACGATAGAGCGCTCATGCAGCAGGCACTCGACAGAGCACGCAACGACCGCACGAATTTCGACATCGAGTGTCGATTGCTGATGCCCGACGACAGCATCAAGCACCTCGATGTCCAGGCTCACGCGATACGGGGTTCGTCGGGCCACGTCGAATTGGTCGGGACGGTCATGGACGTGACCGAGCGCAAGCTCGCCGAGGCCGAGCGTGAGCGGCTCGGACAGCGGCTGCGCCAGGCCGAGAAGATGGAAGCGGTCGGGCGGCTCGCCGGCGGCATCGCGCACGACTTCAACAACGTCCTGGGCGGCATCCTCGCCTACGGCGAAATGCTGCTCGACGATTCGCCAGCGAACTCGCCACGCAAGCGCTATGCACAGAACGTGCTCACCGCCGCGACGCGTGGCCGCGCGCTGGTCGAGCAGATCCTCGCCTACAGCCGCAGCCAGCACGGCAAACGCGCGCCGGTCGACATCGGCGGTGTCGTGGCCGAGACGCTGGAACTGGTGCGGGGCTCGCTCTCTGCCGGCATCCGTCTCGAGTCGAGCGCCCCCGTGTTGCCCCTCGTCGTC
>DASQOO010000057.1:0-5237 GCA_035644435.1 Steroidobacteraceae bacterium | reverse complement strand
GGCGATACAGCGCTCCGCTGTCGAGGAAGTGCCAGCCGAGCGCCTGCGCGACTGCGCGGCTCACCGTACCCTTCCCTGACCCGCTGGGGCCGTCGATCGCAATGACGGATACCTCTTCGCTCACGCCCGTCACGCTTCACGCACCTGGATGTCGAGGCCGGCACTTCGCGCCACGTCCACGAAGCCGGGGAACGAAGTTGCCACATTGCCGACATCGGCAATTTCAATCGGCTGTTCGGCGCGCACGCTTGCAATCGCGAAGGCCATGGCGATGCGATGATCGCCATGGCTGTCGATGCGCCCGCCGCCCATCCGACCGCCAAAAACGCGCATGCCATCGGCGTGCACTGCCGTGCGCACACCCAGGGTCTGCAACCCCTCGGCCATGGTGGCGATCCGGTCGCTTTCCTTCACGCGCAACTCCTCCGCCCCTGTTACCAGTGTTTCACCCCGCGCGCAGGCCGCGGCAACGAAGAGCGCCGGGAACTCATCGATGGCCAATGGCACCAGCTCGGCCGGAATCGCCGCGCCGTGCAACTCGCGACGCTCGATTTCAATGTCGGCAACCGGCTCGGCGCCCGCGGCACGTTCCCTGACAATGCGAATTTCAGCACCCATGAGTCGCAGGGCATCCAGCAAACCGGTGCGCGATGGATTGATGCCGACGTTACGCAGCGTCAGGACGCCCTCGGCGGCCAGGCAAGCGGCCACGATGAAAAATGCTGCCGAAGAAAAATCCCCGGGAACGTCGATGTGGCATGCCTGCAACCGGTTCGGCGGCTCGAGCTCGATGTTCCTGCCTTGCATCTGTACTCGGACGCCGAAGGCTTGCAGCATGCGCTCGCTGTGGTCGCGCGTGACGGCAGGCTCCGTGAGGACGGTCGTTCCGCGCGCGTAGAGTCCCGCCAGCAGGATTGCCGACTTGACCTGCGCGCTCGCGACTGGAACCTGGTAGCGAATTGCGCGCAGCTCGGCGTTGCCCGAAATGCGCACCGGTGGTCGTCCGGATTGCGTGTCGATTCGCGCTCCCATTTCGCGCAGCGGACTGGCAACGCGCTCCATGGGCCGGCGCATGAGCGAGGCGTCACCGATGAGCTCCGAATCAAAGCGCTGGCCCGCCAGCAAGCCGGTCAGCAAACGCATCGCGGTGCCCGAGTTGCCCATGTCGAGCGCTGTAGCGGATCCTTTCAGCCCGCGCAGTCCGACACCGTCGATGGCGACACTCTCGGGGGCCGTGCGCGCGACAGGCACGCCCAATGCACGCATGGCGGCGAGCGTCGCCAGGCAATCCTCGCTTTCCAGGAAGCCGCCCACGGACGTTCGGCCGTCGGCGATTCCCGCGAGCATCAGCGCGCGATGTGAGATCGACTTGTCGCCAGGAACCGCGAGCGTGCCCCGCACGGCGCGTACCGGCTGTACGCGATAGGCGAGTTGCCGCGAAGGATTGAGCCTGGACCCCGTCGGGCTGCCGTTCACATCGGGTTCCGAAGCACGCCGCCGAGAGCCTCGACCGTGCGCCGCGTCTGTTCGAGCGTTCCGCTGGTGATGCGCAGGTGGTTCGGCAAGCCGTAATTGCCGACCGGACGGGCAATCACTCCCCGGCGCAGCAATCCTTCGTACACGGGACCCGCCGCACGTCCCAGGTCAACGAGCAGGAAGTTGCCCGCCGATGGCAGAACCATGAGTCCAAGCTCCGCGAGTGCTGCACGCAGGTACTCGAGCGCCGCACGGTTGAGCTCAACCGACTGGCGCAGATGCTCGACATCGCCGAGCGCTGCAGTTGCCGCTGCGAGCGCCACTGAATTGACATTGAAGGGCTGGCGCAGCCGGTTCAGCGTTTCCGCGATCGCGGGCTGCGAGATGGCGTACCCGACCCGCAGTCCGGCCAGCCCGTACGCCTTGGAGAAGGTTCGCAGGACGACGAGATTTGGCAGTTGATCGAGCCAGCGGGTCGCATCGGGACAATCCGTAGCGCGCGAATACTCGAAGTACGCTTCATCGACGACCGCGATCGTTGCGCTCGGCAGTCCCTTCAGAAACGCCAACAGCGGCCCGGGAGCAAGCCAGGTCCCGGTGGGGTTGTTGGGATTGGCGATGAAGACCAGGCGGGTGCGGGGCGTGATCGAGCTCGCCATCGCTTCGAGATCATGTCCGAGGGGCATGGCGGCATGAGACGGCAGCGCCCTGGTCACCCGAGCCGTCGCGCCGGAGGCCTGCACCACAATGGGATAAACCGCAAAGCAATGCTCTGAATACACCGCCTCGGTCGCGGGCGTCAGGAACGCCTCCGCGAGCAGCACCAACGCGTCATTCGAGCCGTTGCCGAGCGTCAGGCACTCGGCGCTGATGCCGTGATGGGCTGCCAGCCGCCGCTTGAGCTCGAAGCCACTGCCGTCCGGGTAGAGTCCGATTTCCGTCAAGGCTTGCATCATCGCGGCGCGTGCGTGCGGGCCGGGACCCAGCGGATTCTCGTTGGAAGCGAGCTTCACGATGTCGTGCACACCGTATTCGCGCTCGAGCTCCGAGATCGGCTTGCCGGGCAGATAGGGCTGCAGGCCGCGTACCGGCGGCGCGATCAGATCCTGGATCGAGATCGTCTTCACTGTATTGCCTGCGGATAGGAGCCGAGGACACGGAACAGTGAGGCGCGACGCTTGAGCTGGGCGAGCGCCTTGGCAAGCTTGCGATCTTCGGCATGGCCCTCGACGTCGAGGAAAAAAATGTAGTCCCACTTGCGTCGTTGCGACGGGCGCGACTCGATGCGCGTGACGTTGATTGCGGCCTTCGCCAGAGGTTCGAGCAGCCGATACAGCGCGCCCGGCGAATCCGTGTGCGCCGCCGACACCATGAGCGTGGTCTTGTCCTTGCCGCTGGGGTGAAACGTCTTGCGCCCTACCACCAGAAAGCGCGTGGTGTTGTCGGGCCGGTCCTCGATCTGCGCGACCAGGACCTTGAGATCGTAAACCTCCGCAGCCGCTTCGCCCGCGATCGCCGCCGTTCCCTTCTCATCGCGCGCGCGCCTGGCGCCCTCGGCGTTACTCGACACCGGGACGCGCTCCGCGTTGGGCAAATACTCCGCCAGCCACGCCCGACACTGCGCGAGTGACTGCTGATGCGAGCACACGCGCTCGATGTCCGCCAGGGAATCCATGCGACCCATGAGGTACTGATGAATGCGCAATTCAACTTCGCCGCAGATTCGAGCCGGCGAGGCGAGAAAGCGGTCGAGGGTGTTGTTCACCGTGCCCTCGGTGGAATTCTCGATCGGTACCACACCGAAATCGGCAACGCCCGCCTCGACCTCGTGGAACACCTCATCGATGGTCGCCAACGACAACGCTCGAACCGAATGCCCGAAATGCTTCAGCACGGCAGCCTGTGTGAACGTACCTTCGGGACCGAGGAAACCCACTTTCAGTGGCTCCTCCTGGGCCAGGCAGGCCGACATGATCTCGCGGAACAGGCGTAGCACCTCTTCATTGCGCAGCGGACCGCGATTGCGCTCGAGGGCCATCCGCAGCACCTGCGCCTCGCGCTCCGGGCGGTAGTAGTCGACGGTGTGACCGTCCTGGTGCTTGGAGATGCCCGCTTCGCGCGCCAGCCGTGCGCGCTCGCTGATCAGCGCATGGATCTGCGCATCCACGGCGTCGATATCGTCGCGCAGCTCTTCGAGCTTGGGCTTCTGCGCGCGCTTGGCGGGTTTGCGCGCCATGGATCTAGAGTATCCGCGCCGACAGCACGCCTTCGATGCGCCGCAGTTGCTCGTACACCTCGGCAGGAACCGGCGCGTCGGTGTCGATCAGCGTGTAGGCGAGCTCGCCACGTGACTTGTTGAGCAGGTCCGCGATATTGAGGCCGGCAGCCGCCAGGCAGGTCGAGATCTGGCCCACCATGTTCGGCACGTTGTCATTGGCGATCGCGATCCGCTGCCCGCCGTTGGAACGCGGCAGCACGGCTTCCGGAAAGTTGACCGAATGGCGCACGTTGCCGTGCTCGAGAAAGTCACGCACGGTGTCGGCCACCATGATGGCGCAGTTTTCCTCGGCCTCGTCGGTGGATGCGCCGAGATGGGGCAAGGCGACGACGCGCGGATGATTGCGAATGGCATTGCTCGGAAAATCGCAGACGTAGGCCTGCAGGCGGCCCTGGTCCAGTGCCTCGACGATTGCGGCCTCATCGACAATGGGCGCACGCGCGAAATTGAGAATGACCCCGCCCTTGCGCATCAGGCGCAGGCGGGCGGCGTTCACGAGCTTGCGAGTTGCGTCGTTCAACGGCACATGCACGGTGATCAGGTCGGAGCGGGCGAAGAGGTCATCGAGGCTGACTGCCTGCTCCACACCCGATGACAGCTGCCAGGCGCGCTGCACCGTGATCTGCGGATCGTAGCCGAGTGCTTTCATCCTGAGTCCGAGTGCGGCATTGGCGACCTCGACGCCGATCGCACCTAGCCCCACCACTCCCAGCGTCCGGCCCGGCAGCTCGAAGCCGACGAACTTCTTCTTGCCCTTCTCGACCGCCTCTTCGACCGCGTGATCATCGCCCTCGAGGGCGCGCACATATCCCCAGGCCTGGCAGATGTTGCGCGCCGCGAGGAACATGCCGGCGATCACCAGTTCCTTCACCGCGTTCGCATTGGCGCCGGGAGAGTTGAACACCGGAATGCCACGCTTGCTGAGGGCAGTAACCGGGATGTTGTTCACGCCCGCGCCGGCGCGCCCCACGGCTTTCACCGACTCCGGAATCACCATGGTGTGCATGTCAGCCGAACGCAGCAGCACGGCGTCCGGATGCCCGATCTCGGAGGCGACCTCATAGCGATCGCGCGGCAAGCGCTCGAGCCCGCGAAGGGAGATGTTGTTGAGCGTGAGAATCTTGTACGTCTGCGGCCTGCGCCGAACATCGACTGCCGTGCTAACCATTCTTCCTCGCAAAATCCTGCATGAATTCCACCAGCGCGTTCACTCCCGCCAGGGGCATCGCGTTGTACAGGCTCGCGCGCATGCCGCCGACCGAACGGTGCCCTTCGAGGTTCGTCAATCTCACAGCCCTGGCCTCGCTCAGGAACTGCTTGTCGAGCTCCGGCCGCGCCAGCGTGAAGGGCACGTTCATCCAGGAGCGGCAGTCCTTCGCCACCGGGTTACGGTAGAAATCCGCTGCGTCGATTGCGCCATAGAGCCTGGCAGCCTTGGCCCGATTCAGCTCCGCCATCGCAGCAACGCCGCCCTGGCGCTTCA
>DASQOO010000056.1:0-37405 GCA_035644435.1 Steroidobacteraceae bacterium | reverse complement strand
GCCGCGTTCGTGGTGGGTTTCTCGCTGTCGCTCTCTTCCACGCCCCTGATCCTGCAGTTGCTCGCCGAGCGCAACCAGCTGCGCGCCCATCACGGGCGCGCGGCCTTCGGCATCCTGCTGTTCCAGGACATCGCCGTGATGCCCGTGATCGCACTGCTGCCCTTGCTGGGGGCTAACGGGGAAACCACATCCTCCAGCCCACTGTGGCTGGCGACCCTCAAGCTCGCCGGGGTACTGCTCGCTCTCGTGGTGGGAAGCCGCGTCATCCTGCGTCCGTTGCTGCGTCTGATCGCGCGCACCGGCAGCACGGATGCCTTTACCGCCGCGGCGCTCCTGATCGTGGTCGCAACCTCGCTGGCGGTACGCGAGGTGGGTCTGTCGATGGCCCTGGGCGCGTTTCTCGCCGGTGTGCTGCTCGCGGACAGCGAATTCCGCCACGAGCTCGAAGCGGACATCGAGCCCTTCAAGGGTCTGCTCCTCGGCTTGTTCTTCATCGCGGTGGGAATGTCCGCCAACCTGGGCGTGCTCATCGCCGAGCCGGCTGCGGTCGTGGGGCTCACGGTGGGATTCATGGCGGTCAAGATCGTCACGGTGTTCGCCATCGGCCGGGCGGCGGGAAACTCCAGCGCCGTATCGCGGCGCCTGGCGCTCGCGCTGCCGAGCGGCGGTGAATTCGCGTTCTTCCTGTCAGGGCTCGCGGTCTCGAGCCAGATACTCGACCGACACTTCGCCGACCTGCTGGTCATCTCGGTAACGTTGTCGATGGCCTTGAGCCCGATCCTGCTGTCGCTGCACGAACTGCTGGACCGCAATCTCGGTCGCGGTGCGGCCCGTGAATTCGACCGCATCGAGGACAGTGAGCCGCGCATCCTCATTGCCGGCTACGGCCGCTTCGGCCAGATCGTGTCGCGCGTACTCACCGCGCGCCATATCAAGTTCACGGTGCTGGAGGCTAGCGAGGCACAAGTGGATTTCGTGCGCCGCTTCGGCAGCAAGGTCTACTACGGCGACGCATCGCGCCTCGAGCTGTTGCGCGCTGCCGGTGCTGCGAAGGCAGAGATCCTGGTGCTTGCCATCGATGACGTCGAGGCCTCGGTGCGCACTGCCGAGATCGTGCGCCACAATTTGCCGCGGCTGAAGATCTTCGCGCGTGCGCGCAATCGCCAGCACGTGTTCCGGCTCTTGAATCTCGGCCTGAGCCACGTCATCCGCGAGACCTACGGCTCGAGCCTGGAGATGGCGACCGATGTGCTGGAGGCGCTCGGCTTCTCGACCAGCCAGGCACGCGAGACGGTCACGCGCTTTCGCGCGCACGACGAGGCGACGCTCGACCGCCAGTATTCGGTGAGCGAGGACGAGGAAAAGCTGCTGCAGACCGCGCGCGAGTCGGCGCGACAGCTCGAGTCCCTGTTCGAAGCCGATGCGGCGGAGGCGAAGAAACTCAACCCGGACGCCTGAGGCGCGGGGTTGGGCTCACTGGTTGAGCAGCACCGTCGTGTCCTGGCGATCGAAGCCCTGCAGCACACGACGATACGCGCTGGCGATGAATCGCTCCGCGGTCTTGTCGGCGCGCGGTGAGAGCAGCATGCGAACCACGACCTCATCGTTGGGGCGCGCCGGGTCTTCACCCAGAAGCTGGTAGACCACGCGACTCAGACGATGTTGCAGCTCGTTGATGAACCGCAGGTGCGCACCATCACTTACCTGTTCGGCGCCCGGTCCATAGGTTCCCTTGGCCTCTTCCGCCAGCTCGTGCATGAGCAGCGCCAGGAAACGGCCCTTGTCGATGGCCGTCAGCTCGCTGAAATACTCGATTTCGGACTGGATGTTCACTGCCGTCCCCCCGACTGCACGCAATTATTATGATTTGTATCGCTTCGCCGCAATCCACGCTCGTCGGGCGACGAGCGGCTCAGGACCTCAACGCGGGGCGAGGCCCGGTCGCCGCTGGCAACGCGGCACTGCGCGCGCGGCCAGAGAATGCGAGCGAGCGAGCCCGCCCGCGACACTCGAGGTCGACGCCATCGGCCCGGATGTGCTTCACCAGGCACCCGGCGAGCGTTTCGCCCTCGGTCACGAGGCGCTGCTCGCCGTGACTGGTCTCGACGATCGCAATGCGCCGCTCACCGCTGACGATCGTGTCGGCGAGGCGAAACGCCGACAGCAGATCGGCCGCGCCCACGACCGTAGCGCCCAACGCGCAGAGCAGCAGGACCGGCAGCGTTGTCGCTCGCATGCAGCAAGCCCTATGCCGGGAAGAAATCGATCGGCTTGGTGGTCGTGACCGCTTCAACATCGCGATCCTCGAAGCGGAACAGCTTCACGCGTGCGATCAGCTTGCGTTCGAGGTCCGGGTCGTTGAGATCGCTCGACACCACACGGCAATTGGTCACCTCGCCCCACGGCGCGATCGTCAACTCCAGCACCACTTTGCCCTGCAGCTCCGGCTTGTCCCGCAGCGCGCGGTTGTACAGGGCGTAGATCGCGCCTTTGTTCTTGTCGAACACCAGCTCGATCTCTTCGCGGCTGCGCGAGGCCTTCTGCCCGCTGCCGCTGCGCACGGCCTTCGGATCGCCCTGGCCGATACCGCTCGAAACCGTCGTAGTGGCGCGACCAGTCAGGCCGCCGCCACCACCGCCAAATCCGCGACTCAGCGAGGCGGTGTTGATGCCACCGCTCCCCTGGCCCACTTTCGAAGTGATCATCGAGCGCTGGGCGAGATCGCCCGCACGCGCCGCGTCGGTGAGCGGACGATTCGCCGTCGCGATATCCACCATGCGGTTATCGCGCAGGTCAGCCAGCTCGTCTTTGAACGGCAGGAGCCCGGCGACCGCCACTTTCTTGCGCGCTTCCTGCTGCCGATCCACGGGCTTGGGCTCCGGCTTCGGCTCCTTCTTCACCTCCGGCTTCGGCTCCTCTTTCGGAGGCGGCGGCGGGGGTGGGGGCTCCTTCTTCTCGAGCATCAGCTTCGCGAGCCGGGGCGGTATCTGTTCTTCCGCCGACTCCTTGCGCTGCGGGAGCGGCAGCAGCGGAATCAGGATGGCGAGCAGCAGGACGATCCCCATGACCCACAACAGGATCTTGCGAAAGCGCTCGCGCTCCTCGTCGCTTACGCTCCAGGGCAGTTCGAACTCGCGGAAGTAAGGTCTGAGCATTGCTACTGCGCGCCGTTACGGGTTCTGCGCCACCGCAACGGGCTTGTCCTTCTGCAGCACCGCGAGCGAGATGCGGCCGAAGTTCGCGTCGGTGCAGGTCGCCATGACCTTCTTGAGCACGTTGTAGGGCACCGTCTTGTCACCCATGATCGTGAGCTCACGGTTGGCAATGTCCCGTTCCAGCACCTTGCGTGGCATCGCGACGGTAGGCCGCTCGAGCGCCGCCTTGAGCGGCCTGATGATCGTGCCCTGCATCTTCTCGATGTCCGCGATGCGCGCAATCGGCTGGCCCTGCACCAGCAGCTCATCGCGCGTGACCATGATCACCACCGTCTCGCGCGGCTTCTGCTCCGCCACGGACTCGGGGATCTCGATGCCCTTGGTGTTCTGCAGTACCTCCACCTCGGTGGAATACACCAGCAGGAACGACACCATCACGCTGAGGATGTCGATCATCGGAATCAGGTTGAGCGACACGCCGGCGCGGTTGCGCTCCTGGTGCACGATCATTCGCTTGGCGCGACTGGACAGTCTCATAGCGGCGCATCTCCGATAGAAATCTCGGGGAACAGCTCCGCCTGCACGGTGCGCTCGCCCTGCTTCTGGTCCACCACGCGGACCGCATCCATCACCTGCACCAGCGTGTCGTAGGGGATATCCGGCTCGAGCAGGATGGTCGCATCGAGCTTGCTCGGGAATCGCTGCTTCACGCGCTGCAAGAAGACCGACAATGCATTGAGGTCATAGCCCTGGACGCCGTTCGGGAACTCCTGGAGGAGACCTGAGCCCCGATCGGCGACCTGGATCTTGGCCTTGCGCACCATGACTTCGAGCTGCAGCGCCGGCGGTGGCGTGGAGTCGTTCTGCGCCGTCGGCAGATTGAGCTCCAGGATCACCGTGCGGTAGAACACCGCCGTCATCAGCAGGAACGTCACCAGCACCGTGAAGATGTCGATCATCGGGACGAGGTTGAGGGCCTCGCCGTTGTCACGGCGCAGGCGGCGGATCAGCCGCGCGCGTGCCTGTCGCGTCGAATACATGGCTGGATGCCTTTAGCTGACTGAGAGACTCAGGTGGCGGGCGCCAGATCGCCACGCCGCTCGGTGATGCTGTTCAGGAACTTCACCGAAGCCATTTCCAGGCTGTCCACCAGCTGCGTCGTCTTGGTCTGCAGCACCGCGTGGATCAGCACCAGCGGCACGGCCACCATCAGGCCGAACGCGGTGCAGTTCATCGCCACCGAGATGCTCGACGAGAGCAGGTTGGCCTTCTCGGCGGGATTCACCGTCGAGACCGCGGCGAAGGCGCTGATCAGACCGATCACGGTGCCGAGCAGGCCGAGCAGCGTCGCCATGTTGGCGAAGGTGCCGAGGTAGTGCGTGCGTTTCTCGAGCCGCGGCACGATCTCCATCAGGCTCTCTTCCATCGCCTTCTCGATGTCGTCGCGGCGGCGCGCCGACTGGATGCGCGAGAGTCCGTAGTTGAGAATCGTGCCGATCGCGGCGTCGGATTTCGACGTGATCGACACGGCCCGTTTGAAATCGCCCTGCGCCAGCAGCGGCGTCAGGTCGTTCCACAGGCTGCGATTACGCAGACCGACGATCGACAGGTAGATGTAGCGCTCGAGCGCGATCGCCACTCCGAGGGCTGCGACGATGGCGATGGGTAGCATGAACAAGCCGCCTCCCTGGAAGAAGCGGACTATGTGGGCATAAAGGTCCATACGGGTCTCCTCCTCAAAAACCGTTGCGCTGCTCAGTGCGGCGGAGCTGCATTCGGCGGCGCGGGTTGCGGCGCCGCCGCGGTCTCAGCATTGAGCGTTGCGTAATATTCGATCTGGCGCTTGAAGACATCGCGGTCCACAGGGGCCAGGACTTCGTCGATCAGGCTGTTCGCCGGGCGTCCGATGAGGTCGCCCATGTCGGATTTCTTCCACGGCACGATGTAGAGCACCTTCGGCAGTTCACGATTGCCCGTGACCGCTGAACTCTCCAGTTCGATCCGATCCATGGTCTTGAACGAACCGCGTGCAGCGGCGGGCTTCGTCTCTGCAGGCGCCGCTTGTGGGGCAGCTGCGGGTTCGGCGGCGCTGTCGCTGGCGGGCGCAGGCGTCTCTGCGGCGGGCGGCGGCGGCGCGGGTGCAGGTTCGCTGGTCTGGGCCTGGGGCATGGCCGATTCACGCTCATCGGCCGGAGGCACCGTCTGAGCTGCGACAGCGAATGCGCACAACAGCGCGCCCGCAAGAATTGCGCTACGTAGGCGGGTCATGGTGAAGCCTCAGCAGTCTGCGGCTGGGGATTGGAGCCGACGCGCTTCTTCAGTTCCGCGATCCAGGTCGCAACCCGCTTGTCGCTGTTTCCCGACAGCTGCATGTAGCGCTCGAAGGATTCGAGTGCTCGCTGCGGCTGCTGCAGATACAAGTCGCAGAGCACGCCCAGGTTCAAGTGCGCGGCCGCGTAATTCGGATCGATCTTGATAGCCTCTCCATAAGCGCTCTCGGCGTCCTTGAAGCGGCCCAGCTGTCGATACACCACACCCAGCTCGGTGTAGGTGAGCGCGCTCGGCATGCCGTGCCGAGTGGCTTCCCGCAGCGCCTTCTCGGCTTCGTCGAACTTGCCGGCCCGCTCATACAGTAGTCCGAGGTTCACGTACGGTCCCGGGTATTCCGGGTAAGCGAGCGTCAGCTGCTTGAGTTCCAGTTCCGCATCCGTGAGCTTGCCGGCCTGGAGCAACGCGACCGCCTGGTTGAACTGCTGCGTGGCGCGTTCCGGAATGACGGGCTCGGCGGGCACTGCCGTTGCCGCCGGCGCAGGCACGGGCGCCGGTGGCGGCGCGCTGGCGCAGCCGGCGATGAGAAGCGCGAGCCCGAGGCTCAGCGCTTCAGCGCAGTTCTTTGACGAAATCCGCACCGATCTCCGCCTTCGCATAACGCGCGGGCTTCAGCTTGGCCAGCGCTTCGAAACTCTTGCGCACCGACTCGTCGTACACGCCCTCGCTGGCGCGCGCGACATTCGCTTCATGGATCGAAATCGCCTTCTCTTCGAACGGGAACGCCTGCTCCTCGAGCAGCACGTCGTATTGTTCGAGCTCGTCCGCGCTCAGGTTCTTCGGCCGCTCCGACTCCATCAGGTCCTTGGCGAGCGTGCGATACAGCTCGGCCATCTGGTAGGTCGCCGCGGTGGTCACTTCGGCGACGCCGTATTGGGCGGCCTTGCCATAGGCGGTGAGCGCCCGCTCCATCGCATCCTTCTTGAGCGCCAGGTTCTTCTTGAGTGGCGCGCTCAACTTGATGAGCGCGAACGCGGCACCGGAGGGCTCCGCAAATACAAGCGTGGCCTTGGCGGCGAGATATTTGCTGCGTTCCGTGCGCGCCGCGCCCGCCTCGCGATCGGCGTCGATGATGTTCAGCAGCCAGCGGTCGCGCTCCTTGATGTCGTTGGTCGCGGCCGCCATGTCGGCGAGCCGCTGGCGCGCTTCCATCGCCGGGTCGAGCGGGGCAGAGAAGCGCTCGACAAACTTGGTGTAGCTGCGGATCGCACCGGCGCGGTCGTTCGACTTCAGGTACAGATCGGCAGCGCGCGACAGGGCTTCGCGACGCAGCTCCGCGGTTTCAGTGGGCGTATCGGCAATGCGCTCGAACTCCGCGGCGGCGCGCGCGGATTGCCCGGTCTCCGTGTACGCCACGGCGAGACTGCGCGTTGTCTCGGCGACCAGTGGATCCTGCGGGTGGTTGCGCCGGAACCCTTCGAGCACCTCGATCGCGCGCGGCCATGCCTTCATCGTGACGAGCGCCGCGGCGGCGTCGTACTCGGCGTTGCGCCGAATGCTGGAATCCGGAGCGACCTGCGCGACGCGCAGGAAGTCATCGACCGCGCCCGCGGCATTGCCCGCCGCCTTCTTTGCCTCGGCCTGCTTGTATACCGACGCGGCCAGTTTCTCGGTGATTTCCTTCTGCTCCTTGTCACCGGGCGGGATCACCGCGCGCAGTTGTATGTAGGCCGCTTCGGCTTCCGCATAGCGCGCCTGATCGAAGCGCGAATGGGCGATGACGGTGAGCGCAGTGCGCTGCTTCGCTGCATCGACCGGTGGCTGCAGCGCGAGCACCTTCTGTGCAGTGTCGACCGCACGGTCCAGATCCTTGATCTCGAACAACTCGCGCGCCGTGCGCGTCAGCACCGTCGCCGCTTCCTTGTGCTGCGGATAGGTGGTCGCGAACTTCAGCCCGCTCTCCACGCTCGCCGCATGCCAGGCCTGCTTTTCCGCCACCTGCGACGGGTCGGTGAGCTGCTTTTCGTAGGCATCGTAGCTCAGCAGGGCCGCATAGGCGGCTTCTGCCGAGCGCGCATTGAACGGATAGGCATACGCCGTACGCTCGTATTCCTTGGTCGCATCCTTGTACTGGTGCGCTTCGAACAGCACCTCAGCCAGCAGGAAGTTGCTGTCGGCGGATTCAGGCTCATTCGGGAACCAGTCGAGGTAACTCCGGTACCAGCGCGCGGCCAGCATGTATTCGGACTGCTTCTTGGTCTTCTGCGCTTCGGCGTGGTGATACTGCGCGAGCTCCTTCACGCTGCTCTTGAGCTCTGCCACCACCGCGGGGAACTGCGCGCGCTCGCGACCTGCCCAGAACGGCGTGCCGAAGCCATAGCGCTCGAGAAACTGCTCCTTGCCTGCGAGAACCAGTGACGCGAAGCCGCCCTTGCGGTACGCCTCGATGGCACGCACCTGCAGGAGCGGTGCATTCGGATCGATCGGATCGCGCTTCACGAACGCCTCGTAGGTCTGCGCGGCGTCCTGGTAGCGCTCCTTGGTGATGTAGAGGTCACCGAGCGCCGAATAGAGCAGGTAGGAATACGGCGGGTTGTTGCGTTTCGCGACGAACTCGTCGATCGACTTGGCGCCATCGAGATAGGAGAAGGTGATGCTCGTGACCCGGAAGGTGTCGTCGAGCAGTTCGCGCTCCGGTCGCGACAGGGTCTGCATGTCAACGATCTTGTGCCGATCCTTGGGATCGACCAGCTTGCGATCGAGCAGCTTGCCGAACGAAGCGAGGCTCTCATCGCTCTTCGCCAGCTTGAACAGCGCCCAGCCGTCCTTGTACAGGCTCTGCTCGTAGAAGGTCGATTGCGGGCCGCGGCGGATCACTTCCGCGTATGCGCGCTCCGCTTCCGGGTAGCGCTTGGCACTGAACAGGATTTCGCCGCGCCGAAACTGCGCCTCATCGATGAGCGGGCTGGCAGGGAAGCGGCTGACCAGCCGATCCAGTGCATCGAGAGCCTGTTCGGGCTGTCCGTTGCTCTCATAGGCGCGTGCCAGTTGATAGAGCACGCCATCGCTCTGGCGATAGTCGGGATAGGATTCGAGCAGCGTGGTGTAGAGCTTGATCGCTTCGCCCGACTGCAGGGCGTCGGCTGAGGTCTGCTCACGCTCGCCACGCTCGATTTCGCTCGCTTCGAGATTGAGATCGCCGAGGCGGCGCATCGCCTCCGCGCGCAAGGCAGGATCGTTGGATTTCAGGTTGAGGAACTCGCGATAGTTTTCCATCGCGCGGTTGGCGCCCGCATCGACGGGTTTGTTGGTCTGAACCTCGACCTGCCGGCCGGTGAGGTCACCGATCGTCGGCTGCGGGTTCTTCGGCTTGCCGGCACATACCGGTCCGGCGGCGAGCAAGCCCATCGAGCCGATCAGTGCCGCGACGCGCAGTCTCATGGGCTGCTCCCCTTGCCCGTGTTAGCGGCGCGGTCGTAGATCGTCGCGAGCGCAAAGCGTGCCTGCACCTGGTAGGTGGCGAGCCGTTCCTTCTGCGTCTCGAGCTCCTTGACCGCGATTGCGGCGAGGTAGTCGCCCTGGGCGCGGCCGGCAGCAGCCAGCCGGGTATTCAGCGCATCGATGCGCGGCTTCAACGCTGCTACGCGCGTCGCAAAGCCGGCGGTGTCGTTCGGAAAGCTGTCGCGCGCCTGCTGCACACGCAGCCAGCGCTTTTCCATCTCGCGCAGCGCGAGGTCGAGGTCTTTCAGGCTGCGACGCGTGGTCCATATGCGCGCCTTGTAGCTCTCATTCATCTGCCAGGAGAGCACGCCCTTCAGCAAGCGCACCTTCTCGCGCGTCTCGTCGAGCGAGCGGTCATCGGGCTGCGCCGCGAGCGCATCTTCCATGGATGAGATCTTCGACCACATCTCCTGCTCATGCGCGGTGCCGAGAGCCACGATATCGTCGCCGTGTTCCGCCGCGTTGAGTCGTGACTCGAGCTCGACTCGCTTGTCCTGCAGTTCCGTCGGGTCGACGCCGGACAGGCTGGCATCGATCTTCGGCAGGCGTTGCTCGTAGGCGGCTTGCCGCGTATCGACCATGTCACCGAACGCCACCAGGCTGCGCGACCATTCCGCGAGGTTGCGCTGCATGAAGTTGAGGTCGCGGTAATTCTTCAATCCCTCCTGGAACTCGTTGCCGGCGAGCAGGTGGTAGAGATAACGCGACTCCGGCGCCTGCGGCAGGTTCTCCAGCTGCCAGAACCAGCCGTGGCGCCCCTCACGATCCTGAGTGATCAGCGTATCGAGGAGCTTGCCGCTGCGGATCGCTGCGATCGACTCATCGATGCGACTGGACTCGTCGCTATAGGAACGGATGGCGGTGTTGTAGTAGTCGGCGGCCTGCGCATTGGCATTGAGCTTGGCGAACGCGTACGGCACTGCGAGGTACGACTCCTGGACCGCAGCATCGAGGAGATTGCGTCCGTGCAGCTCCATCCAGGGCACGAGCGCGTCCTTGTATTTCTGCTCCGCTGAATCCGCCCAGCCAACGGCGAGCAGCGCCTTGTTGGATTGCACTCCTTGCAGGCGCACTCGCTGCAGCGGCGGCTTCGCGTTCGCCGGCTGGTCCGCCTGCAGGTACGCATAGCCGAGCGCGAGGTTCGCCTTGTCGCGCAGCGCGAGCAGCTCTTCGTCGCTGGTCGCCATGCGCCCGACGCCGTCGAGCAGCGTCGCCGCATCGTTCATGCGCCCCTTGCGCAGCAGCGCGACGCCGAGGTTGAACTGCGCGTATGCCGTCCAGTCCGGCGGGCCACGCCAGCCATTGAGCTCGGCGATCGCATCGTCATAGCGACCCTGCTGGATCAACACCTGCGCCAGCAGGTTGCGTTTCTCGCCTTCCAGGCGCGGCGGCAGCTCGCTCTTGATCTTGCGCAACGCGCCCTCGGCCTGCGACCAGTAGCCGCGCTGGTACCAGATCTTGCCGAGGTAGTACCACGCACGATTGGCGACCGAGGGAGAGACATTGCGCGCCAGCAGCCGCTCGAAGATCTTGCCGGCCTCGATGTGCTCGCCGTAGGAAAGCCACAGGCCGCCGAGCAGCAGTTCGGCTTCGTCGGCGTGGTGCGAAACACGACCCTTCTCCTGGGCCGCGCGCAGGCGCGTCAGCGCCCCGAAGAAATCGTCCTGGTAGAAATAGAACAGGACATCACCGTAGTAGAGATCCTTGATCTTGGTCGGCGCCAATGTGCCGCTCGGTGGTGCAGTCGATGTGGGTGCATATGCGCTGGGAGCGGGCGCAGGCGTCGCCGCCGGCGTCTCAGCTGCGGTTACGCGCCCCGCGAGCACACCCAGGGCGAGTCCCGCGATCGTTGCGCGCCACAAGCGCACGCCCTACTCCCACTCCTTGACGATGAACTCGGGCTGCATCTTGCGCACCCGGTCGCTGATCTTGAGCTCGAGATACTTGGCGCCGATGCCCTTGTCGAAGTTGAGCGTCGCGCCGCGCTTGTAGTCGCGCTCGTGCGTGCCCTTGCCGGTGAAGAAAGCGACCAGCTCGTGCTTGCCGACCTTCAGGTTCCCGAGGTACACGCGGTGCACGCCGCCGCGCATCAGCGCTTCGGCCTCACGCTGCGTGTAGAGGTAATTCGCGACTTCATCGTCATCGATCTTGAGCGTCACCGAATCGACCGCGAAGAAGTCGCCGACGTCGAGGGACACGAACACCGCGATCTGCGTGTTCGCCGGGAACAGCAACTCTTCCTCGAGCACGAACAGATCCTTGTTGAGCTCGACCACTTCGGTCTTGAGGGACTGCACTTCCTGGTCGAGGCTCTTGAAGTCGCCACCGGCAGCGGGTGCGGGAGTTGTAGCTGCCGCGGCAGGTGCCGCTGCGCTGGCAGCCGGCGGATTCGCTGCCGGCGCGTCAGCGGCCAGCACCGCGGCCGAGCACAGCAGCGCGAGCGACAGCGCACCCGCGCGCCACAATTGAAGCAATCGCACTTCCGGCACCTCGTCGATGATGATGGGAGAATGTTGCACGAGTGCTTACTCGTTCAGCAGGCGACGCAGTTCCGCCACGTAGGGCTGCTCCTTGCCCGCCTGGTAATCGCTGTGTACGAAGCGCACCACGCCCGAACGATCGATCAGCACGCTCATCGGCAGCTCATCGAGCCGGTACTTTGGCGCCACGCTCTTGCGAGGATCGAGCAGCACCGGATAGGAAACCTTGAGCGCGTTGGCGACATCCACGGCGCGCGTCGTGTCGTCGTCCACGTTGACGCCCAGCACGACGAAACCGGCGCTGCGATACGTTGCATAGAGACGATCGAGCTGCGGCATTTCCTGGCGGCACGAGCCGCACCAGCTCGCCCAGAAATTCAGCATCACGACTTCGCCAAGGTATTCCGACAGGCGCAGGTTGGTGCCGGCGAGACTCTTCAGGACGAAATCGGGCGCCGTGGTCCCGGCGAGATCGGCGTGTGCGCTGCTCGACGCGAGCAGTGCGCCGAAGAGCACTGCCGTGCCCAGACTGCGCAGGCAGGCAGCGGTTCGCCTGACGCGCGTTGTGAACACAGTGAATGAACTGCGAAAGGAGAGCATCCGCACCATCTCGCTGACTCCAGCCTCCGGCACGCGAGTGAAGGAGCTTACACGCCGGGCGGACATAATACGCGACCGCGTGCACAGTCCCGCAGTCGCCGCTTGGCGACAGCTGCGCGATGTGGCGCACGCGGCGCCACAGCGCAACTGCGTGTAAGACGAGCTAGGCGTCGAGTCAGGCGCCGATCTTGCCGTTCACGATCGCGCCGAATGCCGTGAGGCTATCGCGCAGCGCCGGACTGCCGAGGCCGTGGTTCGGGAACACGTTCGCGAAATTGCCCTGTTCGCCGTGCAATGCCATGTAGTTCAGGATCACGGTCTCGACCAGCAGGTTGACTGCGTTGGCGCCCGGATGGGACGCGGTTTCCACGTCACCGCTCGCACGGTAGTAACCGATCTGCTGCCGAGTGGCGGTCGGCCGACCCTTTGGATCGAAAACCATGAAGAACGAAGCGGCCGTCGACTGGTTGTCGCCAGTCCACACGCCTTTGCCGCGTCCACCGGTTGAGCTGTCAATCATGCCGTTGCTCGACAGAGAGCCATCGCTGAACACGTAGATCATGAGCGGTACGCCGCGGCGCGCCGCAAACTCGAGGCACGCGCCCATGCATACGCCTGCACGAAAATCGCGAGCCTCGCCGGTTGAACGGTCTCCGGTGTGGTAGTCGAAACCGCCCATCGAGATGGTTCCCGCGCCAGCGCGTCCTTCGACCACCAGCTTCATGACCGAGGCGGTCTTTTCGAATTCGCGCTCGCCCGTGTACTCGGCGTCGGTAAAGATCCCGGCTCCGCCCTTGATATCGACATCCGCTGACGGATCGACGGCCGTAGGGCTGCCGAATGATTCAGCGAGGTAAGCCGTCTTGACGTAACCGCATTGCGCCAGCTGCTTCGCCGCATCGTCATTCGGGCCGGTCAAGGCCGGAGCGTCGAGCTTGGTGCTGACCTTGTCGAGCTTCATCTTGCTGATGCGTTCGATCGATTCCATGACCGACACGGTGTCTGCCTGGGGAAGCAAGGTTGCGAGCTCGCCGGTATCGACCAGGCCCTTGGCATCGGTCGTGCGGTCGATCTTGGTCGGGCGCACCGTCGGATCGATCATCATTGCGGGCGCCATCGAGTTGCCGCCCGAGTCGGAACTCTGCGAACCGATGAGCGTGAGCAACTCGCCCTTGGCACCGGCCTTGGCGATGCCGTACATCGGATTATGCGGGTTGTTGCCGGTGTCGTTTTCGGACCGTGCCGGGATCACCGCTCCATTCACACGCGCCATGGTCGTTGCCGAAGCGCGCGTCAACATCCCGCGCAGGAACGCACTGTCGCTGTGGAACGCCAGGCCGAACTGCGTATTCACGAAATTGGTCGTCGAGCTGGCCGGCGTCATGTTGCCCGGCAAGCCGAGTTTCGAATAGCCGGCCGTGGACAGCAGGTCGAGCTGGCCTCCCTGTTGCCCCACGAGCACATTCGACCCGGCAATGTTCGCGCCACCCGCGAGGTCGAAACAGATGAAGGGAATCTTGCCGGCCCCCGCGGTGATATTGCACAGCGCCTTCAGATCGATGATGTCCTGCGAAAGCGCGTGCGCCATGCGCGGATTGAGCAGCAGGCCGAGAATGCTCGGCGCCATCACGGTCGCCGACCCGGTCAGGAAGCCCTGCGCCAGGAAGTCTCGGCGCGTGACGGGCTTCCTGTGGTTCTGGTGACGCAACGGCTCGTCGAGTCCGAGAGCGCGTTTTTTCCCACGTTTGATCATGGCTCGTATCCTCGGAAGTACTCTTGCCTACTGCACGGTCGTGACTGCACTGCCCAGGGCCGCGGCACAGGTGGCCTTCACCTTGATGCGCTGCGGATCTGAACAGGCGCCAGTGCACAACTTGGTCGAGAACAGTGTCGTCAACTCGTTACTTACGCTTGCCGTGTCCGGTTGCGACTGCAGATTGACTCCCAACACCTTGCTGACCAGCGGATTGACGACCTGCGCGGTCGTGGTCCCGGGGCCGAGGGGGTCGACGCCCCAGAACTGCGTCCGCTTGGTCGCGTCATCGACCAGCGCGCTGCAGTAGGAGATCGCCATCTGCGCGATCGCCACCTGGTGCGAGGCGAGGAACGCCTGGATGTTCTCCACGGTCGGCAGCTGCTGCTTCACCGTGTCGTAAGTCGCCTTGACGCTGGTCGCGTTCGGGCTCACGCCGGTGATCGCGGCCATCGACGCATTGATCTCGTCGAAGGTCTTCACACCGATGTCCGAAGGCCGTGCAACATTGGGCGGATCCGCGGGAGTCGGCGGTGTGGGGTCGGTCCGTACGTTCAGGTGCGAGCCGAGCTGGTCGAAGCTCAGGAAGAACAGGTCATCCATCGGTCCCTTCTCCAGGGAAACGATGGTGCCGATGCTCGCCAGCGGCTGCCCCGTCGCCGGTGTGTACTGCGAATCGCTGATGGTCGTGTCCAGCGTCCGATACGCCTGGCCGACCGGCAGCTCGATGCTGTTTTCACCGATGCGCATCCCCTTGAGCGTGATGCTGGCGCCCGGCCGTGCGTTCGGATCCAGGCTGACGAAGGTCGGCTTGTTGAAGAGGTAGCTGTAACTGTCGTACTGGCTCACCTCGAACATGATGTAGCTCTGCGGCACGTTGACGAGAGCAGTGACGTTGAACAACAGGAAGTAGCGCTCGCCGACGCCGGCGGCGAAATTCTGCTGGATCTGCGCCGGGGTGAGCACGCGGTTGTGGATCACGACCAGGCGGTACACGCCGGTGAACTGGCGGTTGCCCGACACTTCGTTGCCGAGCACGAAGGCGAACGTGTCATCCCAGTCGCTCAGGCTCGCGTTGCCCGCTGCGTCGCGATCGCCCGTGTCCGCGCCGTTCACGTAGACGCGCCGCCCATTGACCGGGTCGAAAGTCACGACGATGTGCTGCAGCGTCGCCTGCAGGTCTTCATCGTCGGCGTCGGTCACCAGAGAGGGCGAGCCGTTCGCGTCGGTCGCCGAGCTGCGATTGGCAAAGTCGAGCTGGTACTGCTGCTGGGCGAGCGTGAAGTTGCGCGCCATGTTGCCGCCCGAGTAGCTGATGATGTTCGCGTCCTCCTGCATCACGTTGGCGGGCGCGACCCAGGCTTCCAGCGAATACTCGCCGGTGCCGGTGATGAGATCGTGCAGTTTCTTACTGGCACCAGTCGTGCCCTGCGCCTTGCCTCCGGTCTTGACGTTGATGCCCCAGCCGCCGACCCAGGTGACGTCACCTGAAAGCGTGAGGTTGATGGCGGGCTCGACGCCGCTGGTGTCAAAAGCCGTCGGACCGCTGCCGGTCTTGAACTCCCACTTGGCAATCGCATTGCCGTCGAAGCGGCTGCCGCCGCTCGCGACCGTACCGTCAAATAAAGTGAGTGCCTTGCTGATCACCAGGCTCTGATCGATCGGCGTGACGGGGATCGCCACCGCCAGCGCCTCGATCGCTGTCTGCATGCGCGCGGCGCTGCCCGGGCAGTCCGGCTGGCCGCCGGCCGTCGTCGCCCAGCAGTTGTGGAACTCGTCGCGCAGGCGCACGACCAGGCGCGATTGTGCCGGCAGGTCGAGATTGATCTTGGTCTTGGCCGCGGCATACGACTCGTCGATGTCCGCAGCCGCGAAGAACGGTGACTGTGGTGTCGCGGCCGCCGAGGTGTGGCAGCGCGAACAGAACTGGGTCAGCAGGTTGTGCACGCCCGCATACGCGGGCGGCGGCGTGTCCGGGAAGTTGCGGCTCGAGGTGACGTCCTTGACCGGCGGGGGCAGCAACTTGATCTGCGTGCCCGTGCCGGCCGCGGCACCGGCCCAGTTCGTGATCCAGGTCGTGAGGATGTCCGCGCATGCGGATGGCGAGCTGAGCCAGCAGTTGTGGCCGCCGCCGACCTTGAGCACCATCCGCGACTGCGACGGGTCGGTCAGGTTCACGACCGTGTTAGCAGCGTCGTAGGCAAGGTTCACGTCGTCCTGACGGGCAAACATCGGCGTCTGGCCGCCGACCGTGTGGCACTGGCCGCAACGGTTGGTGGCCTTGATGTTGTCCCACAGGTTGATGCGGAACGCCTGCACGTCGGCGGTCGCCGGCGGCGGGCCTGCATACGTCGGCTGATTCGGTGGCGTCGTGACCGGGTTGGCTTCGGTGGCCGGACCGCTGCCGCTGCAAGCCGCCAGAGCGAATGCCGCCAGCGCGGCCAGGAACCCGGCACGCAGCATCCGCGTCGCCGGAAAGTCCCGAGTGTTGATGACCGATGAGCTCATGGTCGTCTCCCTCAATCGCCCTTGCAGTAGACGGCTGCTTCGGCGAACACGCGCTTCAGGCTGTAGTTGTTCGCCTTGAAGACACCGACGATGCGCCCGACCTCGTCACGGTCGGTCTTGTCGCTCGGATCGCGGAAGCAGACGTTGCGGAATACTTTCTCGACCTGGCAGGCAGCGAAGGCGTCGCTGGCTGCAAACTCCTGGCCCAGTGACTTGGCGCCATCGCCAGTGCCCGGGAGCGTGTCCGACCAGCCGAGGAGCGAGTTCGGTCCCTGCCGCCAGCGGTTGTCCCAGTGATCGCTGGGCGTCACGAAGCCCGGCTTAAAGTTGTCGGAGTTGATGTGGTACTTCGGCTGCACCTGGCCCGCCGTGTACACGAGCCGGCCCTGGGTGTCGTCAAAGTTGTAATAGGCGAAGGCCTGCGCCATCGGGTCCATGCCGCTGTGGCAGCCGATGCAGTTATTGAGGAACACGCGGCTGTCGCCGCCCGGGCTGCGGCTCACGTCCTGGCGGATCCGGTCCGGCGGACGCGACGTATCGTGCACCTGTTCCATCTCATGGCACAGGTGGTTGAGCAGCGTAAAGCGGAACATCGCGCGGTTGGTGCCGGCGATGAAGAAGGCCTGCGCCGCGGCGCGGCTGGTGATCACTCCGGCGGTGGCCGAGGACGGAACGCCGGTCAGTGCCGACTGCGGCTGAGGCGCAAGGACCGTGCGCAGGTCCGCACCCTGGTTCTCCATCGTCTCGTAGTGATCGTTATTGCTGGCGGAGTAGCCTGGCGAAATGCCCGTCCCGGTATACAGCAGGTCGGCAGACAGCACCGTATTGAACGGCACGTCATCGCGCACCATGCCGATGACGGTCGCGGTGTAGTCGTTGAGCGGCGCGAACACGGTCTGGTCGCGGTTGGTCCACGGCGTCGCGAAGTTCTTCAGCGTCACGTTGTAGAAGCCGCTCGCGGTGGGGCGCGTCTTGTCTATCGCGAGCAGAGCGGCACCAACCGGATCGCCCGGGATCATGGTCGCCATCTGGTCGAGAACCGCATCGCTCGGCGGTGTGCCCACCAGGCGATCGTGGATGCGCTTGGCCTGCTCGCGTGGGCCCGCGACGGCTGTCGCGGCCAACACAGTCAGCAGGCAGCCACTCAGGGCTGCACTGATCGCGGCTGCGCGCCGCGCTGGGCGTTGTGTCGCCGTATTCATGGGCGTCCTCGTGTGCATGACTTCCATCCCAGGTCCACTCAAGGTGGCTTCGCGTCGGGCCGAAATATACCCACCGTCCGAGGCTCGCCGTAATGTCTCAGGAAGCTGACGTCTCCCCTTGGCGACATTACGCGGCACTTCACGCGCGTGTATAAGCATCGACGCGCGCCGCACCAGGTGAGGCCGTTTCCGCGCGCGACTGAAGAGTGAGGAAATGGCTGTTTTTCCAGTCTCCGCAGCGTGTCGGCAAAGTGCGCGCGGCGACGCTCGGGCGCGTGACCGGAGTCACAACGTGAAGCGCGCACGGTGGTCCCGACAGCATTACGTTGCGTCGCTGTCGTGATTCGCGAGGCAAAGTGAGTACGACGACTTTCGCGAACTGTGATGACGTTCACGCGGCGCGCACTTCGCGAACCGCGAATGAGTTAAAGAAGGCCGGCCCCCAAGGGCCGACACGGAGGCGGATCCGAACCCGGATCCGGGATGAGCATGATGAAGAGGAATGGCAAACGTAACGATGCAGCCGGCGCGGCACGGGCCGCCGGGAGCGCCGCAGCGTTTGCGCTCTGCACCCTGACCCTGGTCGCTTGCAGCGGCGGCGGCGGTCCCAGCCTTGGCAGCGGCCAGGGACCGGACCCCGCGACGGTCGATTTCGCGCTCGCATACGTGAAGCGGACTCTGCCGACCGACCCGATGGCGATGCAGCTCGAAGACAACGCCAAGGTCATGCGCACTTTCAACGTGGACGCGGATCTGTACCTGCGTGATCGCGCCTCGGCCAGCGCCCCGGAGCAAAACATCACCCAGCGCATCACCGGCGATACCGAGCAATGGGACGTGCGTGATATCGAGGCGTCCTACGACGGCACCAAGCTGATCTTCGCCATGCGCGGGCCCTTCGACCCGGACGCGGACGAAGCGGACTTGCCGAAGTGGGCCATCTGGGAATACGACCATCCGACCGACACGCTGCGGCGCGTGATTCCTTCGGACACCGTGGCGAGCGAAGGACACGACGTCGCTCCTCATTATCTCCCGGACGGACGCATCGTCTTTTCCTCGACGCGCCAGCGACAGTCGCGCGCCATCCTGCTCGATGAAGGCAAGCCGCAGTTCGCAGCACAGGATGAGGATCGCAACCAGGACGCCTTCGTGCTGCACGTCATGAGCGCCGACGGCAGCGACATCCACCAGATCTCCTTCAATCAGAGCAACGACCTCGATCCGTCGGTGCTCGCCAACGGGCAAGTGCTATTCACCCGCTGGGATCACTCGCGCGGCAATGACGAGATGAGCCTGTATCGGGTCAACCCGGATGGCACGGGTCTCGAACTGCTCTACGGCAGGCACAGCCACGCGAGCGCCACCGCCGGCGCCCCGGACATTCAATTCCTGCAGGCGCGCCAACTGCTGAACGGGCGCGTGATGTCCCTGATCCGGCCGTTCGCCGGCACGCTGTTCGGCGGCGATCTGGTCAACATCGAGACCGCCAACTACGTCGAGAACAACCAGCCGACACTGCCCAACGTCGGCGTGCTGTCGGGCCCTGCGCAGGTCCCGGCCACAGTCAACGAAGTGCAGACCGATCCGACTCGCCCATCGCGCGGCGGCCTGTTCAGCAGCGTGTACCCGCTGCAGGACGGTACCAACCGCATGCTGCTGAGCTGGAGTCTGTGCCGCGTGCTCGAGAACAACGTCATCGTTCCCTGCACGGACGACCGGCTCGCCAACCCGGCGACCCAGCCGGCGCCTCCTCTCTATGGGATCTGGATCTACGACATGGACCGCAACACACAGGTCCCGGTCGTGCCGCCGGTTGAAGGCGTGCTAATCAGCGACGTCGTGACCATGCAGCCGCGCGCGCTGCCGCCGGTCATCCTCGACAAGGTCGCCGGCGTGGACCTCGATGCAACGCTCGTGAGCGACGGGGTGGGCATCCTGCACATCCGCAGCGTCTACGACATCGACGGCACGGATACGGCGCCCGGCGGCATAGCGGCGCTGCGCAATCCGGGTGCGACCACCGCCGATCAGCGGCCGGCCCGTTTCCTGCGCATCGAAAAGGCGGTCTCGCTGCCGGATCGCGACGTGCTCGACTTCCGCAACACGGCCTTCGGCAATGGGAATGTCATGCGCGAGATTCTCGGCTATGTGCCGGTGCAGCCGGACGGCTCAGTGCGCGTAAAGGTTCCGGCCAACGTCGCGCTCGACCTCTCGGTGCTGGACAAGAACGGCCGACGCATCAGCCCGCGGCACAACAACTGGCTGCAGGTGCGGCCCGGCGAAGTGCTCGAGTGCAACGGTTGCCATGCGACGACTGGCAACCGCTCGCACGGGCGCTCGAACCTGTTTGCCTCGGTCAATCCCGGTGCGCCAACCACTGGCCAGCCGTTCTCGAACACCGATCCAGCCCTGTTCGCCGACATGGGCGACACGATGGCGCAGACACTGGACCGCTGGAGCTGCGCCAACGACAGCTGCAACGCCCTCTCGCCGAGTGTGGACGTCATCTTCGATGACGTATGGACTGATCCGGCGGTGCGCGCCAAGGACCCGAGCTTCAGCTATCGGTACGGTGCACTGAAGACGACGGCACCGACGACGTCGGCCTGCATGGCCAAGTGGTCAGCCGACTGCCGCATCGTGCTCAACTACGAGAAGATCATTCATCCGCTGTGGGGCATCGACCGCACGGTGGACGCCAACAACGATGGCATTCCGGACGTGGACGCCAACGGGGTGGTCATCAATCATAAGTGCAACACCTGCCATGGCACGAAGGACGCGATGAATGCCACGCAGATACCCGCCGGCCAGCTCGACCTGAGCGATGGTCCCTCCAACGAGCAGGCGGATCATTTCAACTCATATCGCGAACTGCTGTTTGGCGATAACCAGCAGTGCCTTATCATGGGCGCGCTCCAGGACTGCCTGGTCCCGGGTCCGATCGACCCGGTGACCGGTCTGCCGACACAGGTAACGGTGCCGGTGGCTGCGTCCATGGTTGCCGGTAGCGCACGGGGCTCGACGCGGTTCTTCAGCCGCTTCGATGGCAACGTAGGTACAGTGGACCACACGACTTTTCTGACCGACGCGGAGAAGCGACTGATCGCGGAATGGCTGGACATTGGCGCCCAGTACTACAACAACCCGTTCGCCGCGCCGCTCAATTGACGGAATGCGGTGGCTTCCGCTTCTCGCACTGCTGCTCACTTGCCTCCTCGCCGGTCAGGCCCGTGCTGACGAGAAGTACGCGCAGGTCGTCGTCGCCGATCCGTACATTGAGCTGCACACGGGTCCCGGTCGTGGCTATCCCGTATTCCATGTCGTCGAGCGTGGCGCCGCGGTCGAAATCCTCAAGCGGCGTACCGACTGGTTCAAAGTGCGCACCGAGGACCGGCGCGAAGGCTGGGTCGATCGCAAGCAGATGCTGCGCACGCTCCAGCCCGGCGGCGAGCAGACCGCCTTCAACGATGGCTCGCGCGAAGCGTTCACGGATCACCGCTGGGAAGCCGGCGTACTGGCGGGCGACTTCGGCGGCGCCAGCGTCATCTCGATCTACGGCGCGCTCGCCTTCAATTCCCAGCTCTCGGTCGAACTCGGCGCCGAACACGTGCTGGGCGAGTTCTCCAACAGCTACCTCGGGACGCTCGGGCTCACGCACACCTTCGTGCCGGAATGGCGCGCATCGCCCTTCTTCACGCTCGGCACCGGTTTCATTCATACCGTGCCGAATGTCACGCTCGGGCAGTCACAAGACCGCACCGACCAGGTCGGTTACGTCGGCCTGGGTGTGCGCGCCTACATCACGCGCCGCTTCATGTTCCGCGCCGAATACCGCAGCTACGTAGTGTTCACCAGCCGCAACGACAACGAGGAAATCGACGAATGGAAAGCCGGGTTCGCCTTTTTCTTCTGATTTGCATTGCACTCGCGGGCTGTGCGCATCGCGGCCCCGAGGAGATCTCCATCCCGCAGACCGAGCGCGAGGCCGGCGGCATCATCGTGCCGCAGGTGGAGCGGCGCGAGATCAAGCCGCCGAAGATCGACGCCGAGAACTTCGAGATCGGCGCTTTCGCCGGCATCATGAGCATCGAGGACTTCGGCACCAATCCCCTGTACGGCGTACAGCTCGCCTACCACATCGCCGAAGACCTGTTCGTCGAAGCGGCGGTAGCCCGGACCGAGGCGGAGCTCTCGAGCATCGAGGAGCTCGCCAACGTTCGCGTCACCGAGAACCGCGACTTCACCTACTACAACATTTCCTTCGGCTACAACTTCCTGCCGGGCGAGATCTTCCTCGGCAAGAAGACCGCCATGAACTCCGCCCTGTACCTGATCGGTGGCATCGGCGGCACCCGGTTTGCGAAGGAGGACAGGTTCACGGTCAATTTCGGCGTCGGCGCAAGAGTGCTCGCCACGGACTGGCTGGCCTTGCACCTGGACTTCCGCGATCACATTTTTGCGACGGATCTGCTGGGAAGTAACAAGGCGACCAATAACCTTGAAGCCCATATCGGAATCACGGTTTTCTTCTGAAGGAAACTAGCGCTTTCCGAGTATCAACAATGGAGGGTGGGCAGTCATGGTGAATAGAATCGGTCGCATCGCGCGGGGCGCCCTGCTCTGCGGCATCCTGGCAACGTCTCTGTCGCTCGCTGGCGACGGTTCCGGGCCCGCGCCCAACTTCAGCCTCGCGGGCATGGGCGGCAAGAGCCTCGCGCTTAACCAGCTGCGCGGCCAGGTCGTCATGATCAACTTCTGGGCCACGTGGTGCGGTCCGTGTCGGGCGGAAATGCCGCTCCTCGAACAGATGTACCGCAAGTACAAGCCGATGGGCTTCACGCTGCTCGGCGTGAATGTGGAACCGGATCCCGCCGGCGCGGCGAACTGGCTCAAGGAAACGCCGGTGAGTTTTCCCATCCTCTTCGATCGCGAAAACCAGGTCAGCAAGCTCTACAATGTGGACGGCATGCCGAGCTCGGTATTCATCGATCGCAAGGGCAACATCCGTTCCCTGCATCGCGGCTACAAGGCCGGTGATGAGAACGGCTACCTGGATCAGGTCCGCGCGCTGATCCGCGAGTAAGGACCGCGCTGCGCGCAAGTGGGAGCCATCATGAGACGACTCGCCCTCGGTCCAATCGGCCTCATCCTGCTGATGCTTGCCGGTTGCAACGGCATCCAGCCCTGGGTGAAGCCCTACGAGCGCGATCGACTGGCCGATCCGATCATGTCCCTGAATCGTGACCCCGTATCCGCGGCGTACATTGCGCACGTGTTCGAAGCGCGTGAAGGCGCGCGCGGCGCGATCGGCAGCGCCGGCGGCGGTTGCGGTTGTAACTAGGAGTCTGTCTGACTCCTAAGGTGATGCGCAACCGACTGCATTGGCTCCCGGCCCTGGTTGCGCTCATCGGCATCGCCGGGCGCGCGGCCGCGGGCGTGCTTCCCGAGGATCGTGCCGACCTGCTCTACCACGTCTACGACGGCGGCGGCGTGCAGATCGATGGCCCCTCGCTCCTGGTCCGCAAGACCTTCCTCGAGAAGATCTCGGTGGTCGGCAACTACTACATGGACATGGTGTCGAGCGCCTCAATCGACGTCGTCACCACCGCCAGCCCCTACAAGGAAAAACGCAAACAGTGGAGCCTCGGCGTCGACGCGCTGCGCGGCAAGACCACCTACAGCCTCAACTACATCAACAGCAAGGAAAACGACTACGACGCCAATACCGCGTCCTTCAGCCTGAGCCAGGACATGTTCGGCGATCTCACCACGGTGACGCTCGGCTTCTCGCGCGGCTGGGACACGGTGCGCCGGAACAATGACCCGACGTTCGAGGAGCCGCTCGACCGGCGCTCGTACAGCGTCGGCGTATCGCAGATCATCACCAAGAACCTGATCGTGGGCGCCGCCTTCGAAACCATCACCGACGAAGGATTCCTCAACAATCCGTACCGCTCGGTGCGTTACCTCGATCCGACCAGCGGCACCGGTTACAGCTTCCAGGCGGAAATCTATCCGCACACGCACACCAGCAATGCATTCGCCGTCAACGGCAAGTACTACCTGCCGTTCCGCGCCGCCGTGAGCGGGGAATATCGCTACTACTCGGATACCTGGGGCATCGTCGCGCACACTGCCGATGTGGGCTACACCATGCCCTGGCAGAAGAAATGGATCTTCGATGCCGACGTGCGCTACTACACGCAGAACCATGCCGACTTCTTCAGCGATCTGTTCCCGCGCTCGGACGCGCAGAATTTCGAAGGCCGTGACAAGGAACTGGCGACCTTCGACAGCTACGCGATCGGTTTCGGTGCGACCTACGAGTTCCCGGGCGGACGACCGCGCTTCGTGCAGAAGGGCACGCTCAACGTACGCTACGACCACATCTGGTTCGACTACAAGGATTTCCGCGACATCCGCGTGAGTGCGCCGCCGGGCACCGAGCCGCTCTACAGTTTCGAGGCCGACGTGCTGCAGCTGTTCGCCTCGATCTGGTTCTAGCTACTTCGCTACTGGCCGCGCCAGCCCCTTCGAGTAGTAGATCTTCTCGTCCTTGTCGATGGCGATGACATCGACGTCAGCGAGACTGTCGAGCACGCGCATTCCTTCCTTGATGCCGAGCACGAATATTGTCTTGGACAGCCCATCGGTACGCGTGGCCGTTGGACCGATGACGGTCACGCTGCGAACCGCGCTCGCCGGCTTGCCGGTCGCCGGCGAAAGAATGTGGTGGTAGCGCACGCCGTCTGCCTCGAAGAACCGCTCGTAATCCCCTGAAGTCGACAAGGCCGCATCGACGAGCGGGATGCGCGCGATCACCTTGCCTTCCTGGCGCGGGTCGCGAATCCCGACCATCCAGGGCTGGCCGAAGCGATCACCGATGATGCGCGTGTCCCCTCCCGCGGTGACGAACGCGTGCGTGACGCCGCTCGCCCGCAGGATCTCGATCCCCCGATCCACCGCCCAACCCTTGGCGATGCCGCCCAGATCGATACGCACGCCCGGTTGCGTGAAGCGCACGCTGTGGGTCGCCGGGTCCAGGATCACGTGCTTGTAGCTGATGGCCGGCAAGGCCTGCGCGATCTGCGCGTCGGTCGGCTTGATGTGACGGCGGTAGTCGTAGAGATAGCCGACGCTCGCATAGGTGATGTCGAACGCGCCTTCGGTGATCCGCGAGAAATCGAGTGCCGTCTGCAGCAGCCCGAACAGGTCCTCCTGCACGACCACCGGATGACTGGCCGCCTCGGCATTGATCAGCGACACCTGGCTGGTGGGCTTGTAGGTGCTCATCAGTTCGTCGACCCGGCGCATTTCGTTCATGACGCGGGTGATGAGCGCATCGCCCTGCGCGGGGTCGGTGGCCCACAGTTCCACCGCGATGCGCGTCCCCATGATGGCCTCTTCACGGGACACCCATTCGGCGTGCGCTGCGGCGGCGCCGACCAGACTCGCAACAACAGCAAAGAGGATACCGGGAAAGACCCGCGGGAAATTCGGCACCTGGTTCCGCCTGCCTGACAGGGAGGCGGGATTATCGGCAGCTTGCGGCAGAAAAAGAAACCGCGGTGTGCGACGGCCGCACACCGCGGATTGCGCAGGATCCTACCCTACGAAGGATCCTCAGCGCGGGGGAGCAGGCAGCGAGTCGCGTTCCGACTGCAGGTAGGCGGCCATCGGCACTTCGCCGCCCGGGACCCACAGCGGATGGCGCTCGAGCGTCGTCGGGCGACCCGAAAGATCGGAGCGGCCCGAAGTCTGTGCCAGGACCAGGCCAGCACCCAGGACCAAGGTGGTCGCGGTGGCAACCAGCACGTGTCGAATCCTTCCCTTGTTCATGCGATACACGGCAAATCCTCCTGAGAAATTCCTGCGTCCGTGACAGCTGGCGCTTACTTGGGTGGAATCGGGAACGGCACGTTGTCAGTGAGCTTCGGCGGAATCGGGAACGGCACGTTGTCGGTAAATTTCGGCGGAATCGGGAATGGCACGTTGTCGGCAATTGCACTGCCGACAACACCCACTCCGAAGGTCACCAGAAGGGCGGCCGCGATGAGTCTGCGCATGTAGGGATGCTCCCAAGGGGGTTGAGTCAGTTGGTTGAGTTACAGAAAAGGGTCGAGGCTCAAGGGCCTCCTTTGAAGGAATAGCGACAAAAGATCGGCCGGATTCTCATTTTTGGCAAAAATCTTTGCGGGAAGGTTTCACGCAAGCGCTGCAGACGCGTATCTTGCGGTGCAGTAGCAGCCACCCAGGGCTGCGTGGAAACCCTTCTGTCCCTAGACTTTTCAGAGACTTGCTGTAATGCTCGGCGCAGCCGCGGTGAATGTCCTCCCATGAAGAAGGCGCACGAGGCGCCGTTATGACGAGACCCAGTTCAGTGACCCAGCTCCTGCGGGACTGGCGCTCGGGGCAGGCCGACGCCCTGGACCGTCTGACCCCGCTGGTCTACGACGAACTGCGCCGGCTCGCCGATCGGTTCATGAAGCGCGAGCGGCCCGGTCACACCCTGCAGGCGACGGCCATCGTGCACGAGGCGTACGAACGCCTGACTGCGATGGATGTGCCGTGGGCGGATCGCCAGCACTTCTTCTCCATCGCTGCCCGGCTCATGCGTCGCATCCTCGTCGATCATGCCAAGCAGCGCTCCACCAACAAGCGCGCGGGCAGTGTGACCGTATTCGAGCTCCAGGAACACGACGCGGAGATCGCCGACATCGGCTTCAGCATCGTCGAGATCGACCAGGCTCTGAACCAGCTGGCCGCAGTCGATCCGCGCCTCGCGGATATCGTCGAGGTCCACTACTTCGCCGGACTCAGCGTGGAAGAAACGGCAGCCACGCTCGAGATCTCGGTTTCGACGCTCAACCGCGAACTGCGCACTGCCAAGGCGTGGCTCACCAAGACGATCCGCGCCACCATGCATGACACCTGAACGCTGGGAGCGGCTGCGCGACGCGTTCCATCGCGTGGTGGATAGCCCGCTTGCCGAGCGCGACGTCACTCTGAAGGCCGTCTGCGGAGACGACGCTGAGCTGCGCCGCGAAGTCGAGGCCATGCTCGCCTCGGATGTGGACGGCGACCAGCACCTGCGCAAGGCAATCGGTGGCGCGGTCGCCAACGTGGTCGAACACCAGCGCAGCAGCCTGATTGGAAGCTTGCTCGGTGGCTATCGCGTGACCGGAGTACTCGGTCATGGTGGCATGGGTACGGTCTATCTGGCGGAGCGTGCAGACCGGCAATTTCACCAGCGTGTGGCGATCAAGCTGGTCGAGCAGATGGCCGTGCATCCGCAGCTGCGCACGCGGCTGCGGGCCGAGCGCCAGATCCTGGCCAACCTCGAGCATCCCTACATCGCGCACCTGATCGACGGCGGTGAGAACGAAGCTGGCATTCCGTACCTGGTGATCGAGTACATCGACGGCCTGCCGATCGATGAATACTGCCGGGCTCACAAGCTGAGCATCCGCGCGCGGCTGCAACTGTTCGAGAAGGTGTGCGCCGCCGTCGACTATGCGCACCGCAACCTGATCGTGCATCGCGACCTGAAGCCCGCCAATATTCTCGTCACCCCGGACGGCACACCGAAACTTCTCGACTTCGGCATCGCGAAGCTGCTGGCGCCCGAGCCCACCACCTACACGCTCGCGGTCACGCGGCTGCAGGACCGGCTGCTCACACCCGAGCACGCCGCCCCCGAGCAGGTGCTGGGACGAGCAATCACGATCGCCACGGATGTGTATGCCCTGGGCGTTCTGCTGTACCAACTGCTCTGCGATCGCTCGCCGTACGCGCTGCACAGCTCGACGTTGCAAGGACTGGAACGAGCGATCTGCAACGAAGATCCCCCGCGACCCGGCAGCCTGTTCCGCTCCGGGCGGCCGCGCGCGCTGCTCGAAGCGGGCGGCTTTGATCCGCAGGTCACGGCCAACGAACGGGGCACCTCGATCGACAGGTTGCGGCGCGCGCTCGCCGGCGACGTGGATGAAATCGTCCTCAAGGCGATGCGCAAGGAGCCCGAGGCACGCTACGCCACGGCGGCGCTGTTAGCGGCTGATCTGAGGCGACATCTGGACGGCGAGCTGGTAACCGCCCGGCAAGGCAGCGGCCGCTACCGGGCGTACAAGTTTGTCCGGCGGCACGCGGCGGCGGTCTCCGTCGTGTCGATCATCATCGTGGCGCTGATGGGCTTTGCGGTCCTCATGTGGACGCAGCAGCAGCAGCTCAAGGCGCAACGCGACCTGGCCGCCCGGGAACGCGATCGAGCCACGCAGGTGTCGACGTTCATGGTCGACATTTTCTCGTCCGCCGATCCCTTCAATGCACAGGGCCGCGAAGCCACGGCGTCAGAACTGCTCGAGCGAGGGGCGGCCAAGATCCAGGGCGATCTGAACCAGCAGCCCGAGGTCCGCGCCCAGATGCTCGATAGCATCGGCTACGCGTACCAGCGCCGGGGCAATCAGCAACAGGCTATCCGGCTGCTGGAGCAGTCGCTGCAGATCCGGCGGCAGAGCGCCACGGGCCCGACGCCCTTGCTGGTGACGAGCCTGCGAAACCTCGCGGATGCGCTGCGCATGGCAGACCAGGCGGCCTCCGCCGAGGGCTACTATCGACAGGCGCTGGTCATGAGCCGGGAGCTGTTCGGCGAGCGCGATCAGCGTGTGGCCGACGTCATGGTGGGACTCGGGCGGCTGCTCTATCCGAATCCATCGCACCTTGGTGAGGCCGAACAGCTGCTGCAGAACGCGCTCGCGATCTATCGCGAAAAGCTCGGCCCCGAGGACAGCGAAGTGGCCGCGACCCTTTCGGACCTTGGCAATCTCATGCTGTGGAAGGACGACCTCGCCCGCGCCGAGCAGTATCACCGCCAGGCGCTGCAGATCTACCAGGCGACCGTACCGCGAACCCATCCGGACTATGCCCAGACGCTGGGCTCGCTCGGATACGAGCTGATGCGGCGCGGCAGCCTGGCGGACGCGGAAAGAGTGCTGAACGAGGCGCTGGACCTGAAGCGCCAGGTCTTTGGCGCCGGATCGCCGCAGCTTTCGAGTGTTCTGCAATCGCTGGCCGATCTGCATGACCAGCGCGGCGAACTGAAGGAGGCGATGACACTCGAGGGTCAAGCCCTTGCCATCAGCCAGCGAACGGCCGGCGAGCGCGCGGTCGAGACCGGTGTCTTCTTCGATTCGCTGGCGCGCCTGCAGTGGAAGGCGGGCATGCATGAGGAGGCCCGCCGCAGCGTGCATGCGGCGTTGAGCATCTACGGCGAGAAGCTGCCCGCGGAGCACCCCTACATCGCTTCCTCTGATCACCTGCTGGGCGAGATTCATCTCGCATCGGGCGACGCCCGGGGAGCGATCGCGCCGCTCAGGCACGCGCTCGATATCTGCGTGCGCACCTACGGCGCCGACAGCTGGCGCACTGCCCGCTCACAGAGCAGCCTCGGAGAGGCGCTGTCGGCAACGGGCGATTCAGCCGAAGCCGAGCCTTTGCTGATCGCGGCATATCGCACTTTGCAGGCGCAGCTCGGCAGCGATGACGAACTCACCAAGCTGGCTCGCAAGCGCGTGCTGAAGTTCCTGACCGCTCACGGCCGGGCCGCCGAGGCGGACCGCTTGCTCGTCAGCAACTCGCGGTAAGATCTACCCCGGAACCGATCGGCCGGACGGCGGTCGCAATCAATGCGGCTGGCAGCGGCCATACGCACAACGCGGGGGAATCAATGTCGACCCATCGTTTTACCTGGACTCTTGCGGCCTTGTTGCTGCTTCCGATGCTGACATACGCACAGTCGCGCGAGGAAGCGCGCCTGCTGCTCGCAACGCAGGTCGTCGAGGAGTTGAGCGCAATGCCCGATCAACGCGCCCCGGACTGGTTGCTGGCGCGCGCTCACGGCATCGCCGTGATCCCCAACGTCGTCAAGGTCGGGCTCACAATCGGCGGCCGGGGCGGCAAGGGTGTGCTTGTAGTGCGCAAGGCCGATGGCGGGTGGAGCAATCCCGCCTTCATCACTTTGGGCGGTGGCAGCTTCGGCTGGCAGGTGGGCGTGCAAGCGGCGGATATCCTTCTCGTGCTCACGACAGAGCGCAGCGTTGAAGGAATTACCGCGGGCAAGTTCACGCTGGGCGCGGATGCTTCGGTCGCCGCAGGCCCGGTGGGGCGGCAGACTTCCGCGGCCACGGACGTCAATCTCTCGGAGATCTATTCCTACTCGCGGGCGAAGGGCCTGTTTGCCGGCATCGCGATCGATGGGTCGGTGATGGCCATCGATAAGAAAGCGAACGCCACCTTCTACGCCACCCCCGACATCAAGACCGCTGACATCCTGGCGAGCACCACCCCACCGCCGCCCGCAGCGCGTCGCTTCATCGACACTTTGGACAAGGGCACGCGCACCGCAGCGAATGCGAGCACACCGGCGAGCACCAATGCACCGGCCAACGCCCCAGCCGGAAAATCTCCGGTACCGCCTGCTCCGGCGACACCAGCGCCACCGGCCGCATCAGAGACCAAGACTTACCCGATGGAAGACCAGAATCCCGGTCAGGAACCGCCGCACTAGAAATGCGGGCGTAGTTTGAACCGCAAGGTGCGCGGTTCGACCGGGTGCAGGTGGATATCGGCGACCGGCGCCGCTCCACCCTGACTCCGCCCGGACGCCACTCTCAGCTCAATCGCTGCATCAGCCACGCTCCGGCGAGCACAGCGACGGCGATCGACGTCACTGGGACGATGCGGCGCGGATAGAGCGGCGATTGCCGGGCAGCATAGATGATCGGCAGGGTCAGGAGCACGATCGTCAGCTGGCCGATCTCGACGCCGAAGTTGAACCCCGCGAGCGGCCACGCAAGGGACGCCGAGGAGAGGTCCAGCTCGCGCAGCACATTCGCGAAACCGAAGCCGTGCAAGAGGCCGAACGCAAAGGCGAGGAGCGTACCTCGCCGGGCCAGGCGCGGTACGAGGTTGATGACCCCGGCAACGATGACCGACGCGGCGATACCGGCCTCGATCGGACGCTCCGGCGGCACCAGAATCCCCAACGCGGCGAGTGACAAGGTGATCGAATGCGCAACGGTGAACGCAGTGACGATCCGCAGCACCGCGCCCGCGACCGACGACCAGCGCTGCGCAGGCTGCCATGCCTCTTCGCTCCCCGCCTGGCGAGGAATCAGCACGGCGGGCAACAACAGCAGGATCAGGAACGCGATGTGGTCGTAACCGATCCAGATGTGCCGCACGCCCTCGTGCACGAACTTGAGGAACGCTTGCAGCGGTCGGCCGGCGCTGCGCGATATTTCGGCGCGCGGCTCGACCTGGGTAAGCAGCGTTGAGCTCGTCGCCGACCCCAAGCCGAATTTCAGCAACACTCGATGCGTGGTGTCGCGATCGAAGAAGAGTCCTGACCTGATAATGAACGACCCCTCGCCGGCCGGGCACCGACCCGCAAACTGCAGCACGAGGTAGTAGCCGTCACTGCGCTGATTGAGCAGCTCTCGCTTTGGGGAGAAAAGGCAGCGCTCGTGGTTCACGCTGATTTCGAGTCGGGGCAGGACGTAGTCGAAGGTGCGCGACGACTCGTGCTCGAGCTCGCCCCAGGTCACCGCTCCATCGCCGTCGCTGTCGAGACTCAGCACATCGTTGAGCTCGGCGACACGCACTTCCCAGCTGTCGGAGAGGTGCCGGCCGGACGCGTCCGCGTCAATGCTCAGGTAGCTCGCGCCGAGCGAGTGCCCCAGCACGATGCCAGGCAGGAAGCACAGAGCCAGCAACAACCAGGTGCGCATCGGTCAGCTCGCGTCAGCGGGACCCGACAGCAGGGCCTGCAAGCTCGCGTCCTGGTAGCGCGTGCGACGCTGCCACTCGGCCACAGCGGCGATCGATGCCGGATCGCGCGCGGCGCGTGCACATTCAACCAGCAGGCGCGCATCCGCCGGTTCGCGCTGCTGTGTCCAGTTGTTGCGCGCTGCCTGCAAGGCCGCCGCGGGATTCGCCAGCAATCTCAGGTTCAGACGCGCGAGGTCGCGCGCGTGAATGCGCTCGCCGCGCGCGCGCGCGGATTCGAACCGGTCCGTCAACACGGTGAGATAAGAGTTGGGCGCCCCAGCTGCCGCCGCGGCGCGCGCCTCAGCCAATCGCAGCAGCGTGCTTTCACTCTGCGGCATGTCCGTCAGGATTGCCGGGACTTCGTCGGCGCGACGCTGCCCGAGGAGCAGATCCGCGAGCGCGAGACGAGCGTAGTAGTCGTACCGATCCTGGTTCACGGCGCGGCGCAAGCTCCTCTCGGCGCCAGCCAGGTCCCCCGATCTCTCTTCAAGGTCCGCGAGCGTCGTGAACAACCAGCCCGCATAGCGTGCGGGGATCGATGGCAAGCGCTCGGTCAGCCCAGTTAGCAGCGCTTGCGCGCGCTCGATCTGGCCCGTCATCCCCATGACCTGTGCCATGCACACGCTGCCGGCGAGACTGTCTCCGGCGGCAAGGACTGCAACACAGTCGCTGCGCGCCGCCACGAAATCACCCGCTGCCTGCCGAATCGCGGCACGCATCAGATGGGCGCGCGCGTTGTGCGGTTCGAGTGCGAGCGCCTGGGCGATCTGGTCCAGGGCGGGAGCGTATTCATGTCGGTATTGCAGAATGTCGGCGCGTTGCAGACGCAGCTGCGCTGGCGCGTGCGGTGCATCCAGGCGCGGCGCCAGTAGCGCTTCGGCTCGGCCAAAGTAACGGGGCTCCGCCGTGCGCCTACCAAGCTCAATGTAACTTTCCACCAGCTCGTAGAGCGCCGGATCATCTGCTTGGGCTTGCAGCTGCGCCTCCAGCATCGAGGCACGCTTCAGCATCGGATCGCTGGGAATTTGCAACACGACGAGCGCGGCGTTGTTCGGTGCGAAAGGCTGGGCGAACACCGGGGCAGGGACCGCTGCAGAGGCGAAGGTCAGCAGCGAGATGGCACGAATGCATCGCATCGAATTCACCCCCGATAAAGAAGAGCCGCACAGGGCCATTGCCATGGCCCCCCCTGCGGAACACGTCAGAACACGCCGTCGAACGCGGCCGGGTTTTCGTCCGCGTCGCTGTCGAGCGTGAAGCCCTGCAGCGTGCGTACCTGCGAATCCTCCGTCGCACCGAAGGTGTCGGTCGTGAACTGAGTGAAGGACACGTACACGGGCTTAACGGTCACCACAAAGCTGCGTGCGACGCTTTGCCCGGCGCCATCCCTGACACTCATGCTGATAGTTGCGTTGCCGAAAGCCGCCTCCACCGGCGTGATCGTCAGGGTGCGCGTCGCGCCTGACCCGTCGAGCACCAGGCCTTCCGGGGCAATGACGCTGGTGTCGGACGAAGTCGCGCTGACAGCGAGGCCGGCCGCGGCAGTTTCCCGGTCGCTGACGCCGAACGGCAGTGCCGCAGTCGATGTGTCCTGATCGAGCGACTGATCTGCGATCACCGTCAATGCCGGCGGCGCGTCGACCGGTGCGGGTGTGGCCATGCGCCCGCCGTTGCCGCCGCAGCCGGCCACGACGCTGGCCGCCAGCAGAAGGCCGAGTCGAATTGGAATGCTCATGGTCGTTGCTCCCCTGGTTCGCGCGGCTTTAGTTCGATGCACCGGGGAATGGCACACGCAGATACGGAAAGCGCGTGTCGAAGTCCGCTGCACTGACCGGCGCGCCATCGGTAAACGGCACGTTGCCGACGGGCGCATCCGTGGGCTTGCACAGACCGAGATCGGTGGGCTGGCCGTTGACTGGGATGGGATAGCAGAGTGCGCCCATCACGACGCGCAGGGCGATGTCCACGACGTCATCGCCGGGACGGCGGCCATTCGGGAATCCGGCGAGATCACCGCCGGCGACGCCGAAGGTGCTCTGCTGGCCCGCAGGCGTGGGCGCGATCCCTGTGTTGAGCCGTGCCATTTCAGAAGGCGTGACCTTCGCCAGCTGATTCACACCCTTGAACCCGGTGAGGAATGCCGTCACCAGGTCGTTGCGCGGGAAGTTCGACGGCGCGAGGTTCGCGATATTGGTGCCGAGTGTCTGGTTGACCGCATCGCGAAACAGCACGTCGAGCAGCGCCGGCAGAGTCGGATTGGTCACGTAGGTCGCGAACTGGCCATCATCCTTGGGCTCACTCGCGTTGAAGCGATCCTTGTCGGGAATACCGATCACGAGCTCGTTCACCAGCGGCATCGACAGGCGGGACTGCTGCGTGAACGCGCCGCCATTGAGCTCCGGACGACTGAAAGTCGGTCGCGGATTGAGGATGCGCGCCTGGCGCAGGCTGGCGCTGGTCCACGCGCCGATCACGCCGTTGCCATTGCCGCGCAGGCAGGTGGAGGGAATCTCGAGGGCGAGCGTCGTGATGTTAGCGTCACGGATCGTGTCGTTGGCGCGATCCTGCGTAATGCCACCGGGAAAGCCCTTGCCGTCGCCCGCGCCCGGAGCGCTGTCGCCTTCGACCGGCACCAGGTTCACGAGGTCGAACACCTTGCCGAGGTTGACCGCGAACGGCTCATCGCGCTGTCCCACGAACACGCGTCCCTGGCCGGAACAGCCCGGGATGCTGATGTCGTACACGAAGCTGCGGGCATAGGCTTCGTAGGCGTTCGAATCACCAAAAGTCTTGGTGCCCACGTAGTCGAACGGCTTGCCGAACGTCTGGCTGCCACTGGCGACACTCGTCACCGCAGCACCCTGGCCATGCCGACGGTCACCACGCATGAGCATGAGCGTGTACGACTCGCGGAAATTGAGCGCTCCGTTGTTCGTGGCGCTCACCGGGCCGACGTTCTTGAGCGGTACCGCCACCGCCTGCTGGTTACCGCTCGGGCCGATGTTGAGCTTGATTCCCTGGTTGCCGTTCGCCAGCGTGTTGCTGAAGCGAAACTGGAACGTCAGGTCCTCGCGCGCATCGCCGTCGTTGTCGACGTGAATCTCGTAGAGCGCAAACGGATCGAGCGCGAAGTAGTTCGGCCCGCCGTAGGGATCTTCGAGCGGGATGTAGTCGGCAAGGAGCGTCACGTAGCCGTCCCGGCCCGGCTCATAGCTCATGAACATGTAGAAGTCGGTGGAGTCGATGGTCGGGAAGCGCGTGATGTTCGGCGCTTCGCGATGGCTGGAAGCGGTGGCAAGCAACGGTATCGCAGCGGCAGCCAGTGCGGCGATCCAGCGGACGTGATGTCTCATGGTCTTCCCCTCGGGTTCGACATGAACCCTTTCACGGCGTCTGTTCGCTCGAGCACCGCGGATGGATGCATGCAGAGTGGCAATGCGAAGTCATTTGCTGCGGCGGAGGGAGGGATCGCGCGCGAGTGAAAGTTATGATTCGCGGCAAGCGTCGCTTCGGATTCAAAGCGGCGCCGGATTTCTGGCGGCACCCGCGCACAGGACTTATAGTGCCGCCATGAAGCTCCTCAAGCCGATCCTGATTGGCCTGGCGGCATTCATCCTGCTCCTCGCCCTCATCGGCCTGTTCCTGCCATCCGCCGCGCACGTCGAGCGCTCAGTGAGAATCGCGGCGCCGCCAGGCGAGGTGTACGCCATCGTCAATGACCTGCATCGCTTCAACGACTGGTCGCCGTGGTTCGAAAAGGATCCCAAGGCGAAGTATTCGTACACCGGCCCGCAGAGCGGTGTCGGCGCGCGCGTGGAGTGGCAGAGCAAGGTGTCGTCGGTGGGCTCAGGTTCGCAGGAGATCGTCGAGTCCGTGCCCGAGCAGCGAGTGCGCACCAAGCTCGACTTCGGCTCGAGCGGCACTGCAACTGCCCAGTTTCTGCTGGCGCCAGAGGGCACGGGTACGGGAGTCACCTGGGCGTTGGATACGACCTTCGGGGGCAATCTTCTCGCCCGCTATTTCGGCCTGGCAATGGATTCAATGGTCGGCACGGACTACGAACAGGGGCTCGGCAATCTCAAGGCATTGGCGGAATCGGCGCTCCCCGCCCCGGCGGGCCAGACCTTCGACATCAGCGAGGTGGACGTGATGCCGCGCGACATCGCCTATGTTGAAGGCACGACCAGCCTCGACCCGGACGCGATTTCCAAAGCGCTCGCCGCCGCGTATTCACAGATCGGTGAGTACCTGCAGGCGCAGGCGCTCACCCAGAAAGGCGCGCCGCTAGCGATCAATCGCTTCTACGACGAAAGCGGCTGGGGATTCCAGGCCGGCATTCCGGTCGCGGGTCTCACGGACGCGTCGCGAAGTGCGGCGTCCGCCTCGTCAATCGTGAAGCTCGGTCAGACCTATTCCGGACGCGCGCTCAAGGGTGTGCATATCGGCGATCACTCGACCTTGCCCGATGCGTACCGCGCGCTCGAGGATTACATGGTCGCGAGGGGACTCGACTCGAACGGGCCGTCGTGGGAGGAGTACGTCAGCGATCCCGTCGCGACGCCACCGGAAAAACTGCAGACCGATGTGTTCATGCCGGTGAAGGCCGGCGCGGCGCCGGGAAGAGCCGGCACCGCGCATTGAGCCCGTTCAGAACGCCGAAGCGGTGAGCTCGATGTCGGCGTTCTTCCACGCCAGACGTTGATCGGCGGCGACCTTCGCGCTCTCAACACCCCTGTTCTGCGCTTTGAGCGCAGCGCTCAGACCATAGAGTGACCAGCCATTGTCCGGATTGCGCAGGAGATCCTCGCGATAGATGGCCTCAGCTTCCGAGGCGCGCTTGGCCGCGAGCAGCTCGACACCCAGCAGGTGGCGAACCGGGAAGAACCAGTCTCGCGGCTCGTCATACGCGAGCGCGTCTTCACGCGCGACTGCCTCACGTAGCTGGGCGATCGCCTCGTCCGGCCGGTGCTCGGCGCTCGCGATGCGCGCACGCACGATCGAGGTGGCGACGCCGAGAACATCCCTGGTCATGTTGAAGCCTGAAACCGCATCGGGAGAAACACCCGCCGCCAGCTTTTCCAGATCGGCGAGAGTCGCCCTCGCCTCCTTGAGCTGACCCTTCGAAGCCTGCGCGACTCCTTTGCCGTAGAGGTAGCCGCCAGTCAGCGCCTGCAGCCGGGGGTTGGGCGCTGGCTTCGCGAGCATTTCATCCCACAAGCCGAAGCGCACGGTGGCCGCGTATTCCTCGGCCAGGAACCAATCGAAGCCGGGCATCACGAGCAACATCTGGTCCGGCACGGTGCGCCTGGAGTTGCGCACCGCATCCAGTGTTTCGGCCTTGCGGCCTTCCATCGCGGCCGAGAACGCCAGGAACTGGTAGTTGTGTCCGGTGTACATCGAGTAATAGTCGGGAGGCCGCGTTTGCTTGAAGTAGGCCTCATCGGCCGCGGCACCGAGCCGATTGGCTGCGGATGCTTCTTCATAGCGGCCTACACGCTGCAGTATGTGTGCCGGCATGTGATCGAGATGTCCGGCAGCCGGCATCATGCCGCGCAGTCGCTCCGCCGCCGCCACGGCCCGATCCGGGAACGGTGACGCCTCGAGCGTATGAATGTAGTAGTGATTGGCGCCGGGGTGCCGCGGATCGTGCGCCATTACAAACTCGAGGGTTTCTTGTATCTGCTCCGTCCCCGCTGAGGGTTTGCCGTCCGGACTCCAGAGCTTCCACGGCGTGATGTTCATGAGCGCTTCGGCGTACAGCGTCTGCACGTCGAGGTCATCGCCAAACTGCTGCGCGACGCCTTTCATCGCATTGGCATAGGCTGCAAGCACCGGTGCGGAGTTGGATGGATCGAGCGGCTGCGCGTTCGGGTAGCGAGTAGCGACGGCCTTGATCAGCGCCTGCTCGACGGGTGTTGCCTGCGCGGCGTTCTGCTGCGCGAGTTGCACGGCTTCGAACGCTACCTTGGCACGCGGCTCCATCATGATCGGCAGGTTGTAGTTGGGGCCAACGGTGAGTGCCACGCCCCAATAGCAAGCCGCGCATTTCGGGTCGAGCTCGGCGGCACGCGCGAACGACCGCGTCGACTCGTCGTGGTTGAACGCCCA
>DASQOO010000055.1:0-12030 GCA_035644435.1 Steroidobacteraceae bacterium | reverse complement strand
TCCCCATCTAGTCCACGGTGACCGTGTTGATCTCGTCGAGGCTGGTCAGCCCGTCTTTTATTTTCTGTAGTCCGGCACGCCGCAAGTCCCAGACGCCTTCGCGTTCGGCTTCGTGCGTGATCTGCAGAGCGTTGCCGCCTTCCATGATGATGCGCCCGATCGCCTCGCTCACCGGCATGACCTGGTAGATGCCGACGCGGCCCTTGTAGCCGTCGATGCACTGGCTGCAACCCTTGGGTCCAAAAATCGTCAGCCCCTTCTTTATTTCCTCGTCAGTGAAGGCTTCCTTGTGCAGCGCTTCCGCAGGCACGTCGAGCTTCTGCTTGCAGTTTGCACACAGCTTGCGTGCCAGGCGTTGCGCGATGATCAGGCTCACCGAAGTCGCGATGGCATAGGGCTTCACACCCATATCGACCATGCGGGTCAGAGTCTGTGGCGCATCGTTGGTATGCAGTGTGGATAGCACCAAGTGGCCGGTCTGCGCCGCCTTGAGGGCAATCTCGGCGGTTTCCAGGTCGCGGATTTCGCCGACCATGATGACGTCCGGGTCCTGGCGCAGGAAGGCGCGCAGCGCGGAAGCAAAGGTGAGGCCCACTTTCGGGTGCACGTTCACCTGGTTGATACCCGCCATCTGGATTTCCGCCGGGTCCTCGCGGGTCGAGATATTGCAGTCTTCCTTGTTGAGGATGTTGAGACCGGTGTAGAGCGAAACGGTCTTGCCGCTACCGGTCGGTCCCGTGACCAGGATCATCCCCTGCGGCTTCGCCAGGTACTTCAGGTACAGCTCTTTCTGGAACGGCTCGTAGCCCAGCGCATCGATCCCGAGCATCGCGCTCGAAGGATCGAGAATACGCATCACGATCTTTTCGCCGAAGAGCGTCGGGCACGTGCTCACGCGAAAGTCGATGGCGCGGTTCTTCGACAGGCGCATCTTGATGCGGCCGTCCTGAGGCACGCGGCGCTCAGCAATATCGAGGCGTGACATCACCTTGATGCGCGCGGCGATCTTGGTCGTGAGCTGAACCGGGGGATTCGCGACTTCCTTCAGCACGCCGTCGAGGCGTGTACGGATGCGAAATGTCTTTTCATAGGGCTCGAAATGGATGTCCGAGGCTCCCTTCTTGATCGCATCGAGCAGGATCTTGTTGACGAAGCGGACGATGGGCGCGTCTTCGACATCATCGCGAGTGACGGCTTCGCCAGCGAGATCGTCCTCTCCCGCCATCACATCCAGGTTTTCGAGGTCGAAGTCGTCCTCGCCGAGAGATGGCATGGCCGTATCGACCTGCTCCATCGCCTTGGCGACTGCCTGCTGAAGTTTGTTGTCCTCGACGACTACCGCCTCGATGCCAAGTCCTGTCGCGAACTTGATCTCATCGATAGCGTGAAGACTGGTTGGGTCGGATACGGCGAGGAACAGCCGTTTGCCACGTCGCATGAGCGGCAGAACCCGGTGCTTGTTCAGCAGCTTGTCGCTTACGAGCTTGATGGTATCGAGGTCGACAGCGGCCGCATCGAGATCAAGCAGCGGTACGCCGAATTCGTGCGACGCGGCGATGGCAATTTCTCGTGCGTTGGCCGCTCCGCTGTTGACCAGCTGGGTGACGACGCTGATGCGCTTTTCCTTCGCCTGCGCCATCGCCTCCATCATCGTGGCTTCGTCGATCAAGCCGTCTTGAACGAGCCGTTGAGGCAGCCCGCCCAAAGGAGACTTGCTGGCGCCCAGCGCCATCATGGCGTTGTCGTTCATCGACTTATGACCGGTATCCGCCCGACAAAGGTTCGAACCCGGCCCAGTCTACCGTTCCGGGTCCGGGGATCAAATGTCAAATCGCCTGGCATCGTCGCACAGCACGTGTTTCGATCAGCGTGATTGGCTTCCCAAAAGAAAGAAGCCCCTCCGGAGAGGGGCTTCTTGAGTCGAACAAAGACTCGGAAACGCCGATTACGGACGGCAAGCCTTCGGACGATACTTCGGCAGGACATCTGAGGCCGCCGGAGCCGCCGCCGCGTAGGTCACGTTCGCCACCGTGGCAGCGGTGCTGCAACGCCAGACCACATCCTGGTTCTTGCTCACGCCCGGGATGAGGGTCAGGGTGTTGTTAGCGCCGGTGATCTGCGTGTTCGCCTGCAGAGCGTAGGTCACAGTGATCACGCCGGTCGCCACAGTAACGCTTCCGACGTACTTGCCCTGCGGAGGAGTGGCGTTGTCCATACCGGCCGCGGTCAGATCCGCCGGCCAAACGCCGGTGTTCGCGTATGACTCAGCGATCGCAGCCTTCGCCGCGCCCGCAAGGTTCAAGCCTTCCGTCACCTGCGCGCGAATCGTGTAGTCCTGATACGCGGGAATGGCGATAGCCGCCAAGATGCCGATGATCGCGACGACGATCATCAACTCGATCAGGGTGAAACCCTTCTGTACTTGCTTCAGCATTTGTTACTCCTAAACGTGGATGCACGATCAACGGCGCACATGCGCCAGTGCTGGACAGTTTTGCAAGGCACATGCCACTGCTGCGCGCCGCATGTAACTCACTGACCCTGCAGTGAATTAAGCTCGTGGGCAGACATTGATTTGACGTAACGTTGTTGACCACTGCTGACGGGTCTGACCAACGACGTCACTTAGTGACGAGAAATGTCAGCAGCGTCGGCGAGGTGCGACGTCGCCGCCGGCCGGGTGCCCTGATGCCCGGTCGCGGACTGCCCACCGCTGATGTCATCAGCCGCAATTGCTTGCAGCCACCGCAGCGCAAACTGTTCGGACGGCGATGGATCGAGTAATCCCTTCTGCTGCTCGATCAACTGAATCCCCTCGCGCGCCCGACCCGTGGAGATCTGGCTTGCAGCAGTGGCGATGAGCGCCAGCGCGGCGTCCGTTGAATTCGCAAACGGGTAATTCGAAGCGAACAAGGCCGCGCCCAGGGATGCTACCCGCGGGGTGTCCCTTAGCGCGACAGCCTTAAGAAAGCTCACCAGATCCCGACGCTGAGCGGATACCGCAGTGGCGCAGGGCGTCGCTTCGATTACTCCCCAGGTTCGCTGCAACTCCTTTGCTCCCAATGCCGTGCTGGTCTCCGCGGCGACAAAGACCACAGAGTCGAGCCACGCCAGTTGCGCGGCGGGCATCGCACACTGTTCCTTCGAGCTCCTGAGCACGAGCAGGCTTTTGGCCGCTTCCGGAGTCAGAGCATCGAGACTGGACTGCTCTATTGCATCGCGAACGCCACTGGCTTCAATCACGAGCATGTCCCTGGACGAAAACGCTGGAGTCGCAAATGTCGTTCTGTCCCGCGACGGAGCGGCGCCATCCAGCAGCTCCATGAGCGGGACCGGAAGTATGGCGAGGCTGGCAAACTCGCCAGCGTGTTGTCTCAGGAAACGCGCGCGTGGGGCGTTCAAATCGACATACGGAAAGTAGTCGGAATTGACGGGTATTCCCGATGCGCGTAGCAGCGGCAGCAGCAAGCGCTTGTTGCCGAGAAAGCGGGATTCGAGACTTTCGACCGACACGATGCCGACGCGCTTGAGTTCGGCCTGCATTTTTGGAGCCTCGAACAAGCGTGCGTCGAGCTTCGGCAGGGTGCCCGTGCGGACTGCGACGATCAACAGGTTGGTGTCATCGGCGTTGTAGACCCGGAAGTCCGCAAAGTTCGGCGCCAGAGCCTTCATTACTGAGGTGAGGATATCCAGGTTGGTCTCGTAGACCTGCACCCATTGAACCAGCATGCCGTCGGGCTCGAGATAGCGAACTATGTGGCGGTAGAACTCCTGCGAGAATAGTGTCGCAACGCCGCTTACCCAGGGGTTCGATGGCTCCGAAACGATGACGTCATACTTTTTTCTGTGGACGGCGAAGAACGACTTGGCATCCTCGAAGTAGATCTTGCTGCGCGGGTCTTGGAAGGTTCGCTCGACCCGAGGCATGAAGCCGGACTGTGCGGCCTTGGCCATCAAAGGCTCGATCTCGATGGTGTCGAGCTCGGTCACAGCGTCACTCGCAAGCAAGACTTGCGACGTTAGGCCCGAGCCAATCCCGATGTTGGCAACGCGGCTCGGATGTGGGTGCAGTGCAATTGGCAATGCGCCGGCAACCACCATCGTGATTTCATCGGTGGCGGACTGAGTGCCTCGCATCATTATTGCAGCATCCGGTTTTCCGTTCGTCGCGATGCTGACGAGCCCGTTGACATCGACCAGACTGACAGTGGCGGTCTTGCCGTGCTGCAAGAAGAGCACCTTGGTGCCGGCCGCCTGGCCTGCCCGCCCGTGACGGAATACACCGGAGCTGAGCTTTTCGGGATCGAGCTGGAACAGGAAGAGTGCTGCAAGAACCGCAGCGCTGCCGATGACGGCAGGCAGCGTCAGGGGTGTAGCCGTCCCGCGTGGCGCGTCAATCCCGCTCAAGTAGACCAGGCCGAGCGCCATCTGCAGTAGCGCACCGACGATCACTATCCCTTTCACTCCGATCGTCGGCATCAAGAGGTGCACCGACAGCAGGACTCCAACGATCGCGCCCGCCGTGTTCCACGCGTAGACGGCGCCAATCGCTTGCTCGCCGCTCCCGGTTCGGATCAAGGCATGGGTGATGATCGGCAGCGTCATGCCGCAAAAGAATGTCGTCGGGATCATCACCAGCATCGCGATGGCATGACTTGCCAGGTTGAAACCGAGGTACCCCTGCTCGGTCGGCGAGAACATGTGAATGGTGGCGCTCATCAGATCGAAGGTGGCGTTGTAGACAGGCAGTGAAACGAGCGCGAGGCACGCCATGATCATCAAGATGTTCCCGAGGTATCTGACGGGATTCGACAAGCCGTCAATGCGCCTGCGCACCCAGAGTCCACCCAGGGCAATCCCGAGAATAAAGGCGCTGAGCATGAGCTCAAACGAATGCGTCGTGCTTCCCAACACCAGGCTCAGCATTCGAATCCAGGCGATCTCGTATAGAAACGCTGCGCCTCCGGTAACGGCCGCGCCGATCAACATCCAGCGGCGGATGCCCGGTGCACCGGACTGCGCGGTGCTGGCAGATTCCTTGGCAGGAGGCCGCACGGTTTCGGGCTGATACTTGACTATGCCCCACACTGTCAGTGCGAGTGCGACGTTGAGGAGGCCCGCGGTCATGATCGTACCCGGCAGGCCAACCGCACCGATCAGGTAAAACCCGCTGACCAGAACCCCAATCGCGGCGCCGAAGCTGTTAGTGAAATAGAGCATGGCCAGCGTCTCGCCCGAACGCGCGGGGAAACGCCGCACGATTGCCCCGCTCATCAGTGGGAAAGTCATACCGAGCAGGATCGACTGCGGCAGGATGAGCAGCGCACCGATCGTCCACTTGCTGATCTGTGCCACCAGGGGCGAGCCGACGTTAGGCAGAAGAACGTCGAAGGCCCACGAGGTAGCGAGGATCGATGTCTTGTGAAAAATCAGGCCGAGTAAGCCGATGATCCCCTCGACGATCGCATAGCCAAGGAGGAGGTTGCGCATGCGCACCGAGTTGCGGGCCATGATCCACGAGCCCAGCGCCATGCCGCCCATGAAGATAGCCAGTACCAACGTCTGTGCGTAGGCGGCGTGACCGAGAAACAGCTTCAAGTAGTGCGACCAGATCGATTCGTAGATGAGCCCGGAGAAACCGGAGATCGTGAAGATCACGAAGAACAGCCAGCGTCCACGATCCTGCGCATCAGTCATCGGCAGTCTCCAGGTATTCAGGCGAATCGAGCCGCCGCCAGCAGCCCGGTGCAACGAGGTGCAATCGAACAACCTGCGGTGAGAATCGCAGGCTTTTTACCTTATTTCGATTGCGCGCTTCGAGAAACCGATCACGCTTGTTCGCTGGCGTGCGCTGGGCGCGCGTGACGGAGCGCGCGAATACGCTATTCAATGCCGAGCTTCTTGATGCGATAGCGCAAGGCCCTGAAGCTGACTCCGAGTAGTTTGGCAGCGGCGGTCCTGTTATAGCGTGTCTGCTCGAGGGCCTTGATGATCGCATCGCGCTCGATCTCCTCGAGTTGCTCGCCCAAGGGACCGGCGCCCGCACCTGCGGCCGCTGCTACCGAAGCGTCGCGCAACTGCAGATCGCCGGCCGCGATGCCATTGCCGCCGGACAGCGCCAGTGCCCGCTCCAGGATGTTTTCGAGTTCGCGGACATTTCCTGGAAAGGTGTAGCCCGAGAGCGCCACGAGCGCGTCGGACTCGAGCACCGGCGGATCGACTTTCGAGCGCCGTGCGAGGCGCCGTAGGACCGCCTCGGCCAGCTCTGGAATGTCTTCGGGGCGTTCACGCAGCGCAGGCACGCGAATCTCGATGACATTTACTCGATAGTAGAGATCTTCTCGAAACGCACCTTCCGCGACCAGCGCAGAGAGATTGCGGTGGGTCGCGCTAAGGATTCGCACGTCGATCGGCGTCTCGCGCTGCTCGCCAATGGGACGCACGCTCTTTTCTTGGATGACGCGCAAGAGCTTCACCTGCATGTGCAACGGCAGATCGCCGACCTCGTCGAGGAACAGCGTGCCGCCCTCAGCGGACTGCACCATGCCTTTCTTGTCAGCCACTGCTCCAGTAAAGCTGCCGCGCTTGTGACCGAAGAGTTCGCTCTCCATCAATTCCGTCGGGATCGCGCCGCAATTCACTGCCACGAAGGGGCCGTCGCGGCGTGGGCCGGACTCGTGGATCAGTTGCGCAACGAGTTCCTTGCCGGTGCCAGATTCGCCGTAGATGTGCACCGGTGCCTGGCTGCGCGAGACCTTGGCGATGGTCTCGCGCAGATGCTGCATGGCCTGCGATTGGCCGAGCAGGCGGGGGCCGTAGATCGTGTCGCTGTCGCTCGAGGAGATCTTGATCGCGGAGCTGACGAGCTTACGCAGCCCAGCAAGATCCAGTGGCTTCGAGACGAAGTCGAACGCGCCCAGCTTGAGCGCGCGCACGGCCGATTCGACGTTGCCGTGTGCCGTGATCACCGCGACTGGCAGCAGGGGGACGTTGACCTGAATCCACTCGATCAGGTCGAGACCATTGCCATCGGGCAGGTTCATGTCTGTCAGGCACAGGTCAAAGTGCCCCGCGCGCAGCAGCTTCTGCGCTGATGCCATGTCAGACGCCGTCTTCGATTCGAGCTCCATCTTGCTCAGCGTGATGGACAGGAGCTCGCGAATATCCGGCTCATCGTCGACGACCAGGACTACCGGTTTCGGCATGGAATTCAGGACCTGCGTTCGCGCGCCCGCCAGCGTTGCGGATCGGCGAATATGACCCGGAAGAGGCTGCCGCCACCTGAACGCGGTTCGTACAGGAGCAGCGCGCCATTCGTCTGACACAGCTCGCGCGCGATGAACAACCCGAGGCCGGTGCCGCCCTGGCCGCTGGTGAAGAACGGCTCGAAGATGCGGTCCGCGTGCTGCTGGTCGATCCCAGGACCGCGATCCGCGACTTCGAGGTACGGTCTCCCGGTTCCGGCCACGCGACCGCCACGCAATTCCACGATCTGGCCTTCGCCCGACGCAGCGTACTTGAGCGCGTTGTCGCACAGGTTCCACAGGACCTGGTGCAAATGCGTCGGATCGACACGCACCTCGATGGCCGCGCCGTCCGGCGAGATCTGCAGCTTCGATTCCTGCGCTTGCGTCGTCTGGCAGAACTCGGCGCGAAACTCCTCCAGCCAGTCCGAGAGTGTCAGCGTCTCGGGCCGCGTCGAGTCGCGGCGCGAGAGCTGCAGCATATTGTTGATGATCGTGCTCACCCGTTCGGCGTTGGTGCGGATGATCTCGGTCAACCGCCGCTCCGATTCGCCTACGTTCGCTTCCGCAAGCAGCTGGCCCGCATGGCTCATCGCGCCGACGGGGTTGCGGATCTCGTGCGCGATGCTGGCGCTCAAGCGTCCGAGGGCAGCGAGCTTGGACTGTTGCAACCGCTCAGCCAGCTGACTCGTGTCTTCGAGGAACACCAGCACCGGCCCCGGGTTCTCACCGCCGAGCGGCGCGAAGTGAGGGTCGATCGTCCGCAAGCCATCGGCGGCGACAAAAGAGGTCGGGTTGATCGGAGCCGTATGCGGGCTCTGCCGCCAGGTGGACAAAGAATAAAGGAGACGAGGGTGCACCTCGCCCAACAGTGCCCCGGGAATCGCCGCGCGGTCACCGAGCATCTCGGCTGCGGATTCGTTGATGAGCCGGATGCGGTCGGCCGCGTCGATCACCAGGATGCTCTCGCGCAGGTGCTGCACGATGTATTGCGACAGCTCTGCGAGATTGGCGAGATCCAGGTCGCGTTGACGAACCAGCTCCTCGCCTTCGCGGATGCGCTCGCCCAGGGGCTGCACGCTCAGTGCGACGATGAAGAGGATGAACCCGAGAACGCCGGCAGCAGTGTAGTCGCCGACGGCCGCCGTGCCGGAAAACTGTGCGAGCACCTGCTGCACCAGCAGCGCGAGTGTGGCGCACGCAGCAATCACGAAGGCTCGCCGCGTGATCAGGCTGACCCCGGCCACCGGAATGACCAGCAGCATCCCCAGGCCGCTCCCGACACCGCCGCTCGAGTAGAGCAGCAGCGTTACCGCCGCAACATCCAATGCAATGTGAACCCACGCCTGCTGCTGCAGGCTGGGCCAGTGACGCTTGATGGCCGCGATCATCAGGATGCCGCTGACGAAGTACGCAGCGACCACGATCTGAAACAGCCTGGGGTCGGCCCAGCCGACGCTGGTGGACTCGGGCAGGAAGTAGTGGAGCGAGGCGAGAACCAGCGGCACCAGCAACCGGAAGAGATTGAGGAGACCCAGCACGCGCCACGCCAGCTCGGCCTGTGCAGGTCCCTTGGTTCTCACCATCGTTCGCGGCTGCTCGCGGGTGGACTGGGTGCGCACTCTACCATGTCCGTCGCGCATCAAGGAGAATAGCGGCCCACTTTTGCAACGTCGCACTCCATGAACCTGCACGAATTCCAAGCCAAGGAAATTTTCGCGAGCTACGGGATTCCCGTTCCCGCAGGTCGCGTCGCAGCTTCCGCCGACGAAGCGGTCGGCGCCGCGCGCGAACTCGGCGGCGCGCTCTGGGTGGTGAAGGCACAGGTTCACGCAGGCGGTCGCGGCAAGGCGGGTGGCGTCAAGCTCACGAAGGATCTCGACGCCGTGCGCGCGGCGGCGGCGGGCATGCTCGGCCAGCGACTCGTGACGCGCCAGACCGGGCCCGAAGGGCTCCCGATCAGCCGCGTCTACGTCGAGGTGGGTTCACAGATTGCGCGTGAGCTCTACCTGAGTCTCGTGCTCAATCGCGAACGGGGCCAGATTGCATTCATCGCCTCGGCCGCAGGCGGCATGGACATTGAGGAAGTGGCGGCGCACACGCCCGAGAAAATCATCACGGTCAATATCCATCCCGCCGCGAGCCTGCAGCCCTATCAATGCCGGCAACTCGCGTTCGGGCTCGGTTTCTCGGGCGCGCAGATGGAGGAGTTCACGCGCATTGCGCAGGCTCTCTATCGCCTCTATCTGGAAAAGGATGCGAGCCAGGTGGAAGTGAATCCGCTCATCGTCACGGCCGCCGGTCAGATCGTCGCGCTCGATGCCAAGATCAACATCGACGGCAATGCGCTGTATCGCCAGCGGGAGCTCGCGGCGCTGCGCGACTCGAGCCAGGAAGACCCGATGGAGCGCGAAGCGAGCGAGCACGACCTCAACTATGTCTCGCTCGATGGCGATATCGCCTGCATGGTGAACGGCGCCGGCCTCGCGATGGCGACGATGGACTTGATCAAGCTCCACGGTGGCGCCCCGGCCAACTTTCTCGACGTCGGTGGCGGCGCCACCAGCGAGCGCGTCACGGCCGCGTTCAAGCTGATCCTCTCCAACGCGAAAGTGCGCGCCATCCTGGTCAATATTTTCGGCGGCATCGTGCGCTGCGACCTGATCGCCGATGGAATCATCAACGCCGTGAAGCAGGTGGGAGTGAAGATCCCGGTCGTGGTGCGCCTCGAGGGCACCAATGCGGACGTCGCGCGCGCGCGCCTGAAGTCGAGTGGCCTGGCGATCACTCCGGCGAGCGATCTCACCGATGCGGCGACCAAGGTAGTGCGCCTCGCACGGCGCAGGCACTGATCGCGCATGAGCATTCTCGTCCACAAGAAAACGCGGGTGATCTGCCAGGGCTTCACTGGCAAGCAGGGCACTTTCCACTCCGAGCAATGCATCGCGTATGGCACGCGGCTCGTCGGCGGCGTGACGCCTGGGCGAGGCGGTCAGAAGCACCTCGGCCTGCCGGTGTTCAATACCACGCACGCGGCAGTTGCCGCGACGGGCGCCGAGGTCAGTATGATCTATGTCCCGGCGCCCTATGCCGCGGACGCCATCCTCGAGGCGGCGGATGCAGGGATCCGGCTGATCGTCTGCATCACGGAAGGGATCCCCGTCAATGACATGGTGCGCGTGCGCGCCGCCCTGCGCGATTATCCGTGCCGCCTGATCGGTCCGAACTGCCCCGGCATCATCACGCCGGGCGAAAGCAAGATCGGCATCATGCCCGGGTTCATTCACAAGCCTGGCCGCATCGGCATCGTGTCGCGCTCCGGCACGCTCACCTATGAGACGGTCTACCAGACCACGCAGAACGGCCTGGGCCAGACCACCTGCGTCGGTATCGGCGGCGACCCGGTGCGCGGCATGAACTTCATCGACGTCCTGGAGCTGTTCGAACAGGATCCGGACACCGAAGGCATCATCATGGTGGGGGAGATCGGTGGGAGCGACGAGGAGGCCGCCGCGGCCTTCATCAAGAAGAGTGTCAGCAAGCAGGTCGTCGCCTACATCGCTGGTGTGACCGCGCCGCCCGGCAAGCGCATGGGCCATGCGGGCGCGATCGTCGCGGGCGGCAAGGGCACGGCGGCGGAGAAATTTGCAGCGCTCGAAGCCGCTGGCGTCAGGACGGTGCATTCACCCGCGGAACTCGGCAGCGCGATGTTCGCCCTGTTGAAGCGCAAGCCAGGGCGCGGGACCAGCTCGAAGCGCCCGGCTCGGCCAGCTTCGATGACCAAGCCGCGAGCCAAGCGCTCCACGCAAAGAACCAAGGCATCGACGCGCAAGTCGGTGCGCCGCATGTGAGCGCCCGTCGAGCCATGCGCATCGCCCTCGCACAGCTGGACCTGTTCGTCGGCGATGTCGATGGCAACGCCCGCCGCATCATCGAAGCCGCGGCGCTCGCGCGCGACCGCGAGCGGGCCGACATCGTCGTTTTTCCGGAGCTGGCATTGTCGGGCTACCCGCCCGAGGACCTGCTGTTTCACGCCGGCATGCGCCGCCGTGTCGCCGAGGGGCTCGCGCGTGCGCGCGAAGCGATCCAGGGCATTGCTGCATACATCGGATATCCCGAGTACGTTGAGGGGCGAATCTACAACTCCGCCGCCCTGGTTCGGGATGGCGTCGTCCTCGCCAATCACCGCAAGCAGTGCCTGCCCAACTACAAGGTGTTCGACGAGAAGCGCTACTTCGCGCCCGGCACCGAAGCGACGGTCGTCGATTTCGATGGGCAGCGCCTGGGGCTCCTCGTGTGCGAGGACATCTGGGAGCCCGAGCCGGTGCGCGCCACCGTGGACGCCGGCGCGGAGTTGCTGCTGGTCGCGAACGCCTCGCCGTACGAGCTGCGCAAGCAGATCGAGCGCGAGATGATCGCCCGCGATCGCGTGCGCGAGGTCGCGCGCCCGCTGGTGTACACCAACCTGGTGGGTGGACAGGACGAGCTGGTATTCGACGGCCACTCCTTCGTAATCGACGCATCGGGCGAGATCGTGGCGCGAGCGCCGGCCTTCACCGAGAGCATCTTTGCCGTCGAGTTCCGTGCAGATGGCCGGCGGCTGGTTCCGGTGCGTGGCGAAATTGCGCCATACCAGAGCGATGAAGCGAGTGTGTACGGCGCGCTGGTGCTCGGTGTGCGCGACTATGTCGAGAAGCACCGCTTTCCGGGCGTCATCATCGGCCTTTCCGGCGGCGTCGACTCGGCTTTGACGCTCGCGATCGCCGTCGACGCGCTCGGTGCGGAG
>DASQOO010000054.1:0-23588 GCA_035644435.1 Steroidobacteraceae bacterium | reverse complement strand
CCCCAATGGCCGCACGGGACTGCTCTGGGCCGGCCGCCCGCAACTGCTCTTGAGTTACTGCGCCGTGGTTTCGGGTGCCTTCAGGGTTCCCTTCTCGTCGAACGGGATTGAACGGATAAATCCCGAGGACAGACTGACTCTGCCGGTCAAGCGATAGTCGAGTCCCTGCTCCATCGCCTGATCGGCCTTGCCCTTGCCCAGCATGCCGATGACGGCGCGCGCCATGCTCGCGTCGACCATCAGGTCGAATTCCGCCTCACCGAATGCCGGCACAGTGAACGATTCGGCAGAAACGCCGGTTGCGAACTTCTCACCCTGCAGCTCCAGGGTGGCGCTCACGCCCTTGATGGGCAGCTCGCGATCGTTCGGGTTCTGCACCCGCACGTGCACCTTCATGCGCTGCGTAAAGAAGCTGCTGCCTTCCAGCATCTCGATGTTCACGATACTGAGATTGGGCGCCTCGAATTTCGTCTGGGACGCGCACGCTGCGACGAGCGCAGCCATCAGGGTGACAGTCCATCGCATATCCCTCTCCTTAATTCGACGCACGCGGCGCCGCCAGTCTACGCCCGCGCGTACATGAGATTCATGTGTCGCCACTCGGCAGCGAACCGGGCCGGCAGCTCGTCCCAGGAGAAAGACCAGGCCCAGTTGCCACGCGTCGTCGCCGGCGTGTTCATCCTGGCGCGCGAGTCGAGCCCCAGCAGGTCCTGCAGCGGCACGACAGCGAGACGCGCTACTGAACCGAGCGCGCTGCGAATCAATGCCTCGCGCAGCTGGTCGGGCGCGACTCCATAGTAGTCGGCGACGCGCGCGCGCGTTTTCGCATCGAGCGCGTCACTCCAGCCGCGAGTGGTATCGTTGTCGTGCGTGCCGGTGTAGACGACGCAGTTGCGAACATGATTGTGCGGCAGGTATGGATTGCCCGCGCTGCCATCGAACGCGAACTGCAGGATGCGCATGCCAGGCAGATCGAAGCCGTCGCGCAACCGCTCGACTTCGGGAGTGATGACGCCGAGATCTTCTGCGATCACGGGCAGCTTGCCGATCGCGCTCACCAGACGCTTGAGCAATTTCTCGCCGGGCGCGGGGCGCCACTCGCCTTCCCTGCCCGTCTTCGCACCGGCAGGAATCGCCCAGTAGGACTCCAGCCCGCGAAAATGATCGATACGCAGCAGGTCGAAGCGCTCCAGTTGCGTCGCGAGGCGCGCGGCCCACCAACGGAAGTCGTCGCGCTCCAATGCCGGCCAGTCGTAGAGCGGATTGCCCCACACCTGCCCTTCGGCGGAGAAGTAGTCGGGCGGCACGCCGGAGATCGCCGCGGGCTGACCTGCACCATCGAGCTGAAAAAAAGCGCGATGCGCCCAGACCTCGACACTGTCGTGCGCGACATAGATCGGGATGTCGCCGAACAGCAGGACGCCGCGACTGCCGGCGTGAGCGCGCAATGCCTGCCATTGGCTGTGAAACAGGTATTGCTCGAAGACGAACTGGTCGATAGCGGCGGCATGCCGCGCCTGGGCGTCGGCAAGGGCGCGCGGCTCGCGGTCTCTCAGCTGCGGCTCCCACTGCCACCACGGCCGCCCCTGGTGTTGCGCCTTGAGCGCCAGGAACAATCCATCGTCGATGAGCCAGTGCCCATGTGAGGCGAGAAACGACTCGAAGTCCCGGCGCACACTGCTGTCGGCCTGGTTCTCGAAGCCGATCAGCGCCTCGAGGAGTTTGCGCGCGCGAAAGTGCGCTGCGGCTTCGCCCGGTTTCGGTGCGTCTTCCGCGCGCACCCAGCCACGCGCCGCGAGCTCGTCGAGATCGATCAGCTCGACGCTGCCTGCGTGCACCGAGCGGGAAAAATACGGTGAGCGATCGGCATCGACCGGCCCCACGGGCAGCATCTGCCACACGGAGAATCCGCCATCAGCGACGAGATCGACGAAGCGGCGCGCTGCGACTCCGAGAGCGCCGTGCGATTGCGCTTGCGGTAGCGAGGTCGGGTGCAAAAGCACCCCCGCGCGACGCCGGTCCAGCGAAGTCATGCACTGCGCTTCATGACGCCGCCGGCTTCGGACGTACCGCCGCCATAAGCGATTGGTTCGGCGAGCGTCGCCGGCGCTTCCTCCTCGAGGATCCGGTACAGGTTGCCGAGATGGCGTCGATACAACCGGTCGAAGGCCTGCACTGACTCGGCAGGATTGTCATCCCCGAACCACCAGCACCAATCGGATCCCTCGCACACGCCCAGCTGACGTTCCGCGGCGAGTTGCTCTTCGTCCGTCAGCGATCCCTCGACCACTACGCGATCGAAGGCCCGCTTGGCCTCGCACAGCATTTCCCAGGCGCGGTTCTTCGCCGGGTGACCGATCCAGGTGGAGAAATTGCCGTACACCCAGCTGCCCGCGACCAGCCGCTTGAGTTCCGCTTCGTGGGCGCCTTCCGCCAGGCAGCGCGAAAACGTCGTGAGCCGCAAGCGCGGATGGTCGGCGAGTTTTTCGTACAGCGACTTGAGGAAGAAGTAGGCGTTGAACGGGTAGTACTCCCAGGCGTTCTCGCCGTCGAGCACGATGGCGACGACACGTCCGGGTTCTTCCTCCAGCTCCTTGGACAGATGCTCGAGCTGCTCGACGAGATTGGCGGCCGCATCGTCGCCGTGCCATTTCGAATAGGTAAAGCCGATGAGATCGGACAGGGCATCGTGGCGGAAGAAGCAGCGCACGCGGCCACCGGGGAGCCGGTATGGACGATGCAGAAGTTCGACGCTGCGCTCGACATTGACCGAGCCTGAGGCCGCGAGACTGTTGCTCAACACGGCTTCGCCGGTTGCGACCCAATCGAAGCCGAAGTCATCAAGGAGCGCCAGCGCACGCTCGCTGACGCCGCCTTCGGCCGGCCAGCACCCTCGCGGACGCACGCCGAACGCTTCGACGAACGACTGGATCGCACGCGCAACGTGCCAGCGTGCACGGTCATCACCGCCCGGGTATTCGCGTTCCGCGGGCAACGTGAGTTCCGGCTGTGATTCACGCGCGCTGTTGAAGTCGAGCATCAGCGGCAGGATCGGGTGGCCGTACGGCGTCATCGACAACTCGACCTGCCCGTTTCCCATGAGCCGCCGGTAGCGCGGCAGAATCCCCGCCAGGATGTCGCCGATGATTTCGATCAGCAGCCGGGAGTCCGCTGCGTCGAAATCTTTCTCCTTCATCATCAGCTCCTGCACCCGCGGGTCGCCGAGCCGCACCGTTTCGCCGAACCACGCGAGGTGAAACCAGACCGCGAGGTCGCGCACGAACTGCGGCGAGGCGTAGGCCGCTGCGTCCTTGTCCAGAAAATCGCTGGCCAGTGCAGCGAGCGCCTGGTAAGGCGCGAAGCGCTCGATGAGCCGTTCGCGATTCGCCTTGAGGCAGGCGCGAATCGCATCGGTGCGCAGGACTGGGTCCTGCGGAATTCCATCGGGCGTCAGCAGCGCGAGCACCGGGTCGCGGATCGGCTGGCCGGTACGCTGCCACGCGGCGATCTGCGCACTGTAGTCGCGGATCTGCTCGATGAGCACCGGGGAGAAATTGACGACCGCCGCCGCGCCCGGTTGCGCTTCCAGGTGCACGGCCATGTCGACGTAGTCCTTGATGGCGTGCAGGTAGGTCCACGGCAGCACGTGCTCGCCGCTGATCAGGTCCTGGTACTGCGGCTGGTGCATGTGCCAGCACAGCACCACGCGCAACGGTTCGGCCGAGCTCACCCTTCCAGATCTCTCAACATGTCGGGCGTGACGAGCACCACGCCCTGCTCGGTGACGTGGAAACGGCGCGCGTCCGCCTCCGGGTCGAACCCGATGCGCATGCTGTCGGGAATCTCGCATCCCTCATCGAGGATTGCGTGGCGAATCATGCAGCGCTGCCCGATGTCGACGTCTGGCAGGACCACCGATCTGTCGATCTGGCTGCGCTCCTGGACATGCACGCCGGAGAACAGCAATGACTGGTTCACCGACGCGCCGGAAATGATCGCGCCGCTCGAGATCATCGAATTCACCGCCATGCCGCGCCGGCCCTCTTCATCCAGCACGAACTTGGCGGGTGGCTGCTGCAGCTGGTAGGTCCAGATCGGCCACTGCTGATCGTAGATGTTGAGCTCCGGATCGACATGCACCAGCTCCATGTTGGCCTCGTAGTAGGCGTCGACATTCCCGACGTCGCGCCAGTAGCTCTGCGCGCGCGTGCGCACGTCCTGGAACGGGTACGCGAACACCTGCATGCGCTCGATGGCGTCGGGGATGATGTTGCGACCGAAATCGTGAGCCGAGTCGCGATTCTCCGTGTCGGCAGTGAGGAGCTTCTCCAGCAGGCGCGTGTTGAAGACATAGATGCCCATCGAGGCAAGCGCTACATCGTCGCGCCCGGGAATCGGGTCGGGCTTCTCGGGCTTCTCGGCGAACTTGACGATCCGGTTCCATTCCGTGGTGGTCATCACGCCGAACCCGCGAGCTTGCTCGCGCGGCACCTGTACTACACCGACGGTGATGTCGGCGCCTTTCTCGACGTGATAGGCGATCATCGGTCCGTAGTCCATCTTGTAGATGTGATCACCGGCGAGCACCAGCACGTGCGTCGGACGGTGCGAGCGGATCAGGTCCATGTTCTGGTACACGGAGTCCGCCGTCCCCCGGTACCAGTGCACTCCAATCTGCTGCTGGGCCGGAATGATCTCCACGAACTCGCCGAACTCGCCGCGCAGGTACCCCCAGCCGCGGTGCACGTGCTGGATCAGTGACTGCGCCTTGTATTGCGTGAGCAGGCAGATCTGGCGGATGCCGGAGTTCACGCAGTTGGAGAGCACGAAGTCGATGATGCGGAACTTGCCGCCGAAGGGCGTCGCCGGTTTGCAGCGATGATCGGTGAGCGCCTTCAGTCGCTCGCCGCGCCCGCCCGCCATGATCACGGCGAGCGTGCCGCTGGTCAGTCGGCTGACGTAGCGGCCCGAAGAGGCGCGGGCAGGTTGCTTCGGCATGAGGCGGTAGGCGCTCCGGCGACAATGCAGGGCTATGTTACCTTTGAAGGCGATGACTGCAACACGCCAGCGCGAGATGCGCGAGCTCCTCGCGAGCCTGGAGCGCGACTTCGAGCGCATCCGCGACGCCCGGCATCACGATCCGCACTCGGTGCTCGGGCGACACGAATGGGCCGGCCAGGAAGTGCTCATCGTCTACCTGCCGGCCACGCGCCATGTCCGCGCCAACCGCAGCCTCGATCTCAAGCGCCACGGCTCGAGTGACATCTTCCTCTGGCATGGAACCCCCGGAACATTGCCCGCGCCTTACACGATCTCCTGGCAGGACGATGGCGGCGGCGTATTCGAAGTCGCGGATCCCTACGCCTTCGCGCCGCTCATCGACGAAGGCGAGCTGCAGGCCTTCAACGGCGGCACACATCGGCGCGTGCATCAGTTCCTCGGCGCGCATGTGCGCGAGGTGCACGGCGTGGCGGGCGTGCAATTCGCCGTCTGGGCCCCCAATGCGGAACGGGTCAGCGTCGTCGGCCCCTTCAATCTCTGGGACGGCCGACGTCACCCGATGCGCGTGCGGGGCGCGAGCGGCGTGTGGGAACTGTTCATTCCCGGCCTCGGTGCTGGAACTCTTTACAAATTCGAAATCCGCAACCGCGATAACGGCACCATCCACCTCAAGACGGACCCGTACGGGCGGCAATTCGAGCGCCGCCCCGCCACCGCCGCGATAGTGGCGACCTCGACGCCGCACACGTGGCGCGACGGGCGGTGGATGTCCGCGCGGACGAATCACGATTGGCTGCACGCGCCGATGTCGATCTACGAGGTTCATCTCGGCTCCTGGCAGCGTCGCCCGGACGGGGACTTCCTGAGCTATACAGAGATCGCCGATCGCCTGATTCCATATGTGCAGGGCATGGGCTTCACGCATGTAGAGCTCCTGCCGATCAGCGAGCACCCACTCGACGACTCCTGGGGCTACCAGGCGACCGGGTATTTCGCGCCTACCAGCCGGCACGGCGACCCTGGGGGATTGCGGGAATTCGTCGACCGCTGCCACCAGGCCGGCATCGGCGTGATTCTCGATTGGGTGCCCGCGCACTTTCCGCGCGACGCGCATGCCCTGGCTCATTTCGACGGCAGCCCGCTCTACGAATATTCGGATCCCCGCAAGGCTGAACATCGCGACTGGGGGACACTGGTCTTCAACTACGAGCGCCACGAGGTGCGTGCCTTTCTCATCTCGAGTGCCTGCTGCTGGCTCGAGGATTTTCACATCGACGGCCTGAGGGTCGATGCGGTCGCCTCGATGCTATACCTCGACTACAGCCGCAAGGGCGAGGACTGGGTGCCGAATCGCGAAGGCGGCAACCAGAACCTCGAGGCGATCTCCTTCATGCGTGAGCTGAATGGCGTCACGCACCTCGACTTTCCCGGCACCGTCACGCTGGCCGAGGAATCCACCGACTGGCCGATGGTGAGCCGGCCCGCATCGAGCGGCGGCCTCGGCTTCAGCATGAAATGGAACATGGGGTGGATGCACGACACTCTCGAGTACATGTCGCGCGATCCGCTGTATCGCGCGCATCATCACGAACAGCTCACCTTCGGCATGATGTACGCGTACAGCGAGAATTTCGTGCTGCCGTTCTCGCACGACGAGGTCGTGCATCTGAAGCATTCGCTGTTCGGGCGCATGCCGGGCGATGAGTGGCAGCGCTTTGCAAATCTGCGCCTGCTCTACACCTACCAGTGGACCTATCCGGGCAAGAAGCTGCTCTTCATGGGTTGCGAATTCGCGCAGCCGACCGAGTGGAACTTTCGTGTCGCCCTCCCCTGGTACCTGGACCAGGAACCGCCTCGCGCTGGCATGCGCCGGTTGATCAGCGACCTCAACCGCAACTATCGCGACCATGCTGCGCTGTCGCGTTACGAATTCGAGCCGCGCGGTTTTCGCTGGATTGACTGCGAGGACCGCGGCCGTTCGCTGCTGAGCTACCTGCGCTTCTCGGAGGACGAGACGTTGGTGGTGGTGCTCAACTTCACGCCGGTGCCGCGCCAGGGTCACCGCGTCGGCGTGCCGAACGCGGGCAGCTATCGGGAGATCTTCAATTCGGATTCACAGTTTTACGGTGGCAGCAATCTCGGCAATCCGTTGCCATTGGAAGCACGCGCGCTGCCCACGCACCAACTGCCGTGCTCCGTGGAGCTCACCGTGCCGCCGCTAGCGGGCGTGATCCTCAGGCTCGAGCGCTAGGCGCTCACATCCACTTCATCAGTCCCATTTCGTACGGATGGGACAGCAACGCGTGATGCGGAACGATGCGCACCTGCGCGCTCATCCTGCCGCACCACGGCGGGGCGCTGTCGATACCGAAGACATGTGAGCCATCGCTGTCGCGCTCGCCGGTAAAGGCGAACGGCTCGCACACGATACCGGGTATTCCTCCGCTGCCGTCACCCTCGCCGAACGAGGTATAGCGCGGCGGCTGGCCGCTGCCATCCGGCAAATCACGTTGCAGCACGAGTTCGACGCGCACGTCGGACGGATCGAGCCCGTCGAGAAACGCTGCGACGCGCGTTCGCAGGCGAGCGCCGTAGTCGAGCCGCTGCGGCACAGTCTCGAGGCGCCGCAAAGCGACACGCCCCCAGCCGCGGCGCACCTTGTCCTTCCACGCCGCGAGGGTTCGTGCCCCTGCGTATGAATCCTTCGCGAGCGCCCGCGAGCACCGCGCCGCAGGCCGGTACAGGCCAGTGACGTAATTCTCCAGCACCGGGCGCATGTTGAAGTGCGGAATGATCGTCGCCATCGAGCGCTTGGATTTCGCCACCCAGCCTGGCGAGAAGCCTTGCTCGTTGCGTGTGTAGTAGAGCGGGATCACCTCGTCTTCCAGCAGCTCGTAGAGCGTTTGCGCATCCTCGCGATCGCGCTCCTGCTCATTGCCACTGTCCGCCGAAGCGACGGCCCAGCCGTTCTCGCCGTCGAACCCCTCGGCCCACCAGCCGTCGAGCACACTGAGGTTGAGCGTGCCGTTGCAGGCCGCCTTGATCCCCGAGGTGCCGCTCGCCTCGAGCGGCGAGATCGGGTTGTTGAGCCACACATCCACGCCCGCGACCAGGAGCCGCGCCAGCGCCATGTCGTAGTCCTCGACGAAAATCACGCGCCCGAAGAAGTCCGCGCTCTGGCTGATCGTATTGACGTCGCGCAGGAGCTTGCGCGCCGGCTCGTCGGCAGGATGCGACTTGCCGGCAAACACGAAGATCACCGGCCGTTCCGGGTTGCCGACAATCGAGGCGAGGCGCGCGATGTCGTTGAAGAGCAGCGTCGCGCGCTTGTAGGTTGCAAAGCGGCGTGCAAAACCGATCGTCAGGACGTTCGGGTTCGCCGGGTTGAGGAAGCGCGTGAGGCGCTGGTAGTGCGCATCGCTCACACTGTTGTGAGCGCTTTGCGCCTGCAGCCGCGCGCGCAATCCCTGCAGCACCTCCACCTTGACCGCCTGCTTCACTTCCCAGAACGACTCATCCGCCGTCTCGTACAGCCGCTGCCAGAACGCCTCTTCATTGAGGCGCGCGCGCCAGGTTTGCCCCAACGATCGGTCGAAGAACTCCGCCCATGGCTGGAACAGGAACGTCGGCAGGTGCACGCCGTTGGTGATGTAACCAATCGGGTTGTCTTCCGGCGGCACCTCCGGCCAGTTGTCTGCAACGATGCGCGCGGATACGCCGCCGTGAATGCGGCTCACGCCGTTGTGATGACGTGAGCCGTTGAGGGCCAGGCGCGTCATGTTGAAGTGACTTCCGCCCTGCGGGGGACGGCCGAGACGCAGAAACGTGTCGGCGTCGATCTTGAGCTCGCCGACGAGCTCGCCGAGATGCCCGAGTACCAGCTCCGGACTGAACACGTCATGGCCGGCTGCCACGGGCGTGTGGGTAGTGAACACGCAGCCGGCGGCAACGGCTTCGCGGGCGCTGGCGAAATCCAGCCCCCGCGCCACCTGCTCGCGGATCAGCTCGATGATCAGGAACGCGGCGTGACCCTCGTTGATGTGCCACACCGACGGCTCGAGCCCGAGTGCACGCAGCGCTCTCATGCCACCGATGCCGAGGAGGATCTCCTGCTGGATGCGGATGTTTTCATCGCCGCCGTAGAGCTTGTGGGTGATTTCACGATCCGCGGGCGAGTTTTCCGCGAGGTTGGTATCGAGCAGATACACGGAGACGCGACCAACCCTCGCTTGCCACACGCGGGCATGTACATCGCGGCCCCCGAGACGACAGACGATTCGAACTTCCTTGCCCTCGCGGTCGAGCGCGAGCTCGACCGGAAGATCCGCGCGGCCATGTTCTCGATAGTGCGCGACCTGATTGCCTTCCTTGTCGATCGTCTGCGTGAAGTAGCCTTCCGTGTAGAGCAGCCCCACGGCAACGAAGGGCAACGCCAGGTCGCTCGCGGTCTTGCAGTAGTCGCCCGCCAGTACACCGAGGCCGCCGGAATAGATCTGGAAACTCTCGTGAAAGCCGTACTCGGCACAGAAGTACGCGACCAGCCCGGTGTCGACATCTGCCTGGCTGTCCGGGAGCGGTGACTCGCTCAGGTAGTGGTCGTACCCCACCAGGACCTTGTTGTAGTTCTCCAGGTACGCCGCGTCGCCCGCCGCGCGATCGAGCAGCGACTGATCGACACAGCGTAGGAACACGCGCGGATTGCCGCCAACTTCGCGCCACAACGCGGGGTCGAGAGAAGAAAACAGCCCACGGGTCGGTCGATGCCAGGAAAAGCGCAGATTGGTCGCGAGCTCGGAGAGTCGCGACAAGGCAGGAGGAAGCGCTGGATTGACCTCGAAAAGGAAACGGGTCGAGTTCATTCAGGGAAGGGTTGTCGAGAGCACGAGTTGAAAGGGCACGGGAGTCTAGCATCGCTGACTCGCCCCTCGGCCTCCCTTCATTAAGACGTTGAACGGCTATATTTTTCTTGACTACTATTAAGTGAATAGTATTAACTACCGCGCAACGTAGGTTAATTAATGCTCTTAGGGTCTCAATGACCGTGGAAGGTATCGATACTGGGGCGGACGCTGGGCTGGAACCCGCGGAAAAGAAGTTTCAGCGTGAGCTGAATGCCGGGCTGATCGGACTCGTCCTGCTTTCCGTTCTCGATCGGGCTAATGAGGACTTGTACGGCTACCAGATTGCCAAGCAGCTCCAATCGGTCGCTCCGGGACTCAGCGTTTTCAAGCAGGGCGCGCTCTACCCCGTCCTGCGCAACATGAGCGCCGGCGGGTTGCTCGCCAGCCGTGTGGTTCCTTCCTATGCCGGACCCCCGCGCCGTTACTACCGCATCACCGACCAGGGTCGCGTGGTTCTCAAGCAGTGGCTGGGAATCTGGGAGCAGACACGCGATTTCGTCGACCTCTTTACCCAGCCCGGCCCCAGCACCCGCCGCACCGACTGATCCAGGAGATTCAGATGTCCCGCTCCGCACCGCGCTCCGTCGAACAATATCTCGAACAACTCAAGGCCGCGCTCGTCGGCGAAGACCCCGCCCTGCAGCAGGATGCTCTGTACGACGCGGAGGAATATCTGCGGGCCGAAATCGGGCAGCACCCCGGCAAATCGGAGGCTGACGTACTCGAGCTGATTTCCAGCACCTACGGTGCGCCCGATGAGGTCGCAGAAGCCTATCGCACCACCGAGGCGACGGTGCGCGCCGCGCTCGCGACGCCGCCGCGCCGCCCGTCACGCAATGGGCTCGGAAAATTCTTCAGCGTGTATTCCGACTGGCGCGCATACGCCTCGCTCTTCTTCATGTTCCTGTCGCTCGTGACCGGGATCATCTATTTCACAGTGGCCGTCACCGGGCTGGCGATTTCGGCCGGCACCATGATCCTGATCATCGGCTTTCCGTTCTTTCTGCTGTTCCTCGGGCTGGTGCGTGCACTCTCCATGGCCGAGGGTCGCATGGTGGAAGGGCTCACCGGCGTGCGCATGCCGCGCCGTCCGGCGCACGCCTCGACTACAGCGCCCTGGTACGAGCGCATCATCGGCATACTGAGGGAGCGACACACGTGGACCGCGCTCTTCTACATGGTTCTCAAGCTGCCCATCGGGATCATCTACTTCACGATTGCATCGGCGGGGCTGGCGATCGGTGTGGGCCTGACTGTCGGCCCATTCCTCTGGGCACTGCATCTCGCGGGACTGATCCACATCAGCGGCGACGCCGACGTCAATGGCCTGCACCCGGTCGCCATCCCGTTCGTGATCGTCATCGGTGTCCTGGTCCTCACGCTCCTGCTGCACCTGGCGAAGGGCATCGGCCGCATGCACGGACAGCTCGCCAAGGCCTTGCTCGTGCGTCCCGTGAGCTGATGCCGTGAATCGAACGCTGGCGATTTCTGCCGGTGCGTTTGCCCTCATTGGTCTCGCGTTCCTCGCCGTGCGCCAGCTGTCCACCAGGCAATCGCTACTCGAGCCGACCCAGCCAGGCAAGCACGCCGCGGTTCCAGCGGCGAACGGCTGCCTGCAGGCTGGCGATGGTTTCCTGCGCGCGCGTCTCGACGGTGCGCTCGAGCTCAAACTCGACTGGGAGAACGACGGCACGCAATGCGAGGGCATGCCACGCCCGGACAACAATGGCGTGCGCGTCCGCTTCAGCCGCGCGATCGACGGTGGCAAGCGCCGCCTGGTGATCGTGTTTGGCATCGCGGGCCTCAGCGAGAGCAGCTCGGGTCACGCGCTGCCGGCCAACGTCACGATCATCGAGGAGGGGCTCGCGCGCGTTTACAGCACACTGGGCGATGACAAGTGCACCGTCGACGATGTCAAGCAGCAACTGATCACCCCATGGCGCAAAGAGTCGCGCACCTACCGCGTGAGCGGTCGCGGATTCTGCGTGCAGCCAGCGCGCGCGGTCGGCGGCGATGCCACGGTGCTGATGAGCACCTTTGACTTTGCGGGACAGGTGATCTACACGGGTGTTGATCCCGCGACTGACACGACCCAAACCACATGAAACTCCCTGCACTTGCCGTGCGCATTGGCAGCCTGGCCGCGATGCTCATTTGTGCTTGCGGAATCGTTGTTGCCGAGGAACCGGGCTACGAGCCGCTGAGCGCTTTTCCACGCTCGCCGCTCAGCATTCAAGGCGACAAGGCGCGCCACGATTTCACGGTCTGGGTCGCCGACACGCCATCGCGACGCGGGCAGGGGCTCATGTTCGTCAAGTCGCTCCCACCCGCGACCGGGATGTTGTTCGTGTTCGCCGAGCCGCAGGGCGTCAGCATGTGGATGAAGAACACGCTCATACCACTCGACATGTTGTTCGTCGCGGCAAATGGCCAGGTGATCCACATCGCCGCCAATGCCGAGCCCGAATCGCTTGCCACCATCAGTTCGATGGGCCTCGTCACCGGCGTCATTGAGCTCGCTGGAGGCGAGGCCAAGCGCCTGGGCATTCACACCGGCGACCGTATCATCCACCCCGCTTTCAGCAAGGATCCATAGTTCGCGGGCTGCCAGCCCCCGGTTCTTGGGCTAAGATTCCGCTCCCTGCAGGCACAACAATACCTATGCCTGCGCTTGAGGGTTCAACAGGGAGGAAATGTCATGAATGCTTACCTCGGACCGAGCGTGGTCGTGGCGGGCATCGCGCTGCTCACGGTGGGCATCGCGCGTGCCGGACAGCCTGAGGAGAGCTGGTACGTAGCGCCCGGCGTCCATGCGATGTGGATGGACGACGATCGCCATGTGGATGATGACTGGGGCGCCAACCTCGCCTTTGGCAAGGCCGTCAACAAGTACTGGAACCTCGAGGCCGATGCCTGGTACGGCCAATTCGATGGTGCTGGCGGGGACGACCTGCAGGTCTCCTCGCTCGGCATCAACGCGCTCGCCGTGTTCTATCGCGAGTCGCGCATTGCGCCGTTCATCCTGTTCGGTGGCGGCGCGCAGAAGGACGACTTCGACCTGAGCGGCGACTCCACCAATCCCTATGTCGACCTCGGTGCAGGTGTGCTCATCACCCTTACGCACTCCGCGGATTGCAGTCGCGGGCTGATCCTGCGGGCGGAGGCGCGCGGGCGCAATGACTTCGTCGGCGGCCAGCAGGATCGTTTCGTCGACTACATGGCGGGTCTCAAGCTGCAGTTCTACTGGGGCGGGAAAAGCTGCCTGCACGAAGAAGAGAAGCCTCTGCCTCCACCGCCGCCACCCGCAGCACCCTTGGACAGCGACGGTGACGGCGTCACCGACAACGTGGATCGCTGCCCGGGTACTGCGGCGGGCGTACCGGTGGATGCTTCGGGATGTGAGCTCGATACCGATGGCGATGGTGTCCCCGATCATCGCGACAAGTGCCCCAACACGCCGAAGGGCGATCGCGTCGATGCCGATGGTTGCAGCCTGACACGCAAGCTCGAGGTCTTCTTCGACAACAATTCGAGCCAGCTCAAGCCCGCGTCCTACGAGGATCTCAACCTCGCGGTCGAATTTCTGAAGCGCGTGCCAGCAGCCACGGGCATCATCGAGGGCCACACCGACTCGAGCGGCTCCGAAGCCTACAATCAACACCTGTCCGAGGCGCGCGCCAAGGCCGTGCGCGAATACATGGTCAGCATGGGGATCGACGCATCGCGGCTGGAGGCGCGTGGTTATGGCGAGTCGCAGCCGGTCGCCGACAACGCCACAGCCGAAGGCCGTGCTCAGAACCGGCGAGTCGTGCTACACCGGACCGATCAGCAGTAGTGCATCAGGCGTGGCTCGGTGAGGCTCCTCCCACCGAGTCACGCCGCCGAACCGGAGAATTCCTTGAAGCATCGCTGGAGCATGTTGTGCGAGAGGTTCTCGATCGATCAGCGATCGAATAACGTCACCCTGTTCGGGATCATCGATGAGCTGCACATGCCCAGGAGCGCAGTCACCGATGCCATGGCAGCGGGCCGGCCGGCCGCCGTGCAGCTCCAGTCGGTGCTGCTGGTTCAGACCGAGCGAGCCAACATGGATGTGCCCGAGAAGGGCACGGTCGAGTGCCGCCTGTTCGATGCGACGGGCGCGGAGCTCGGGGTCTCGCGCCTGGAGGTCAATCTCGAGCAGGGTCACCGCGTGCGGTCGGCCTTCAACATCAATGTTTTACCAATAACTGGCGAAGGCACCTACACCTACCGCGTGTTCCATGTGAATGATGGTGCCGCGCAGCAAGTTGACGAGTTGCCGCTCTACGTTCACTTCGACACGCCTCCTGCCAGCTGAATAGCCTGCCTCGCGTTGAGGTGTCGCTTCCGCATTCAGCCAACGCACCGTCCCTCTTGTTGTATCAATGATACAACGGCTGTTCGTCCCCGATGCTTGCGTGCAACGCGTGGGTCCTCGCAGGGCACTCGGCACCACCGCTACACCGCTGGTCCCCTGCAAAACGCGCTTCGAACCGCGCCGAGCCATCCGAAGCTATTCGTACGAGACTGTTGCTTTCACGCTAAAGCGCTTCCCTTGAAAGTTCCCTTGTTGCTATTATCGCCGCCACGGTTTCGGTGGGCGCCTGGTCGCTCATCGAGGCAGTTACTCAGGGGTACCCGGCGATCCGGACATGCAAGTCCCCATCGCTGGCGCGATCAAGACCAATAGTCTCTTGCAGGAGGAGTCAATGATTAACCGCAATTACCAGGTTGCGCGCGCCGTTCGCCACGCACTGCTCTTCGGTGCCGTGACTGCGACAAGTGTCAGCCTGCCTGCGTTCGCGCAGGATCAACAGGAGGCGGCGCCAAGCACGGAACTGGGAACCGTAGTGGTTACCGGTTCGCGTATTCCGCAGCCGAATCTCACAAGTGTCAGTCCAGTTACCTCCGTCAGCAATCAAGAACTCAAGCTTGAAGGCGTGACGCGCGTTGAAGACCTGATCAACAACCTCCCGCAGGCCGCTGCTGATTTCGGCGGCAACCTCTCGAACGGTGCCACGGGCGCGGCAACCGTCAACCTGCGCGGCCTTGGCTCCCAACGCACACTGGTGCTGGTCAACAACCGTCGCCTGATGCCGGGTGATCCGACTCAGAACGGCGCCGCATCTCCGGACCTCAATCAGATCCCGGGTGCGTTGGTCGAGCGTGTTGAAGTGCTCACGGGCGGCGCATCGGCCGTGTACGGCGCGGACGCTGTCGCGGGCGTGGTCAACTTCATCATGAACGACCACTTCGAGGGTGTGCGACTGGATGGCCAATACAGCCTCTACTCGCACCACAACAGCAATGCAGCGGGCGATGTCGTCGAAGCTCGCGGGTTTCCCACTCCCGACAGCAACGTGACGGACGGCTACACGCGCGACTTCACGTTCGTCCTCGGCATGAACACCGGCGATGGACGCGGCAACGCGACCGTGTATGCGGGTTATCGCTCGCTCGCTGCACTGTTACAGTCCGAACGCGACTTCAGCGCTTGCACGCTGGGATATAACGCGGCGGGTGACGCGCACCTGTGCAGCGGTTCATCGACCGCGGCGACCGGCCGATTCTTCCCGGTCGATCAGGATCCGAATGCGTTCGGCGGATTTGCCGATGGTTCGTTCACTGTCGCCGGGACGGAATTCATTCCCTGGAGCGGCGCTCGGGACCAGTACAACTTCGGGCCCCTGAACTACTACCAGCGACCCGACAAGCGCTACACGGCCGGCTTGTTCGCCCACTACGAGGTCAATGAGCACGCCACCGCGTACTCCGAGTTCCAATTCATGGATGACAGCACCGTCGCCCAGATCGCTCCCAGCGGCGCGTTCCTCGGCGGCGGCATCGGGTTGCCGCCTTTCTTCGGCAGCTACGTGGTCAACTGCTCCAATCCGTTCCTGTCGGCGGCCCAGCAGGCCACGTTGTGCACTGGCGTGAACAAGCCGGCGACCACAGACGATGTGACCGTCACCATCGGACGACGCAACGTGGAAGGTGCCGGGCGCCAGGATGATCTGCGCCATACGTCCTATCGTGGCGTGGTCGGCTTCCGTGGTGACTTCGCAGATGCGTGGACGTATGACGCCTACGGTCAGTACGGCACCACCGTTTATGCGGAAAACTACCTCAACGACTTCTCGTACAAGCGCCTCGCCAATGCGCTGACGGTCGTGAATGGTCCTAACGGTCCGGTCTGCCGCGTGAATGTCGATGCGGACATCACCAACGATGATCCGAACTGCGTGCCGTACAACATCTTCCAGGCGGGCGGCGTGACGCAGGCGGCGGTCAACTACCTGTCGACGCCAGGCTTCCAGGAAGGCCGAACCACGGAGGTGGTGGTCAGCGGGGCAGTCACGGGCGACCTCGGCCATTACGGCGTGAAGATGCCGTGGGCCAGCGATGGTCTCGCCCTGGCGGTGGGCGCCGAGTATCGGAGTGAAGAGTCCGTTCTTCGTACCGACCAGGCGTTCCAGACCGGCGACCTGCTCGGCCAGGGTGCCGCGACGCTCAACACGGAAGGTTCGTACGACGTCCGTGAACTATTCACCGAAGTTCGCATGCCGATTGCGCAGGACAAGACGGGGGCGCAGTCGCTGTCCCTCGAAGCCGGCTACCGCTATTCGGATTACAGCCTCGGATTCAACACCGACACGTACAAGTTCGGTGCTGACTATGCGCCGGTGCAGGACATTCGCTTCCGTGCGAGCTACCAGCGTGCGGTGCGTGCGCCTAACGTCCAGGAACTGTTCCTGCAGACGCGCGTGCAGCTGGACGGCAACAGCGACCCCTGCGCGTCTGACGCCCCTGGCACTCCGCCCGGGCGAAGCCTGGCCGAGTGCGCCAATTCCGGCGTCACGGCCGCGCAGTACGGAAACATCCTCGCGAATCCGGCGGCGCAGTACAACGGCCTGGTCGGCGGCACTCCGATTCTCGATCCCGAGAAGTCGGACACGCTTTCGTACGGATTCGTGTTCACGCCGCGCTTCGCGCAAGGGCTCAGCTGGTCGGTCGATTACTTCGACATCAAGGTGGATGATCTCATCGGCAGCGTCGGCGCCGATGTCATTCTCGGCAACTGCCTGAACGGCGACCAGGCCTTCTGCTCACAGGTGCACCGTGCTCCGGGATCCGGAACACTGTGGCTGACCACGGGCGGCTTCATCGACGATCCGATCATCAACACCGGATCGCTCCAGGTGAAGGGCATCGACACGGAAATCAACTATGCCCTCGACATGGGAGGCAACGCGGGGCGCCTGTCGTTCCAGCTCATCGGAACGTACAACGATGAGTACAAGGTGCAGCCGCTCACCGGCTCGGCGAAGTACGATTGCGCCGGCTTGTTCGGTCTCAAGTGCGGCACTCCGATCCCGGAGTGGCGGAGCAAGCTCCGCGCTACGTGGGCCTCGCCATGGAACCTCGACGTCTCACTGAGCTGGCGTTACGTCGATGGTGTCTCGCTCGATGCCTACGATTCAGACCCACAGTTGAACGATCCCAACCAGCAGATCCCCATCGACCAAAAGATCGGTTCGCAAAGCTACTTCGATCTGGCGGCTTCGTATACGTTTGCGGGGAGCATCACTGCGCGGATCGGCATCAACAACATCACGGATGAGGATCCACCGCTCGTCGGACAGAGCAGCTGCCCGTCGGTGTTCTGCAACGGCAACACGTTCCCGCAGGTCTACGACACGCTGGGACGCTATGCCTTCTTCAGCGTTACGGCCGACTTCTAGGATCTAGAGACGATGCAACTCGAGCGGCGGGCGAAAGCCCGCCGCTTTTTTTGCGCTGTCGGTTTTGTGACGGCCTGAACTTCTCGAGTTCGACGAGCCCGGCTGCCACGCTGGGCAGCAGACATCTCTCAGACAGAGGGGCGCGCCAACTACTCCCCGTGGTAGTAGTCGCCGATCCCGCCCACCGCCGTGCGTACGAGCTCGCGCTCGGTTGAATTCAGGTAGTTGTTCCAGACGTCGAAGATCAGGACTGCGCGCGGCAGGTCGCTGTCATTCCAGGCTTCGTGCTCGATCGTGTCGTCGAACACCCACGCCTTGCCAGCCTGCCACTCGCGAGTCTGCGAACCCACGCGGAACCGGCAACGTCCGGGAATCACCAGCGGCAGATGCACGATCAGCCGCGTGTTGGTAACTCCCGTGTGTGGCGGGATGTGCGACTTTGCATCCAGGATCGAAAAGAAAGCACTGGGCGCATGGCCGGGAACATCCGCCACCGGTGCCTCGCTCAGCAGGGCGGCGGTCCTCGGACAGCGCTCCAGGTGTTCCTTGAGCGGCTGACCGTCACGCCAGAGATAAAAGACGCTCCAGCGACGCGAGTGGTTGAGCTCGGCCCATTGGTCCAAGGGCACGCCCTCGGGATAGGCGATGTAGGGCTCGAGGCGCCCGGTATCCTCGGTGAACACACGCTCGAATTCGGAACGGATCTCCGCGGTTCCCGCTTCGATCCGGTCGAGCCACGGAAAGTCCTCCCGCGCGTGGAACTCCAGCGCCGGCAGCTTCGGGTAGTACAGGAAGTTGGGTTCGGGGACGTAGATTCTGCTGCGCCCAAGGTATGTGGCCAGGCAATGTTCGAATCGCTCCTGCGGTTCGCTTGCGTGCTGGTCACGCAGCTCGCGCAGCCGATCGTCGAGGAACGCGCTCAGCGACGCAGTGTTTCTGCGCACTGCGTCCTGCGCATGTTCGATTGCTGGACGCAATGATTCGGGGAGCTTTGCGCCGCGCGGAATCGTGAGCAGCGCATTGACGTACATCTTTGCCGCGGCCCGCGGCTTTCCGATTCGCTCGAGAAGGGATGCTTTCTGGAGCAGACCGAAAAGATGACGTGGGTCAAGCGCAAGGACTCGCTCGAGCGCCTTGGCCTCCTCGGACGACAAATCGAGCTTGCGCAATACGGTGGCGAGGTTCAGCCACAGCGCCGGAGTCCTGTCGTCTTGCTTCAGTGCGTCCTCGAGGCACTGTCGCGCCGCTTGCGCATCACCCGCCTGCAGATGACTCAGGCCGGCTTCCCCGAGCACGCGTGGATGATCTGGCGCAATTGCTTGCGCCTGGGACAGCAAGCGTCGCGCCTCTTCGCGCCGGCCTGCCAGCCGCGCCTGTTCGGCGGCGCCGACGATCCGGAGAATCTCGGCTTCGTTGTTGTGTGCGACCGCCATCGCGGTTCCCCCGGCGCGCCTTCGCGACGCTCTCGTTAGTCTATAGGCAAGCCATGCGGCCGAGGATGCTGCGTCGGCATTTTCCGTCTATCGGGGCACGGCGTCGAATGCAATCGTAGTACGGGCCTCGGGACCGTGAATGGGATTGGTCCCATGCCACATGTACGAGGGAAAGAGGACCAGTCTTCCAGCGCGGGGCTTGATGAATGTCTCCGCCTGCGCGCCCGGCACCGGGTAGCGCGTCTCACCGAATTTGATCCATCCCGACATTGTATTCACATCGTGCACTTCCTCTGGCACGGAAACGTAGTACGCGGAGCTGATCCAGCCCTGCGGATGCACGTGATTGACGTGGAAACCTTCACGGCGCAGTTGCACCGACCAGGCGCCGGCGAATCGCATCGGCCCGTGATTACGTAAAGTCAGTGGATGCCCGGCCTCGGTGCCGATGGAACGCCGATAGTCCTCGATCGGCTCGGCGAAAGCCTGCATCACGGCGCGAATCGCCGGGTCAGGGTCGGTCACCAGGTTGCGAGCGGTCTGGCTCCCGTTGCGCAGGCTCTGGTCGAGCGGGTGCGAGACAAAGACATGGCGTGCATTGAACGCGCGGAGCAGCGCGGCATTCAGTTCTTCCATCGACGTCCAGCCCGGGGGGGTCTCGAGGTCGTAGGTCCGGAGCATGCGCGAGTAGTCATAGAGCTCGCGGTACAGCGGCTGGTCGAGCAGGCGGGCTGCCGTCGCCTCGTGTGCAATCCATCTCTGGTCATGCGGAGTCCGCGAGCGTTGCACCTGAATGAACGGCATTGCCTCCTCAGGGCGACCTCGTGCCAGCAGTATGCTCACGAGCGTATCGACGACCGTTGGCTCCTGCGGCCTGGCAATCGCCGCCTCGGTCGCTTCAACCTCGGCCTCCTGCAGCCGACCAGCTTCGTGCAGGACTTGCGCGAGGGCGGTCCGCAAGTCCGGGTCCGGACCGCGGCGCGCCAGCAGATCGCGATAGTGCCGTTCGGCGCCCTGGAGATCGCCGGCGCGCCATAGCACATTGCCCAGCAGCAACTGCAGCGGCGCATCGTCGGGGAAACGCGCAGCTGCTTGAGCGATGTCCCTGGAGAACTGCGGATCCGCGCGCATGAAGCGCAGTCTCGCGAGGTTTAGCTGGCTGTCTACATGGCGCGGGTTCATGGCGACCGCCTCGGCAAACGCCCGCTCCGCTTCTTCCGTGCGATAGAGCTGCGACAACGCGCGTGCCATGTTCGAGGTGAGCTCGAATCCCTTCACACCCAGCGAACGAGCGCGTTCGAACTCTGCCAGCGCCTCTTCCGCGCGTTCCATCGTCACGAACAGCGAGCCCAGGTTGTGGTGCGCGATGGCGTAGTTGGGGTCGTTCGCGACCGCCTGCTGGTAGGCCGCTTCCGCCTCGGACAGGCGGTTCTGGTCTCGCAGGATCATCGCCAGCGTCGTCCAGGCCTTGGCATCGGTCCCTTGCTGACCGAGGAGCGTGCGACACTCCGCCTCGGCGGCGCCGTGCTGTCTCGCATCGCTCAGCGTGCGAACCAGGCCGTAGCGGGCGGCAACGTGCCGCGGATCGAGTGCCAGCGCGGACCGATAGGACCGTTCTGCTTCCGGCAGCCGATCCGCGCCTCGCAGCAGTTGCCCCAGGTTGGAGTGAAAGTCGGCGTTGAGCGGATCGAGCCCGATGCTCTGACGCATGAGCTGCTCGCCGCCTGCTACATCGCCCGAATCCCTCCGCACCAGCGCGAGGAGATGCAGCGTCGGGGCATGGCGCGGTTCCCTGGCGAGGATTTCGCGACAGGCCGCCTCGGCCTGGCGGAATTTCTTTTCGTGCAACAGCGTGAGGGCGCGCACCAGATCGCCTTGTGCATTCATCGGCTCATTTTACACGTGCGCACCCCCCGCACCCGCCGGGACACGGTGCCGCAAGCGGCGCTGCTCGCACTGCTGCAATCGGTCGAGAACCCCACGTGTGCCGCGAACAGGTTGCAGACCAGGATCCCGAGTAGACTCACGGTCCACAGACCACGGACCGTCTCAATGCCGATTGCCGAAAGCGATGGCGCGCGCCTGCGCTATGAAGTCGCCGGACCCGACGGCGCTCCGGCGCTGTTGCTGATCAATTCGCTCGGCTGCGCACTCGAGATGTGGGATCCACAACTCGGGGACTTCTCTGCATCCTTCCGCGTGATCCGTTACGACGCCCGTGGACATGGGCAGTCGACCCTCGGGAACCACTCGCAGCTGCAGATCGCGGATCTGGCCCGCGACGCTGTAGCGGTACTCGATGCCGCAGGCGTTAAACGCGCACACTGGTGCGGCTTGTCGCTCGGTGGCATGACGTCCATGTGGGCGGCGGTGCATCACCCGCAGCGCGTTGCGACCCTCGTGCTCAGCAATACGTCGGCCTTTCTGCCACCGCGGGAGAATTGGGACTCGCGCATCGAGACTGCGCTCAATCGAAGCATGGGCGCACTGGTCGACACTATTCTCGGCCGCTGGTTCACCGAAGAGTTCCGTCATCGGCATCCCGCGGCGATCGAGCCGATTCGCGCCATGCTGCTCGCGACCAGCGCGGCGGGCTACGCCGCCTGCTGTGCAGCGATTCGCGACATGGATCAACGCGAGTCGCTCGGCGCGATTCGTGTCCCGGCACTCGTGATCGCGGGTGCGCGCGATCCCGCGACGCCGCCGGAACACGGCGAGCAGATTCAACAGCGGATCGCCGGAGCTCGGCTTACGGTGCTCGACGCGGCTCACCTATCGAACGTCGAGTGCGCCCCGGAATTCACCGCTGCCGTGCTGGGGTTCCTCAGCGATCCGCGTCCAGAAGAGGCAGTCAGCGCATAGTCGACCCGGCCTGCGCCTCTCAACGACTGACTGCTACCACCACGGCGAGCAGCGCGATGCCTGCCGCGAGGCACTGGCCGAAGATCAGCCACCTGGTTTGCCGATGCAGCACCGTGACTGCCGCGGTCAATTGCGCCGTTTGCTCGGCCATCCGATTCAGGAGTTCTGCCTGGCGCCTCTCATTCTCTTCCAGCGCCGCCAGGCGAGCGCTCGGATCGCCCGGAGGTGCGGCCGTCGGGCGTCGCGACCGGGTGAGCAATTCCCGCGAGAGCTCGAGGATCGAGGGCACCCATTGAACGATTTGCAACCACGGAACTGGCATCTCTGACTCCAGCGGCCGTCGGCCGCTCCGCATGGGTTTGGATGTTTACATCATAAGACCGGCGCGGCAGTCTGCGTCCATGGCTGCACGCAAGTCGCCCAAAAAGGCGCGCCCGACACGAGGCGCACGCAAATCCACGCGCGGCCGGCTTGCGCCGGGAAAACAGGCCCGCGGCGTCACGGCGGCCGAGACTCCGCTTGATTTCGCACAAGCGGACATCGCGCCGCTGGTGACACTGGTCAACGAGGCGGGCGGCGCAACGATCGGCGCCTACCGGGAGCCGTTGAGCGGTCGCTCGCTGCTCATTGCTTCGCTTCCGCTCGCCGCTGTGCAGCCCACGCCCTTCCAGCGGGACCTCTCGCCAACGCACGCGCGCCGCCTGGCACAGCGCATCGATGAGACCGGGGTGTTCCTCGATCCTCTGATCGTGGTCCGCGGTGAAGACGGAAAGCTGTGGGCACCGAACGGACGACACCGTTTGGCCGCGGCGAAATTCCTCGGCCTGCGCCTGATCACCGCGCTGATTTCTCCGGAAGAATCGCTGGCCTACCGGATTCTCGCGCTCAACACCGAGAAGGCACATAACCTCAAGGATCGGAGCCTCGAAGTCATCCGCATGGCGCGCAACATCGCACGTCGTGATCCCGAGGCGAACGAATCGAAGTTTGCCGCTGAGTTCGAGGCCGCTGAGCTGCTGACTCTCGGTATCGTCTACGAAACGAATTCACGCTTCGCCGGCGGCGCGTACAGTTCGTTCCTGAAAAAAGTCGACCGCTTCAATGACCGGCCACTCGCAGCCAGTTTGCGCGAACGAGAGGGCTATGCTGCACGACTGCAGGAGGTCGACAGCCAGGTCAAGCGCATCATCGCTGCCCTGCAGGCGCGAGGCTTCAAGTCTCCGTACCTACGCAGCTATGTCGTCGCCCGCATCAACCCGGTGCGCTTTCACAAGATGAAGAAAGGCGACACCAGGCCGCCGATGCCCATCGCTGCTGCGCTGACGCGCATGGCCGCAGCCGCGAAGAAGTTCAACGCGAAGACGGTGTCGATGGGCGATGTGGCGCTGGTTGCGGCTGGTGCTGAGTCGCAGGAGTAAGAGCAGTCCGCTCGAGTCGTTGGCTGGGTGTACCTTGACCGCGTAGAGCAATCCGCTCAGGACGTTGGCTGGATGTGCCTTGAGAGCGTGGGTGAAATGCGCAGTGCGATTTCGAGTCAAGAACTCAAAATCGCACGCGAACCCTCAGTCCGGGCGGCGCTCAGACGTTGTCTACCCACCTATCCATCGACGCATCAGGTCTGAGCGCTG
>DASQOO010000053.1:0-2278 GCA_035644435.1 Steroidobacteraceae bacterium | reverse complement strand
AGTGCGATTTCGAGTGAAGAACTCAAAATTGCACGCGAACCCTCAGTCCGGGCGGCGCTCAGACGTTGTCTACCCACCTATCCATCGACGCATCAGGTCTGAGCGCTGATCGCCCGGACAGAGGGCATTTCACACACGCTCCCAAGGCACACCCACCCAACGCCCCGAGCGTCCTGCCTATTTAGAAAGAGAGAGTTGGGAGTCTTCGCTGCGCGGCTAGCTGCGCTCTCATAGAGAGAAGCTAACGCCTCACAGGCTCTTAGGCGTGAGCCGCAGAACTCACTCCATCGATGAAGAGCAGGAGCGGGTGGACATTGGGGTGCAATACCTGACGCCGGGCGCCGGCTGCTATGTTCGCGGGGATACAAGCTTCAGGTGCTGCCTTCACTCGTCGTGACCCCGGCGCACGGCGTTCACGGTATTCACCCCAATGGCCGCACGGGACTGCTCTTCGGCGGGTATTACGTGACTTTGCGCCCGGCCGGACCAAGAATGACCGGGAAATCTGCCGGGATCTGGATCGTATGGATGCACCACGATCACCCTCGTCAGGCGACCTGGGCGTCGACGAAGCGCTCCGTGAGAGCGAGCAGCGCTATCGTGCTCTGGTGAATGCGTTGCCGCAGGCCATCCTCGTGCATGACGGTGTGCGCTGCCTGTTCGCGAACCCGGCCGCGGTGCGACTCGTGGGCGCAGCAACGCTCGAAGAAGTCATCGATCGCCCGGTCCTGTCTTTCGCCCACCCCGACAGTGTCCGCCTGCTGGAAGAGCGCACCCGCGGCATCATCCTGCGAGGGGAACCTGCGCCGCCGATCGAAGTACAAGTGATACGCCAGGACGGCTCGCTGGTGTGGGTCGAAGCAACCGGTGTGCGCGTGGATTTCGGAGGACGCCCCGCCTCGCAGACGATGCTGCAGGACGTGAGTGCACGCCGGCAACGTGAGGACCGGGAAAGGGCACTCGCGGCGCGTCTGCAATGGCAGTCGACGCTCCTGCTCCGGCTCGCGACCGACCCGCTGCTCGCCTCGGGTGACTTCATCGCGGGGCTGCGTCTCATCACGGAGCACGCGGCACGGACTCTCGGCGTTGACAGCGCCAGCGTGTGGCTGTTCGACGAGGAGCGGGCGACCCTGCGCTGCCTGGATCGTTACGACGTGGACCTCGGGACGCACCGTTACGATACGGATCTCGCGGCGGAGCTGTACCCGGACTACTTTGCGGCGCTCAACACTGATCGCGCGGTTCCCGTCTCCGACGCGCACACCGATCCGCGCACGCGCTCATTGCGCAATGACTACCTGGTACCTTTCAACGTCGGTGCACTGCTCGATTCACCGGTGCGCTTGTCCGGGCAACTCATCGGCGTCATGTGCCTGGAACAACATGCGCGCGGGCGCGCCTGGGAGCCCGACGAAATCGCGTTTGCCGGCGGCCTTGCCGACCAGGTGGCACACGCGTTCGCCAATGCGGAAAGCGCGCGCGCCGCGGTCGACATCCGCATTCTGGCCGGCAAGCTGATGCAGCTCCAGGACGAAGAGCGGCGCCGCATCGGCCGCGAATTGCACGACTCGACGGGCCAGGTGCTCGCGGCGCTGGAGATGACGCTCGATCGCGCAGTGGCCGCGGCGCGTGCGCTGGACCCCAAAGTCACGCGCCTGCTCAGTGAATGCTCGCAGCTTGCGCGGCAGTGTTCGCAGGAAATTCGCACCGCCGCCTACCTGCTGCATCCGCCGTTGCTCGACGAGCTCGGACTCCCCACCGCCCTGCGCTGGCTGGTGGATGGATTCACCGCCCGCAGCAGTATCCCGGTGCAGCTCGAATTGCCGACGAGCAGCGTGCGGTTGGAAGCGGACCTGGAACTGTCGCTGTTCCGGGTGGTGCAGGAAGCGCTCTCCAACATCCAGAAGCATTCCGGCAGCAAGAAGGCTCGCGTGCGCCTGGTGATGGAGCCCGAACGCGTGTCCGTCGAGGTGAGGGACTTCGGCCGTGGGCTGCCGGCCCTGGCGGTTCCCGCCGTGACACAGTCCACCGGCGTCGGGCTCGCAGGCATGCGCGAGCGCCTGCGCCAGCTGGGTGGCAACCTCAGCATCGAGTCCGATGCGACGGGCACATCGATCATCGCCTCGGTACCCCTCCTGGCCGCCGCGCCCGCGTGAGGAAAGCCTCGATTCTCATTGCCGACGATCACGAGCTGGTGCGACGCGGCTTGTGTGCCGTCGTCATGGAAGTCGATGGCTGGACTGTGGTGGCGGAAGCCGGCAACGGGCGAGCGGCGGTG
>DASQOO010000052.1:0-3765 GCA_035644435.1 Steroidobacteraceae bacterium | reverse complement strand
CGGCACGATCTGGGGATATTTCAAACCGCGTGGCACGGCGTGCTTCAGCCTTGGACTGCTCAAGGACATCCGCGGGCATGACAACGCGCTCGCGACCAACGGCGGCAAGGTCGAGGTAGAAGGCGTGACGTTCGCCGCGAGCCACTATGTGCTCGCATCCCGCGCCCCACGCGTATTCAACCTGGGCGGCGACCTCGCGCTATTCGTGTTGCTCATCAAAGCACGCGATCGCGACGCGCTCGCGCACTACGCCAAGCTCTGCATCGACAACATGTACCCAAGGATCCGGAACTTCTCGTGCCGCAACTTGACGACGATTTCGCTCGTCCAAGGCGACGCGCTCGGCGGCGGATTCGAATGCGCCCTGTCGTCGGACGTGATCGTCGCCGAAGAGAGCGCCCAGATGGGACTACCCGAGATCCTGTTCAATCTTTTCCCGGGCATGGGTGCCTACAGCCTCCTCGCGCGCCGCATCGGTATGCGCGCCGCCGAAGAGCTGATTCTGTCGGGCCGCGTGCTGCCCGCCCAGCAACTGCATGAAATGGGCGTCGTCGACGTGCTGGCGCCCGACGGCCAGGGCGAGACGGCGGTGCGGCAGTGGATCGCGAAGAATGCGAGGCGCAGAAACGGCTTGCAAGCGGTTCATCGCGTGCGGCAGCTGGTGCATCCGGTGACGCGCGAGGAGCTCGATGCGATCACCGACACGTGGGTGGATGCTGCACTGCTCCTCGAAGACCGCGACCTGAAGATGATGAGCCGCATCGTGCGCGCGCAGATGCGCCGCATGGAATCGGGCGATGTAACCGACGTCACTGCCGAGGCCGTAGCCGAGGCGATGGCGGCCAACGCCTGAGGCGAGGGAGACTCCCATGCTCATCGGACAACGCGAAGCGCTACGTGAAATAGCGCCCTACGTCAGATCCAGCACGGCCACGGGCCTGGCATTTTTCCTTTACGACTTCGGCCTGTACTGGGCTGGCATCGCCGGCGTGCTTTTCCTGCCGGAGTTGTGGATGAAGGTCCTGGCGGCGACCGTGGCCGGCTTGAAACTCGTCTCCCTCAAGACGCTCGGGCACGATGCCGCCCACGGCTGCCTGGTGAAGGGTAAACGCCTGAACTGGCTGTTGGGGGTGATCGTCTATGCGCCGTGTTTATACAATTACCGGATGTGGGTGTACGACCACCACGTGCGCCATCACCCCCACACCAACGGCCCGATCAAGGACACCTATACGCCCTTCACCAAGGCGGAATACGACGCCATGCCACAATGGCGCCAATGGCTGGAGCGGCTCTACCGTGGCCCCAACGTCATCGGCTGGTCGCTCTACTATCTCGTCGAGCGCTGGTGGGACATGAAGCTCTTCCCCCGCGACCACATGCCCGAACTGCACCGCAAGGCCGCCTGGCCGCATTTCTGGTTCCTGCTCGCCTATGCCGCAGTGTTCCTCGGCACGCTGACCGCCGCGCCGTTGTTTACCACCATGAGCTCGACGCAGGCGATAGTGCTGGGCGCGGTGTACCCGTTCCTGGTCTTCATGGCCTTTACCGGGTGGGGGCTCTACCTGCAGCACACCCACCCTGACGCCACGTGGCTGCGCGGCTCAAACGAGGAAAACAAGGCATTCTACGAACGTGGGGAGCTGCTTGCGGTGCACTGGGTGATGCCGCGCTGGTTCGGCAGGCTGACCCACGACGTGATGGACCACCCGGTCCACCATCTGCATCCGCGCATTCCGTGTTACCGGCTCAGGGTGGCGCAGGCCAGACTCAACCAGTTGTTGGGTGAGCACGCGCTGGTGGAGAAATACACGCTGCGTTCGTTCCTCGACACGCTGCGCAGGTGCAAGCTCTACGATTTCGAGAACCACCGCTGGCTGGATTTTGACGGCAGGCCGACCACCGGCACGACCCGCATGTTCCGCGTGACCGCCAAGGAGCTGCTCGGCGGCAAACGGGAATCCGCCGGCTCGCGCGTCGATCCGCTGCTGCTCAAGGCCGCGTAGCGCTAGCCCGCGATGTGCGTGACGAAGCCGTTCTCCCTGAACATCTGGGCGAACAGGTAGAAGTTCATGCGCGTGGAGTTGATGATCGAGCGCTGCGCGGTGGGATCGGCGATCGTCTTGAGCAGCTGGTTCAGGCTCGCCATGTGGTCGACGTCCATGGTCGCGTGCGACGTGAGGAACTTGAAACCTCCCCCGTTCACGTCCCGGCCGAGCGCGCGCGATCGAGTCCGATACCCTCCCCCCGTAGACGGACGACACGACTTCGAGCATGTAGAGCATCCCCAGCACCGAGCAGGGATGCACCCGCTCGGCACCGTGGTAGTTGAAGGCGATCATGGCCTGGACGGGAGCGCTGGGCGGATCCGCCTTAGCGCCCGCGACATCGCCTCCCACCGCCCCGACGTCCTCGAGCACCCAGGTTTCGTGCTCCTTCTCTTCCTCGATGCGCTCGTACAGCGCATAGCGCACGTTGCGGAATTCGTCGCCGCAGCGTGCCGCGGCGGCGGCCATCGCCGGGCAGAAATGCCAGACGATGTCATACAGGTCGTGCAGGAAGGCCCGGTACTCCTCCAGCTTCAGGCCGTGGTGGATCATGGCGTGCACGCGCGGCTCGTCCTCCAGGGCACGCCGGCGCTGCACTGCTCCTCGAAGACCGCGACCTGAAGATGATGAGCCGCATCGTGCGCGCGCAGATGCGCCGCATGGAATCGGGCGATGTCGTCGACGTCGCAGCGGCGGCGATGGCCGAGGAACAGCTCGCGGCGACGGCCTGAGGTTTCAGCCGCCGACCGAGGACTGGAATCCGCCTTCGCCGAACATGCGTCCGAACTGGTAGAAGTTGACGCGCGTGGAATTGACGATGGACTCTTGCGCATCCGGGTCGTCGATCTTCTTCATCAGCTTGTTCAGCTTCGCCATGTGGTCGAGGTCCATGGTGGCGTGCGAGGTAAGGAACCGGAAGCCGCCTGCATCGACGTTGCGGCCGAGCGTTCGCGCGATGGAATCGGAAACCCTTCCCCCATAGACGGAGGAAACCACCTCGAGCATGTAGAGCATTCCCAGCACCGAACATGGGTGCACCCGTTCAGCGCCGAAGTAGTTGAATGCGATCATGGCCTGCACGGGCGCGCTCGGCGGATGCGCTCTGGCGCTCGCGACATCGCCCCCTATCGCCTCGATGTCTTCGAGCACCCAGGTCTCGTGGCCCTTTTCCTCCTCGATGCGGTCGTACAAGTCGTAACGCACTTCCCTGAAGCGGTCGCTGCAGCGCGCTGCAGCGGCTGCCATCACGGGGCAGAAATGCCAGACGATGTGATACAGATCGTGCAGAAAGGCCTGGTACTCGGCGAGCGACAGGCCGTGATGGATCATCGAGTTCACCTTGGGAACCGTTTCAAGTTCGCGACGATTGGCGTCGGTCATCTCGACGAGCGTAATGAAGAACGACATTGTGTAGTGCTCCGGAATGATGATTCGCGGCACTTGCCGCGGCTACCGGATTCTAGCGTGCCGGAGGACGATCAGCCGGCGGACTGTTTCTTGTCTCGCAAATAGCGCTCGAGCTCGCTGCTCGCGGCGCTGAGCTCGTCGGCGATGGAGCGCATCAGTCCGGGCGCCTGGAGCCGTAGCTCGGCGTCCGAGAGCTTGCCCAGATTCGCGCACACCTTGGTCAGCCGGTCGGTTCCCATGCTGGCCGAAGAGCCCTTCATCGCGTGCAGGAGGGACTTGAACTCGTGGTAATTGCGTGCTGCGACCGCTT
>DASQOO010000051.1:0-11435 GCA_035644435.1 Steroidobacteraceae bacterium | reverse complement strand
GCATCGATCTCAAGCGCATGGAAGCGGCGGTGGGCGAGGAGAAGGTTTCGCTGACTCACAAGGAATGCGCAGTGCTGACGCTGCTGCTCGAGAAGCAGGGTGCGGTGCTTGCGCGCGACGAGATTCTCGACCGCGCCTGGGCGCCAGACGAATTCCCAACCCCCCGCACCGTCGATAACTTCATCGTGCGGCTGCGGCGCCTGATCGAGGCGGATCCCGCCCTGCCGCAGGTGATTCGCAGCGTGCGCGGCGTCGGCTACCAGCTCGACACTGCAGCGGTGCGCGAGGCCGACGCGTGACGAACCTGCTGCAAGCGGCGCTCGCGCGCAACAACACGTCGCGTCCACCGGTCTGGTTCATGCGTCAGGCCGGACGCTACCACAACCATTACCGGCAGCTCCGTGCCCGCCATTCGTTCGAAGACCTGTGCAAGAAGTCCGAGCTGGCTACCGAAGTGACGCTCGGTCCGATCACGGACTTCGATTTCGACGCAGCGATCCTGTTTTCGGACCTGCTGTTTCCGCTCGAGGCCCTGGGCATGCCCCTGAAGTATGACCCGGGACCACAGCTCGGCTGGCACGTGCGCGAACGCGAAGACCTGCAGCGATTGTCGCTCACCGGCGCAAGCGTGGACTTGCTGGAGTTTCAAGCCGCGGCGCTGCGCTCGATCCGCGCACGCCTGCCGGACGCAAAGGGCCTGCTTGGCTTCGTGGGCGGCCCGCTCACACTCTTCTTCTATGCCGCCGCCGGCTCGCACCAGGGCGATCTCGGCATCGCTCACGCCGGGCTTGCCGACGGCCGCTATGCGGGTTTCTGCGAGAAGCTCCTGCCGCTCCTGGCGCAGAACATTCTCCTGCAATGGCGCGCGGGCGCCGACTGCATCGCGATCTTCGACACTTGCGCGGGTGAGCTCGGGCCGCAGGCCTTCGGTCGCTGGGTCGTGCCGCAACTGCGCAGCGTCGTGGACGCCGTGCGGCGCGAGTGTCCCGACATACGGATCCTCTACTACTCCAAGGGTACTGAAGCCCGCCACTGGCGCATGCTCGGCGAGGTCCGCATCGACGGCATCGGTGTCGACTGGAGAACTCCGATCGCGACAGTGCTCGAAGAATTCGGCACGCAGTGGGCGATCCAGGGCAACATCGATCCGCATGCGCTGCTCCTTCCGGAAGCGGATTTCCTGCGCAGCGTGGAGCAATTTTTCGCACCGGTCGCCGCATTGCCTGCCGAACGGCGACGCGGCTGGATCTGCGGACTCGGGCACGGCGTGCTGCCCGCGACGCCCGAAAACCACGTGCGCCTGTTCGTCGACCTGCAGCGCGAGCTCTTCCCTTGAACTCCGCATTCTCATCGCTGCTCGCCAAGTACAACGTTCCCGGCCCGCGTTATACGAGCTACCCGACTGTTCCCTGCTGGGAGGACACCCCGACCGAGGCCGAGTGGATCGAAGCGCTGCGCGGTGCGTTGATGCAGTCAGCCGGCAGTCGCACAGGCGCGGCGCTCTACGTGCACATTCCGTTCTGCCGCTCGCTGTGCACCTATTGCGGCTGCAACGTGCGCATCACACGCAATCGCGCCATCGCCGCGCCCTATCTCGAAACCGTGCGCTCCGAGTGGAATCTGTACCTGGATCGGCTCGGTGTGGAAAAGCTCGACATCGCGGAGATCCACCTCGGTGGCGGCACGCCGACGTTTCTCGATCCCGACGAGTTGCGTTTCCTCATGGACGGGCTTCTCGCCCGCAGCTCACTCGTCGCGGACGCGGAGTTCTCGGTTGAAGCCGACCCACGGGTCACGACACACGAGCAGCTCGCTACGCTCTACGCGACCGGCTTTCGCCGCCTCAGCCTCGGGATCCAGGACTTCGACCCGCGTGTGCAGGACATCGTCAACCGCGTGCAGAGCGAGGAGCAGGTGCGCGAGCTGACCGAGCAGGCGCGCGAGCTCGGCTTTACCAGCATCAACTACGACCTGATCTACGGGCTGCCGCTGCAAACCCTGCAGTCGATCGAAACGACGCTGGCGGCGGTGCAACGCCTGCGACCGGATCGCATCGCGTTCTACGCCTACGCCCATGTGCCCTGGATCAAGCCGAGCCAGCGGCGTTTTACCGAAGCCGATCTGCCACAAGGCGAAGCCAAGCGAGCGCTATACGAACGAGGCCGCGAGATCCTCGAGAGCGCGGGTTACCGAGAGATCGGCATGGATCATTTCGCGCTGGACCGCGACGCGCTGTCATGCGCGGTTCGCAACGCCACTCTGCATCGCAGCTTCATGGGCTATACCTCGCGGCACGTGGCGCCGCTCATCGGTCTTGGCGTTTCGGCGATTGGCGACGCCTGGACCGCGTTCATGCAGAACGAGAAAGCTGTCGAGCCATACCAGGAGCGGATCCGGCGTGGGGAATTGCCCATCCTGCGCGGCCACCTGCTCGACGCGGAGGATCTGCTCCTCAGGCGTCTGATCCTGGAACTGATGACACGTTTCAGGACCCGCTGGGACGGGCTCGCAACCGATCACGAACCGCTGCGTTCGCTGCCGCAACGTCTGCACGAGCTGATCGAAGACGAACTCGTCAGGCTCGATGGCGAAAGCTGCGAGGTGACCGAGCGTGGCCGCGCTTTCATCCGCAATGTCTGCATGGCGTTCGATGCCCGACTGGCGCGCAAGGCACCTCACGTGCAGCTCTTCAGCAGCACCGTGTGAGACAAAAGCATTGCGTGTCTGACGTCGTGCTTCGGCGACAACGCTGTCAGTTGTGAATCAAAGCGTTAATCCATTCGGCCGAACGGGACGTCGGAGTCCGGCGACATTCGTCCTACCCACGCACTCACGAAGCTGAACACTGTGCACTTCTGCACAACCACACTCAGTGACTTGGACGCGAAATCCCAATTGAAAATTTTACGGCATGGTTCTTGCTCCTTTTTACACGTGCGGCGCACGGCTTGAGAGTAAACGGACTTTTCTTTCATGTGCTCTCGGGTTCGGGGATGACCATGCGGCCGAGCGCGCCAGCACGGGAGACGTTGTAAAGGGCAAACCCACCGAGAGGTGGGGACGCAAAGCCACCGGTCTGCAAGGGGAAATGTCCCAAGACAGCGGGGTTGCCAAACGCGATCGATTCCGTCGTTCGGGTTTCGCTCCTTGACGGGTACCTTCCTGGACACCCGCTTGCTGTTTTTCCTTCCTGTCGGCTTTGCGCGCCCGGTTGATGGCCGTACCGCAACGGTGCGGCCCCACATGACAGGGGGATTAAACGTGAAGAGCATCAAGCTGCAGATCCTTGTAGCCACAGGCGCGTTCGTCTGTACGGGCGCGTTCGCGGATGGCACGGGAGTGCGTGACCCGGGGGTTCGCCAAGGCGCTGCCGGCGCCGGACAAGCCATCCCTGGGCTGCGCGGCTACGAGACGGATTACTTCAAGGCAGGACTCGAGGACTTCAGTCAAGCGGAGACCCTGGCGGAGGGACTGGGCCCGCGCTTCAATCTTGACGGTTGCGCAGGTTGCCATGCGGCGCCTGCGATCGGTGGCACTTCACCAGCGGTGAACCCGCAGGTGACCGTCGCCACGGCGTTCGGCGCGCGCAATACCCTGCCCTCCTTCATCCGATCGGACGGGCCGGTGCGCGAGGCGCGTTTCAAGTTCACATCGAGCGGTCAGCGCGACGGCGGTGTACACGCGTTGTTCGTCATCAGTGGCCGCAACGACGGGAGCGCGAACGCGAGCGGTTGTCGCATCCAGCAGGATGACTTCGACCGGCAGCTGTCCCGCAACAACGCGATCTTCCGGATCCCGACACCCGTGTTCGGAGCCGGGCTGATCGAGTTGATTCCGGACAGCGTGATTCTCGCCAACCTCAATGCCGATTCCGCCGCCAAGTCACAGCTCGGAATCTCCGGGCGAGCGAACCGGAGCGGCAACGACGGCACGGTGACACGCTTCGGGTGGAAGGCGCAGAACAAGTCGCTGATGGTGTTCTCCGGCGAGGCCTACAACGTCGAGATGGGCATCAGCAACGAAGCGTTCCAGTCCGAGCGTGAAGAGAACCCGGGCTGTCAGCTCGCGCAACTACCGAACGACATCAGCGCACTGGATGGAGGGACCGGTGTCGAGTCGGTGAGCGGCGTGGAGAAGTTCTCCTTCTTCATGCGTTTCCTGGCGGCGCCCACCCCTGCAATCAACTCCGCGGGAGGCGCGACGTCGATTGCCAACGGCCACAGCGCCTTCGTGAGCGCTGGGTGCGCGCAATGTCACACGCCGACGCTGCTGACCGGCAACGCGGGCGTTCCGGCGCTGACCAACCAGAAGGTCAACCTGTTCTCCGACCTCGGCTTGCATCGCATGGGCCCGGGACTCGCCGACAATATCCTGCAGGGAGCGGCGGCGGGGGATGAGTTCAGGACGGCGCCGCTCTGGGGCGTGGGCCAGCGCATCTTCTTCCTGCACGATGGTCGTACCAAGGACCTGCTGCAGGCGATCCAGGCGCATGCCAGCAACGGCAACAGCCAGTTCGGTCCATCAGAAGCAAACAAGGTGGTCGATCAGTTCAATAACTTGCCGTCGCGAAGCCGGCAGGATGTGTTGAACTTCTTGCGCTCGCTGTAGCTGCAAGAGACCGGCGGTTGTCGGAGGAGATTCCGAGAGTGATCAGTATTTCGCTTCGAGCTGATCGACTCCGCCCAGGTAGGGGCGCAACGCCGCCGGGACCGTGATCGCACCGTCGGCGCGCTGAAAGTTCTCCATCACGGCAATCAGCGCCCGGCCCACGGCAAGGCCCGATCCGTTCAAGGTATGGACGGCTTCGGGCTTGCCGGTCTCGGGATTGCGCCAGCGCGCCTGCATGCGCCGCGCCTGGAACGTCTCGCAGTTGCTGCAGGACGAAATCTCGCGATACCGGTTCTGTCCGGGCAACCAGACCTCCAGGTCATAAGTCTTGGCGCTCGCGAAGCCGACGTCGCCCGCGCACAGCGCCATGACGCGGTAAGGGAGCTCCAGGAGCTGCAGCACTCTTTCGGCGTGACCGGTGAGTTCTTCGAGGGCCGCGTAGGAATCCTCCGGCCGCACGATCTGCACCAGCTCGACCTTCTCGAACTGATGCTGGCGCAACATGCCGCGTGTGTCCTTGCCGTACGAGCCCGCCTCCGAGCGAAAGCACGGAGTGTGTGCGGTGTACTTCAGCGGCAACTGCTCCGGTTCGAGGATGGATTCTCGGACCAGGTTGGTGAGGGGGACTTCGGCCGTAGGAATCAGATAGAGCTCGCTCTCGCCGCGAATGGCGAACAGATCCTGCTCGAGCTTGGGCAACTGACCCGTCCCCGTCAGGGCCTGCGAGTTCACGAGGTAGGGCACATACGCCTCGCGATAACCGTGCTCGCGCGTATGCAGATCGAGCATGAACTGGGTGAGCGCCCGATGCAGGCGCGCCAGAGCACCCGACAATACTGCGAAGCGTGCGCCGGAAATCTTTGCTGCGATCTCAAAATCGAGCCCGCCGAAGCCGGCGCCGAGCGCCACGTGGTCCTTCACTTCAAAATCGAACTGGCGTGGCTCGCCCCAGCGACGCAATTCGACATTGGCTGATTCGTCGCGTCCGTCCGGCACGCTCGCATGCAGAAGGTTGGGAAGGCCGAGCAGGATCTGCTCGAGCCGCGCCTGAACTTCGGTCAACCGCCCTTCGGTTGTCTGCAACTCGCTGCCGAGAGATTCCGCCTTGGCCAGCAACGGGGCAATGTCCTGGCCGCTGGCCTTGGCCTTGCCAACCGCCTTCGCCTGCGTATTGCGCTCGTTGCGCAGCCGGTCAGCCTCGACCTGCAATTGCTTGCGCTGCTCCTCCAGAGCCGTGAACGCAGCGACATCGAGCATGACCCCACGGCGTGCGAGGTTCGCGGCCACGGTGGCAGGTTCGGTTCGGAGCAGCCTCGGATCGATCACGGCGTCTTCTTGTCGGTGGCCGTCGTGTTGCGCTGGCGCTGGCGCAGGCGCTCGAGAGCTTCCGCAATGCGAATCTCGAGACCGCGCGCCACGGGTTGATAATAGTATGGGTGAGCGGGCATCGCCTCGGGAAAATAGCGCTCGCCGGCCGCGAAGGCCTCCGGTTCGTCGTGAGCGTAGCGGTAGTCGCGCCCGAAGCCGAGCTTCTTCATCAGTCCCGTGGGCGCGTTGCGCAGATGCAGCGGCACATCGAGTGTCCCGAACTGGTGAACGTCCTGCATCGCTGCACCATACGCGGCGTACACGGCATTGCTCTTGGGCGCACAGGCGAGGTACACGACGGCCTGAGCGATGGCGAGCTCGCCCTCGGGACTCCCCAGCCGCTCGTACGTGTCCCAGGCGTCGAGTGCCAGCGCCAGACCGCGTGGATCGGCGTTGCCGATGTCCTCACTCGCCATGCGTACCACGCGGCGCGCCACGTAGAGCGGATCGCAGCCGCCATCGAGCATCCGACACAGCCAGTAGAGTGCGGCGTCGGGATCGCTGCCGCGCACCGACTTGTGCAGCGCTGAAATCTGGTCGTAGAACTGATCGCCGCCCTTGTCGAAACGGCGATAACCGCCGGAAGCGACTTCTGCCGCCACGGCGATCGTGATGAGGCGACTCTCGCCATGAGGTTGTGCCAGGTCGGCGGCGACCTCGAGCAGATTGAGGGCGCGACGCGCATCGCCATCGGCTGCCGCGACCAGGATCTCGAGCGCACGTGGCTCGAGCGACAAGCTCAGAGTACCGAGCCCGCGCTCACGATCCGCCAGTGCCGCCTCCACCACGCGCACCAGGTCCGTCTGGGAAAGCGGCTTGAGGACGTAGACCCTGGCGCGTGACAGTAGCGCGCTGTTGACCTCGAAAGAGGGATTCTCCGTGGTCGCGCCGATGAGGATCAGCGTGCCGTCCTCCACGAACGGCAGAAAGCTGTCCTGCTGCGCCTTGTTGAAGCGATGTACCTCGTCGAGAAACAGCACCGTGCCGCGTCCGTTCGCAGCGCGGGTCCGCTGTGCCAGGTCGACCGCCGCACGCACGTCCTTGACGCCCGCGAGCACTGCGGACAACCCGACGAACTCGCAATCGCAACTCCCCGCGAGCAGCCGCGCCAGGGTCGTCTTGCCGGTCCCAGGCGGGCCCCAGAAGATCATCGAGTGCAGCCGACCGCCCTCCGCCACGCGCCGCAGCGGCTTGTCTGCATCGACAAGGTGGGATTGCCCCACGAACTCAACGAGGGTTCGCGGCCGCATGCGATCGGCCAAGGGGCGGAAGTCATCACTCGTGCGGGAAGCAGTCACGTTCCTAGGAATCTTCCCCGGGTTGCACGTGACGAGTCCAGAAGTTCTCGACGCGCCGCGTCCACTCGCCGAAGCCGAGACGTGCGAGCACGTAGGCAGCCGCGATCCCCGCGCCATTGGTGAGCGCATCGCGGATGTCCATCTCGCGCGTCGTCGTCAGCGCGCCCTGCAGGAGCTCGAGCGCGACGCCCATGAGAAAGAAGGCCAGCGCGAGCAGTGCATGCCGCCTGCGCTCATAGAGGCCGGAGAACCACAGCATCAGCAGGAAGTAACTGCCGAAGTGCTCGACCTTGTCGCTGAGTCCTAGCCCGAACGAGGGCACGTTCGGAATCAGGCTTCCGGCCACGATACCCATAATGAGGAGCCAACCGAGGACCAGCCAGATGCGCGCATGCGGGAGGGACAGCATGCTCAGCCGTGCGGCGCGCCGATGACGTCAACTCCCGGCGGCGGCACGAAAGTGAACAGGTCGCCTGCCAGGCGCGGGTTGCGACGGATGTCCGAGAACTCGATGCGTGTGCTCTGTTGCAGCTTGTCCTTAAGCTCCATCAGCTTGAGCTCGCCATTGCCGAATCCGAGCCGCAACTGCACGAAGTCCGTATCGGTGCGTCGCGGTATGAGTTCCAGCCAGTCGATGCCTTCGCGATTTCCGACCCGTGTTACATCGAAGCTGTCCGTGATGTTGGATTTGCCGGCGAGCAGCAGCGCCGGCGTCATGGACAGCGATTCATCCACCGTTTTGACGGTCACCTGCTCCAGCTCGACGTCGTACAGCCAGATCTTTGCGCCATCGCTCACGATCAGCTGATGGTTGGGCTCGCGGTAGTCCCAGCGGAATCGTCCTGGCTTCTGCAGGTAGAGCGTTCCCGAGGACTCCTGTGTGCGATCCCCGGTTGAGTTGCTGGAACGCTGGCGGAAGTCCGCCTGGAAGCTGCCGAACCCGGCGAGGTATTTCTGCAACCACGCGCCGGCCTCGGCTGAGTGCGCCGCTTCGTCGACACTGCGGGCGAACGGTATGGCGAAGAGGCCGACGAGGGCAATCAGGATGCTGCGCGTGATGAGTTTCAAATCGGCCTCTGCATCGAATCAATCTTCCTCGGGCGGCGCGGGCGCGAGCACCTCACGCGAGCCGTTCGATTGCAGCGGTCCCACCAGCCCGACCGCCTCCATCGTTTCGACCAGCCGTGCCGCGCGGTTGTAGCCGATCCTGAGGCGTCGCTGCACACCGGAAATCGAGGCCTTGCGCGTCTCCAGGACGATACGCACCGCCTCATCATAGAGCGGATCCTGCTCGCCCTCGTTTTCACCGACCTCACCCTCTTCGCTCTCGTCCTCACCGGGCAAGCCGGGAATTGGACCGCGCGGACCGGAGAGAATTTCATCGATGAACGTGGGTGGAGTTCCCTGCCGCAACGACATGACGACGCGATGCACCTCATGGTCCGAAACGAACGCGCCGTGCACACGCATCGGCACCGAGGTGCCCGGCGGGAGGTAGAGCATGTCGCCGTGACTCAACAGCGCCTCGGCGCCGTTCTGATCGAGGATTGTGCGCGAATCGACCTTGGCCGAGACCTGGAAGGCAATGCGCGCGGGGATATTCGCCTTGATGAGGCCGGTGATCACATCCACCGACGGGCGCTGCGTGGCGAGAATGAGATGAATGCCGGCAGCGCGTGCCTTCTGCGCGAGCCGCGCGATCAGCTCTTCGACCTTCTTGCCCACCACCAGCATGAGGTCGGCTAGCTCGTCGATGACGATGACGATGTTCGGCAGCGGCTCCAGGTCGGGAACATCCAGCAAGGTCAGGCCCGGATCGCTCGCGGCCTTCGCCGCCAGCAACGGGTCCTTGAGCGGCTGGCCGTCTTCCTTCGCTTCCTTGACCTTGCGATTGAAGCCCGCGAGGTTGCGCACGCCGAGCGCGGCCATGAGCTGGTAGCGCCGTTCCATCTCGGCGACGCCCCAACGCAATGCATTGGCCGCCTGTTTTATGTCCGTGACGACCGGCGCCAGCAGATGCGGGATGCCCTCGTAGACCGAGAGCTCGAGCATCTTCGGATCGATCATGATTAGACGCGTGTGCTCGACGGTGACCTTGTAAAGCAGGCTCAGCACCATCGCGTTGAGCGCGACCGACTTGCCTGAGCCGGTGGTGCCGGCGATCAGGAGATGAGGCATGCGCGCAAGGTCAGCGACTACCGGGTGACCGCCGATGTCCTTGCCGAGTGCGAGCGCGAGCGGTGACGCCAGGTCGTCATAGGCCCGCGACTTGATGATCTCGCCCAGGGTGACGAGCTCGCGCTTCTCGTTGGGAATCTCCAGTCCCACGACCGATTTACCCGGAATCACTTCGACCACTCGCACGCTGATCGCCGAGAGCGCGCGGGCCAGGTCCTTGGAGAGATTGCTGATCTGGCTCACCTTGACACCCGCGGCGGGCCGCAACTCGAAACGCGTCACGACCGGCCCTGGGTGCACGGCGACGACTTCGACTTCGACGCCGAAATCGCGCAGCTTGAGTTCCACCAGGCGCGACATCGCTTCCAGTGCTTCCCCGGAGTATCCCGATTCGCGCGGTGGCGGATCGTCGAGGAGCGAGAGCGCAGGCAACTCCGCGCTCTTAGGCGACTCGAACAGGGGCACCTGCTTTTCGCGCTCGACACGCTCGCTGCGTTCCGGCGTCGGTACCCCCGGCTCGATGCGCGGCGGCACGCGTGATGCCGACTTCCTTTGTTCTTCGCGCATGCTCTCCGCGCGCGCCAGCTTGCGCCCGCGACCCTCGGCCTGCTCGCGCGAACTCGAAATACGCCGCCGCATCCAACCGGCGCTGCGCACCGTCCCGTGGCCAAGCACGTCCATGACGCTGAACCACGACACGCCGATGAAGAGCGACACGCCCGCGAGCCAGAGGGCGAGCATCAAGAGCGTCGCTCCCATGAAACTGAAAGCGGCGGCGAGTCCGCTGCCGACCAGGGAACCGAGGACACCACCCGCCGTGCTCGGCATTCCGCTGCCGTTCCAGTGAAGTGTCGCAAGGCCGCAGCTCGTGGCAAGCGTCAGGACGAAACCGATGCCGCGAAACGTCAGTGTCGAGCGCGACTTCAGCTCCGGCGCCGCGTGCCCGCGATAAATGACCCAGCCAGTGAGCGCGAGCATGAGCGGGAACAGGTAGGCCGCGCGGCCAAACAGGAACAGCAACACATCGGCGAACCACGCCCCGACCGGTCCGATCGCATTACTGATGCGACCCGGTTCGCCTGTGAAGGAGAAGCCCGGGTCGTGCGGATCATAGGTGGCGAGCGCCGCCAGCAGGATCAGCGCCAGCACGCCGAACAGGAGCAACGCGCTCTCGCGCAATGCGCGCACCACCGGCAAGGCGAGGCGCGATGCGGGCTTCCGGGACTCGAAGACTTGGTTCAAGTATTGATCTCGTACATTAAGGGTATTTCTCAACCCTTTGATTGTACGAGCCTGTCAGCTAGCTCAGCAAGGCCGGATGCACGACCTTTCCGGCCATGACGTTGATGCCCTTGCGAAGGTCGGCATCGTCCTGCCAATCGCCATCCGCGAGACGTCCCGCGTACGGTGCGATGGCTGCCGACAGCGCCTGCGATGACGTGCGGGGCACTGCACCTGGCATGTTGGTGACGGTGAAATGCGTGACGCCTTCCCACACATACGTCGGCGCATCGTAGGTCGTGGGTCGCGTCGTCTCGACACAGCCGCCCTGGTCCACAGAGATGTCGACGATCACGCTGCCCGCCTGCATGTGCCGCACCATGTCGCTGCTGATGACGTGCGGAGCCCGCGCTCCAGTGACCAGCACGGCACCGACCACGATATCCGCGCTGCGAACCGCGTCGGCGACATCGGCGGTGTGCGGATAGAGCCCAGTGACGTTCGCCCCGATTTCGCGCGCCGCCACGAGCTTGTCGCGATCCTTGTCGAACACGACGACGTCCGCGCCCAGGCCGGCCGCGACAATAGCGGCATTGCCACCCGCCACTCCCCCGCCCAGGATCACGACGCGTCCGCGCCGCGCGGCTGGCACGCCGCCGAGCAGGATGCCCTTGCCGCCCTGCGGTTGATGCAGCAGGCAGGTGGCAATCTGGATCGAAAGCCGCCCGGCGATGTCGCTCATCGGCGCGAGCAGTGGCAAGC
>DASQOO010000050.1:0-14576 GCA_035644435.1 Steroidobacteraceae bacterium | reverse complement strand
GCACGCTTCCCTGCACCTGGAAGAGCAGCGCAATCGAGGTCTGCCGCAATTGGCGGTGATTTCGAGCCCCGAGGAATACCAGCGGCGCTGCAACGAGGCGATCACGAAGTACCTGGCGTTCCTCAAGGCCAAGGACATCCTGCCGATGCAGGACTACATGGACCAGGCCCTGCGCGAGCGCATCGGCGAATACCAGCCTGAGGCGACACGGGACTTCTTCGCGATGGCCAGTCATCGCGAGCCGATGACCCTGTTCACGCATTTCTATCACTGGTGGGACCTGGCACAGATGCGCGTCGATCCGCATACCAGCCCGGTCCGCCGCGGCGCACTGCTCTACAACATCTGGGACAACCGCGCCGAGGGCCTGGCGACCGCCATGGAGGAATTCATGCTGCACGTCGGCTACTACGACGACAATCCGCGTGCGCGTGAAATCGTCTGGATCATGCTGGCACAGCGCGCCGCACGCGGACTCGCCTCGCTCCGCGCGCAGGCCAACGAGATCACGATGAAGGAGGCGAAGGCTTTCCAGGTCGAGTGGACACCGCGCGGCTGGATGCGACCGGATCTCGATCTCGTCGGGTTCGAGCAGCAACTGTACCTGCGCCAGCCTGGCTACGGGACCAGCTACGTCACCGGCAAGTACCTGCTGGATGAGCTGCTCATGGATCGCGCCAGGGAACTGGGCGACGATTTCACGCTGCGGCGATTCTTCACCGAGCTCAATGCTGCCGGCGTGATCCCCGTGTCTCTGATTCGCTGGCAGATGACTGGCAAGGGCGATGAAATCCGCGCACTCACACGCTGACTCACTCGCCGCTCAAAAAAAGAAAGCCGCCCGAAGGCGGCTTCACAGAAAGTCGTTCGCGGGCCGCATGGAATCCCGACCGGCCGGTGAACGGCGCCGTCGACGGCGCTTTGAGCCAGCTCAGGGCTTGAACCGCGCCCACGTATTGCGCATCACGATCATCAGCGCTCCGCCTGCTACCAGCACGCCGAAGTTGGACAGTATCGTCGCGATGTAGCTACCCACCTGGGGAATCGCGTCGAAGGCATGCGACAAGCCCGCCAGGACGAGTGCCGAGACCATGACCCTGACATGATGGTCCGGGAGGATCGACAGACCGATGAACAGGCCGAGGATCAGCAAGATGGCGGCGGCGTACGGGATCGCCACGAATGCACCGACGATCGCCAGCAGAATACCAATCAATCCGACGATTTTTGTTGCGTTCATCAGATACCCCTCTTTAGCGTGTTGTTATCAGGGCGGCGCCACGGCTGTGACGCCGAGCGCCCGCGAGCATATGCGATGGCGGGATTTGAGTCGAATACCACAACTGGTCGAGGATGCCGAGCAAGTGTTGACGGAATTTCTACATCGCGAGGGCACCCGGAAACGGGCTCATGCTGATCCTCACCCACACTGACCTGCTCGACCTGCTGACCCCGGCCGCCCTGGTCGACGCGGCGGAATCGGCGGCGCGCGCGCAGGATCGCGAACCGCCGACGCCGAAGCGCCAGCACATCGAATGGAATGGCAACACTCTGCTCACGATGCCGGCCGTGGCCAGCGACCTGGTGGGCGTCAAGCTCGTTTGCGTGGTGCCGGGCAACGCGCTGCGCAATCTCCCGGTCACCAATGGCGTGATGGTCCTCAGCGATGGCGGGACCGGGACGCCGCTCGCGCTCATGAATGCCGCCGCGCTCACCGCGATGCGAACCGGTGCGGTTGGGGCGCTAGGCGTGAAGTACATGACGCCGGCCGACACGCGCACGATCGGAATCATCGGCTGTGGAGTGCAGGGGTCCTGGCAGGCGATCTGCGCGGCTGCGGTCCGCCGCGTGGAGGAGGTCTTCTGCGTGGCTCGATCAGCGGCGAGCCTCGAGCGGTTCAGCGCCACGGTTCGCAAGCACGCGCCGCAGCTGCGGATCACGCCAGCTCGCGATGCGCGCGCGTTGCTCGAGAGCACCGGCGTCATCATTGCTGCCACCACGGCCGCGGAACCCGTGCTGCCGAATGAGCCCGCGCTCCTCCAGGGCAAGCATTTCATCAGCATCGGGTCTTATCGCCCGACGATGCAGGAGCTGCCGGATGCGGTGTACCGGCTCGCGGGTCACATCGTCATCGATTCCGACACGGCGCGCGAAGAGGTCGGCGATGTCATTGCACCGCTGGAAAAGCGCATCGTGAAGCCCGCCGATGTGTTCCTGATCGGCGAGCTGGTGGCGGGCCGGCGCTCGATCGATGCCAGCCGTACCACGGCCTACAAGACGGTCGGGATGGCGCTCTACGATCTGTTTGTTGCCCGCGCGTTGTACCAGCAGGCGCGTTCGCGAGGTGCAGGTCACGAAATCGCACTGTGACGCGGTCCCGCTGAGCAGCGCAGCAGGGCGTGAGCCAGGTCACTGTTCGATTTCTTCAGCGACGCGTGCCGGGATTCTGTGAAGTTGCGCGGCCCGCCCGCACCAATCCTCGTAGCAAGATCAGGCTCACTGCAGTCGTTTCGACCGCAGAGGGATTTTCGAGGCTGCGGCCCCTGGAGCGTTCATTGACGTCACACCTGGCACTGCGCGCGCTGCAAATCGCAATCGCGCTCATCTCCCTGGCCCCCGCACCCTGGGCTTCTCCCTCGCTGCCAGTCGTCGACATGGCGCAGGCCAGCACGGTACTCAAAGACCTCGTCCTCGACACGCTGGCGTAACTTCTCCCGCGTCGCATCTCGCGCGGGTCTCCTAGTGAGACCCGGCCTGAGTCTCCTTTGACAGGCTGAGCGAGGCCTGCCCAAACGGTCCCGTTGCCCAGCACCAGGATGAAATGATCGTCCAGGACCTGGCCCATCGTATCGGCGTCGTTGCGTTTCACGGCCTGCTGGTACTTCACATCGATGGCGGCCACCGTCTGCCGATCCTCCTCAGGCGAGGACCAGACTTGGCGTTTCTTGCGATCCTGCGCGCACATCGAAAGGCCCCAGTGCCATTGGCAGCCGGGGCCCTCGCTAGGGCGGGGATTGCCGGCCCTCTTGGTTGTCACCACCTCGAGTGGATGACCCCCGTAACTTGCAGTTGCTAATAACTGTAGTCACGAGGGGTGTTATCGCATCGCGCTCAGTCCGGCAGCTTCAGGAGCTTGCGCAGCTCCATAGCCGTGAGCACTCGTGTGTAGGGTGCGGTGCCGACATCGAATTCCTTCGCACGGCTGAGCGGTCCGACCACGACCGGATCGAAACCGGCATCTCTCACCAGGCGCTGAGCAACGGCGAGTGCCTCAGCGTCATCGCCGGCGAGGGGAATCGCGACTCGCTCGCCCTTGCGATGCGCCTCGCCCGTGAGATCGCCAGAGTTGATGGCATTGAAAGCGCGTACCAGCCTGACACCCGGAAGCATTTCAGCGGAAGCGACCCCGGTGCCCTTGCGTCGCGCTTCGACAGCCATGTCGCCGTCGCGGCTGGGGTACGGATTGCCGGTATCGAGCACGACCTTTCCGGCGAGCTCGGCCTTGAGATCACGTCCCACCTGGGGCATGGCGCCATACGGGATCGAGATCAGGACCACATCGCCGAACACCGCGGCCTCACGCGGCGTTCCGACCTTGACCTTTGGACCGAGTGAGCGAGCCAGTGCCTGCAACTCTTCGGGGTGGCGCGATGAGATCACGAGCTCGTGACCTGCCCCGGCCCAGAGCTTGGCCAGCGCGCCGCCGATGTGCCCGGTCCCGATGATGCCGATCTTGAGCGATGCCGGTTCATTCATCGGTGCAGCCTCGGTGCCAAACACTGGAGAGAGCATGCAGGCGATCGCCACGCCGGTGACCAGCGCTCCTGGCAACGTGCTTCGGCTCTTCCCTCTGGTGGCAGACTCGGGCGGGCTCGTCATGGTATGGATACCTCAGAGTGAGGAACTGGCGCGGAGTTCATCGGGCTCGTGCGCGGAGGTCAGGCGCCGATGTTCGATGGAACTCGTCCGTGAGGTCAACGCCGTTCTCGAAGGGCTATCGCGCCTGGCTCCTCATCGTCCTGCTGCTGACCAGCGCACTCAACCTGGCTGATCGACAGGGCATCGCGGTCGTTGCCCCCGCGATCAAGCTCGACCTCAGGCTCACGGATTCGCAGATGGGGATCATCCAGGGACTGGGGTTCGCCATCTTCTATACCTTGCTGGGTCTGCCACTCGCGCGCATGGCCGAGCGGATGAGTCGCACGCGCATCATCGCCGCTTCGCTGGCGATCTTTGGCGTGATGGTTTCCCTCTGCGCTGCCGCGCAGGGATTCTGGCGGCTACTGCTGTTTCGCATCGGCGTCGGGATCGGCGATGCGGGTTTCGGGCCGCCTGTCGCCTCGCTGATTGGTGATCACTACACGCGCGACCGGCGCGCATCAGCCATGTCGATCATCTGGCTGGGGGCTCCGCTCGGGGTCGTGTTCGGCTCGATGTTTGCAGGCTGGATGGCCGAGCATGTGAGCTGGCGTGCGGCGTTTATCGGTATCGGCGCGCTGGCGCTGCTGGTCGCCGTGATCGCGTTCCTGACCCTGCGCGATCCGCCGCGCGGCATGTCGGACGAGACTGCGGTCGCGGCCGGGCCACCGCCCGACATGAGCACAGTGCTGCGATTCCTGCTCTCCAAGCCCTCGGTGCGCCAGACGCTGGCGGGGGCGGCCATCGCCGCAACCGCGATGAACGCGATAGGACAGTTCCTGGGGCAATTCTTCGTGCGCGTCTATCACCTCGGCTTCACCGAGGCGGGACGGTTGCTGGGCATCATCGCGTTGCTCGCCATGAGTTCGGGCCTTGCGCTCGGGGGCTTCGGCGTCGATCGGGCGTCGCGCTTCGACCAGCGCTGGTTCGTATGGGGGCCGGCGATCGGCCTGATGCTCGCGACACCCTTGTTCGCCATGGCCTTCGCGGCTCCGGTCATGGCCGTGGGCGTTGGCGTGCTGGCGATTGCGCACGTAGCACTCTTCATCTATTTCACGCCAACACTCGCGATCGCACAGAACATGGTTGGCGCGAACATGCGGGCGTCCTCTGCGTTCGTCGTGTCGGTGGTCCTCGGCCTGGTCGGCATTGGCCTCGGCCCCACGCTCATCGGCGCACTGAGCGACGCGTTCGCGAGCCGCGCGTTCTCCATGGGGAGTTTCGCGTCCGCGTGTCCGGGTGGAGCGGCTCCCGCGAACGCCGTCGCCGGCCTGTATGAAGCTTGCCGGCTTGCATCCGCGACCGGCATACGGCACGCCCTGATCGCAGTGTCAATGCTCTTCGTATGGGCGGGCCTGCACTACCTCCTCGCGGCGCGTCACCTGCGGCGGGATCTCGAAACGCACTACCTCGCTACGCCGTACGGCTGAACGATATCAATTCCTGAGGTATCCTCGCGCGCTGAAAGTTCGGTGGAGGTTTCCTTCATGCACCTTGCACGAGCCTTGCTGACACTCACGACCGCCGCGGTGGTCACGATCGCTGCGAGCGATTCTCGCGCGGCGCCGGCGAGCGCCGGGCCGATGTACGGATTCACGACGGAGGCGGGCGTAGCCCAAGCGTCGCTCGAGCGCCGATTCGACGGCCAGCTCACCGCCTCGGATCTCGACGCCTGGCTCAAGCGTCTTGCCGCCGGGCCCAATCACGTCGGTTCCCCGCACGATAAGGAGAACGCGGAATTCGTTCGTGACCTGTTCAAGAGCTGGGGATGGCAGGCGGAGATCGAGACCTTCTACGTCCTGTATCCGACTCCCAAGCACGAAGTGCTCGAGCTGGTGGCGCCAACCAGGTTCGTGGCCACCTTGCATGAACCCGCCGTCGGCGGCGATGCCACCTCGACTCGCACCGACGGCCTGCCGCCCTACAACGCCTATGGTGCGGACGGCGATGTGACGGCGGAGCTCGTGTACGTGAACTACGGCATGGACGAGGACTACAAGGAGCTCGCGCGCAGGGGAGTGGATGTCAAAGGCAAGATCGCCATCGCGCGCTATGGCAGCGGCTGGCGCGGGCTCAAGCCGAAGCTCGCCTACGAGCACGGCGCGGTCGGGTGCCTCATCTACTCCGACCCCAAGGACGATGGCTATTCAGCGGGCGATTCCTATCCCAAGGGAGGTTGGCGTCCGGCCGACGGAGTGCAGCGCGGCTCGGTCGCCGACATGCCGATCTACCCGGGCGACCCGCTCACGCCGGGAATTGGCGCGACCAAGGACGCCAAGCGGTTGCCGCTCGCCGAGGCGAAGACCATTCTCAAGATTCCGGTGCTGCCGATTTCCTACGCCGACGCGCGTCCGCTGCTCGAAGCCCTGGCAGGGCAGGTGGCGCCGTCCAAGTGGCGAGGTGCATTACCGATCACTTATCACCTCGGGCCAGGTCCGGCGCGAGTGCATCTGAGCATCGCCTCGGACTGGAGCCAGAAGCCCGTTTACGACGTCATTGCGCGGATTCCAGGTAGCACTGCGCCCGACGAATGGGTGGTGCGTGGCAATCACCGCGACGGCTGGGTATTCGGCGCGTGGGACCCGCTTTCCGGAACGGTCGCAATGCTGGCCGAAGCGAAGGCGATCGGCGCGCTGCTCAAGAGCGGCTGGAAGCCGAAGCGCACGCTCATCTATGCGAGCTGGGACGGAGAGGAGCCCGGATTGCTCGGCTCGACGGAATGGGCGGAGACGCACGCCGCGCAGTTGCAGCGCAAGGCGGTGCTCTATCTCAACTCGGACACCAACACGCGTGGGTTCCTGGACGTTGAAGGGAGTCATTCGCTGCAGCGGTTCATCAATGAAGTCGCTGGCGAAGTGAAGGACCCGGAAACCGGCGCCAGCGTGCAAGCGCGCAAACGCGCGAAGCTCATGGTGATCGGCTACGACAAGGACGCCACCGAGCAGCAGAAGGACCTGGCCAGGCAAGCCGCCGAGCGCGTGGATGTGCCGGTCGGGGCGATGGGCTCCGGCTCCGACTACACGCCGTTCATCCAGCACCTCGGCATCACCACGCTCCAGGTCGCTTATTCCGGTGAGGAAGATCAGGACGGCGTCTATCACTCTCTGTACGACTCATACGATCACTACGTCCGTTTCGGCGATCCGGGTTTCGTGTATGGCGTCGTTGAAGCACAAACCGTCGGCCGCGCCGTACTGAGGATGGCGAACGTCGAGGTGCTGCCGCTGCAGTTCGAGGGGTTTGCGACTAGCGTCGATGACTACGTGCAGGACGTGCACAAGCTCGCCGACGACAGACGCAAGCATGCGCAGGATCTGACGCGGCTGGCCGATCAGAATGCGTTCACTCTCGCTTCGGATCCGACCCGCCCGGTGCTGGCGCCCGAGCCAGAGCCGGAAGTGCCGTACTTCGACCTGGCGCCCCTCGATAATGTCGTGGCGCGACTGAAGAAGAGCGCCGCGGCCTACGACAAGGCCTACCAGCAGCTGGTGCAGAACAATGTGACGCTCAGCGCAGCGACGCGCACGTCCCTCAACCAGTTGCTGCAGGGAATGGAGCAGTCACTCACCAGCGAGCGCGGCTTGCCGGGGCGCAGCTGGTTCCGTCACCTCATCTACGCTCCCGGCACCTTGACAGGCTACGGCGTGAAGACCCTGCCCGGTGTGCGCGAGGCGATTGAGCAGCATCGCTGGGATGAGGCGAACGAGTATTCGCGGCTCACCGCACAGGTGCTGCAGGGCTACTGCGACCGGCTCGACAAGGCAACGGCGCTGCTGACTAGTTCGCGGTGACGGCCTTGATGTAGCGATAGAAGAAGTCGACGCCCTCGTAAAAGGACCGCACGCGCGTGCGTTCATCCTTGCCATGGGCGCGAATATCGTTGGCGTCCTGCTCGATGCCAGTGATCTCGTACGTGGGCAGTCCGGCGGCCATCGTGAATACGCCGTCAGAGGCGCCTTGCGACATTGCGGGAACGACCTTGATCCCCGGCCATGTCTCGTTGACCAGCCTTTCCAGGGGCTGCAACACTTCCGGTAGAAGTTTCGGCGGCGGATAGCCCGCACTGTTGGTTGCCGCGTCGAGCGCGGTACCGTCGACATCGAGGTATTGCACCTTGATGTTCGGATCCGCCAGCACCTTGATCAGCGCCTGGCGCGTTTCTTCGGGCGTGTGGCTGGGCAGGATGCGGCAGTTGACCGTGGCGTGAGCCTCCTGCGGCAGCGCGTTGTTCGCATGGCCGCCGTTGAGGCGTGTCGCGACACAGGTCGTGCGCATCGTGGCGTTGTCGCGCGGATTCTGCGACAGGCGCTCGAGTGCTGCCGCGTCCGGTGGCGACAGCAGGATGGCCCGCATGTCGGCGGCGCGCTGTCCGGTCTCGATCGTGGACATGCGCTCGTAGTAGGCGTGCGTGATGTCGTTGAGCTCGAACGGGAAGCGGTACGCCGCGAGCCGCTTCAGGCCCTCGGCGAGCTCGTAGATCGCGTTGTCCGGCCGTGGCAGTGAGCTGTGACCGCCGCGGTTGGTCGCCGTGAGCAGGTAGTCGGCGTAGACCTTTTCCGTGGCGTACAACTCGTAGCGCAACGGCTTGCCGTTTTCCGACAACACGGAGTAGCCGTCGTGATTGAGAACGTACTCGGCATCGATGAGTTCGCGGTGATTCTTGACCAGCCATTCCATGCCGTTGGCAACGCCGCTTTCTTCGCCCGCGGTGAGCGCGAGGATGAGGTCGCGGCTGGGGCGATAGCCTTCCTGCTTCAGGCGGATGAGATTCGCCACCATGATCGCATCGCCGTTCTTCATGTCGGCGGTGCCGCGGCCGTAGAAGTAGCCGTCCTTCTCCACGAATTGGAACGGGTCGGTGGTCCAGTCCTCGCGCCTTGCCTCGACCACGTCCAGGTGACCGATGAGGAGGATCGGCTTGTGCTTGCCGGTGCCGTGCAGCCTGACCACGAGATTCTTTTTCTGGGCACTCGGGCCGATCACCTGCACGTCCTGCTCTGCAAACCCGGCTGCGATGAAACGCTTGGCGATCGCTTCTGAGGCGGTGGTGATATTGCCGACCGAATCAGCGGTATTGATCTCGATCAGCTCCTTGAAAATGTCGCGAGCCATCACCTGCGTCGCATCGTTGCTCGCCCCATGAGCGGCAGTGACTGTCAATGCAGCGAGTGCTGCTATCGCAAGCGAACGGCAAGCCATCAATTCCTCCCGACCTTCAAACCTTCAACGCTTCCAGGAATTTCACCACCGGTGGCGGCATGAAATTGCGCCGCCGCCGAAACACGAAGAACCGCCGCTGTGGAGCCATCTCTTTTACCGCCAACGCCTTGATCAGGCCCGCCGCCTGCTCGGCCGCGAACAGCGGTTCCGGCAGCCAGCCGAGGAAATGAGTGTTCGCCACCATGGCCTTGATCACACTCGGCGAGCGCGTCTCCACCACGACACGCGGCGGCGCGACGCCGAGGCGGCTGATGAGCGCGTTGAACATCCGGCGCGGTTCGGCTTCCGCTGCCGGCATCACCCATGGCACATCGATGATGTCGTGGATCGAGAGATTGGCACGCTGCTGCAGTTCATTGGCCGCGGAACATATCACCGAATAGCGATCGGTGAACTTGTGTTCTGCGACCTGCACTATTTCTTCACTTTCCGGTATCGGCCCCGAGATGGCGACGTCGATTGCGTTGTTGGTGAGCGCGACGGTGAGCACGTCTTCGACCGCTTCGAGGATCTGCACGTGCACATTCGGCCATTGCGTGAGAACGCGATCGAGCACCCCCGGCAGCACCATGATTGCCGCGCTCGCAACCGCGCCGATGCGAATCGTTCCCTGGCCCAGTCCACGCAGCGAATTGATTTGCTCGATGGCGAGGGATGCCTCCTCGCTGAGGAACGTCGCGTGTGGCAGCAGCGCGTGACCGAAACTCGTGAGTTCCATTCCGGTGGTGCGCCGCTCGAACAAGGGCACACCGAGCTGCGTCTCGAGGCGCCGGATGATGCGGCTCAGCGCTGGCTGGGTGACGTGCAGCGTCTCGGCGGCAAGCCCCAGGCTCCCGGTCTTGACGATCGCGATAAAGGCTCTGAGTTGTCGCGGATCCAAAGCCATACCGAAGTGTTATGACTTCGCCGCCAATTAGCAATCCCCGGCAGCGGAAGGTCCGCGGGAATATCGGCGCCAGTCGTTCCAGACCGAACCGGGAAGAGCGCCAGCGATGCTCGACAGTGCGGGTAGTGGCAAGAGCGGCGAGCGCAATGCCCGGACTGCAGCGCAAGTCTCGGTACGGGAAGCCGTTTTCGGGCTGCTGCGCGCCTTCAACCTGACCACGATCTTCGGCAATCCCGGCTCGACCGAGCTGCCGATGTTCCGTGATTTTCCTGGCGACTTCCGCTACGTGCTCGGCCTGCAGGAATCCGTGGCCCTCGGTATGGCTGACGGCTTCGCCCAGGCGACGGGCAATGCCGCCTTCGTCAACCTTCATTCGGCCGTGGGCGTAGGCCATGCGCTGGGGAATCTTTTCACCGCCTATCGCAACCAGACGCCCCTGGTCATCACGGCGGGACAGCAAGCGCGCTCGATCCTGCCGTTCGAGCCCTTCCTCTATGCCACCCAGCCCACCGAGTTTCCAAAGCCGTACGTGAAGTGGAGTTGCGAGCCGGCGCGCGCCGAAGACGTGCCGGCGGCGATCGCGCGCGCCTACTACATGGCCATGCAAGCGCCCCGTGGGCCCACGTTTGTTTCAGTTCCGGTCGATGACTGGGATCGGGCTTGCGAGCCGATCACGGCGCGGCAGGTCAGCCGCAGCGTTTTGGGTGATCCGGCGCTGCTCGCCGCCGCTGCGGAAGCACTCAATTGCGCGCATCGGCCGACAATCGTCGTCGGTGCCGGCGTCGCGCGCGATGACGCGTGGGCGGAAACCATCGCCCTGGCCCAACACCACCAGGCACCCGTGTGGGTGAGCCCGATGTCGGGTCGCAACAGCTTTCCGGAGAACCATGCGCTGTTCGCCGGGTTCCTGGCCGCCGATCGCGCGCGAATCGTCGCCAGTCTCAAGGGGGCGGATTTCATCCTGGTGCTGGGCGCGCCCGCGTTCACCTATCACGTGGAGGGCTTCGGTCCGCATGTTCCCGACGGCGCCAAGCTCGTGCAGCTGGTCGATGACCCGGGCGTGGCGGCCTGGACACCGGCTGGCGTCTCGATCGTCACCAATCTCAAGCTCGGCGTGCGTGCCTTGCTCGACGCGGCCGCGCCGCGCCGACGGCGCGCACCGGAACCGCGAACGCCCGTTGCGCGCGCCCCGCGCCATTCGCTGACCGATCGTTACCTGATGCAGCAGATCGCAGCGCTGCGTCCTGCCGACAGCATCATCGTCGAGGAGGCGCCGAGCAGCCGTGGCGCGATGCACGACTACCTGCCGATCACCGAGCCGAACACGTTCTACACCTGTGCGAGCGGCGGGCTCGGCCACGCCTTGCCGGCAGCCGTAGGCGTGGCGCTTGCCCGACCCGGCCAGCGCGTGATCGCCGTGCTTGGCGATGGGTCGAGCATGTATTCGATCCAGGGACTGTGGTCGGCAGCGCAACTGCGCCTGCCGATGACGTTCGTCATCGTGAAGAACGGCACCTACGAGGCCCTTTACGACTTTGGCCGTCACTTCAAGCTCGATCGCCCGCCCGGGAGTGATCTGCCGGACCTCGATTTCTGTGGGTTGGCGCGCGGCCAGGGACTCGCCGCGATCCGCGTGGAGAAGCCTGCGGAGCTGGATCGCGCATTGACGACAGCGTTCCAGTCGACCGAACCGATTCTGGTCGAAGTGTTGGTGGAAAGAATCACCGCGTCAGGTTCAGGCGGGGACTGAGTGGCTGCACGGACTGGTCTGGGGAAGGGAGGGTGCTGTGTCAGCACGGCACCAGAAGAACAAGGTCTGTCTCACATTCCGGGAGAATGATCATGAAATCCGTTGCTTCAATTCTCTGGTTCGTGTTGGCGACGTGTGCCGCAGGCGCGGTCCTCGGGCAGGAGCAGCCCCGCAGCCAGGGCACGCTCGAGGAGGTGATCGTCACTGCGCAGAAACGCGCGGAAAACGTGCAGAACGTGCCGATCGCCATGCAGGCCTACAGCGGACAAATGCTCGAGAACGCCGGGATCTCGCAGCTCACGGATGTGACCAGGCTGGCCCCGAACCTCAACGTCGTGGTACAGAACTCGATGAGCCAGCACATCGTGATTCGTGGCGTGGGCACGAATGAGTTCTTCGGTAACGCGCCTTCCTCCGTGGGTACCTACATGGATGAGGTGACCATGAACTCTTCCTACATGAGCACGCTCGCGCTCTTCGACATGGAGCGCGTCGAGGTGCTGCGCGGCCCGCAGAACAGCCTCTTTGGCAGGAACACCACGGGCGGGGCGGTGAACTACATCACGCGCATGCCGGTGGTCGGCGCCGACTCGATGGATGGCTCGGCACTTCTCACCTACGGAAACAGCAACCTCGCCGAAGTGGAGGGCGGAATCTCGATTCCGGCCGGCTCGACCGCCGCAGTCCGCATCGCCGGTCTGTATCACTCGCGGGACGGTATCTGGAGCAACGAGGATACCGGCGACAACCACTATGGCGATGAAGAGCGCTATTCGGGTCGCGCGACATTGGTCTGGGAGCCGGCGCAGGGCACGCGCTTCACGGCGAGCATTCATTCCGCGCGCGCCCGCGACGATGCACAGCCGCAGAAGATGGCCGGAGCGTTGCTCAACAATCCGCCGCTGCGTATCAACGATCTCGCGCCGTTCACCGACAACATCGATTGGAAGAATGGCAATCTCAACACTGCCGGCAATGCTTCGACCGTGAACATCGAAGCGTTCGACCGCCTGACGCGCGGCTGGCAGGACGTGTGGGTCGGCGGGTCGGAGCGTGGCGATCTCGATGTCGATGGCGGCTATGTGAAACTGAACCATGACTTCGGCGGCTCGACGCTCACCTTCATCGGTTCCTACGACAAGACGCACGGCTTCTACGAAGAAGACAACACCGGCGATGGCAACATCCAGGGCGCCGGCACGCCGGGCGTGACACACGACGTGCTGGTCATCGACATGGACCAGGAATACAAGCAGTACACGGGCGAGCTGCGCCTTGCCTCCAACGACAACAGCGCCAAGCTGCGCTGGATCGCCGGACTCTATTATCTGAAGGAAGACGCAACGCTCGCGCAGGACATTCGCTTCGGTGACAACGGCTTCCCCGGAGCGCATCCCTCGGCCGTCGGCATTACGCCGCCGAGCCTCTTCGATGTGATTCCGAACCCCTACGGCAACACAGTGTCCTTCAGCATTTCGGATCTCGTCGACCGGAGCGCATCGGCCTACGGGCAGATCGACTGGCAGTTCGCGGATGCCTGGGGATTCACTCTCGGCTTGCGCTACACGCACGACAAGAAATCGAATCCGTCCTACTACGCGGGTGGCTTAATAAAGCCGCTCGACTGGGATCCGTCGATCTTCGTCGGCGAATCGGCGATTCGCGAACTTGCGGCGGGATTGCCGAACTGCGTGCCGAAGACCGATCCCGGCTACATCCCGTTCGTGCATTGCGCCGATACCAATACCTCGCGCGAGGACCTGAGCAACGACGAGGTCGGCGGCAAGATCGGCCTGCAATTTCATGCCAGCCAGGATGTGATGTTCTACGGCAGCTACTCGCGCGGTTTCAAGTCCGGCAAGTTCGACATGGAGTTCCTGCACACCGACGACACGCCGTTCCCGCAGCGCCCGCTCGATCCCGAGACGCTCGATGCCTTCGAGCTCGGCGTGAAGTCGACGCTCCTGGAGCGCTCGCTGCAGGTGAACGCGGCGCTGTTCTATTACATCTGGAAGGATCAGCAGGTGTTCAACGTCGGCGTGCAGGGACCCGAGTTCTTCAACCTGCCGGAGTCGCACCTCAAGGGCGCGGAACTGGAAACCAACTGGGTGCCCGCGGAGAGCTGGACCTTGTCAGCGGACATCGGCTGGCTCGACACGGAGATCACCGACGCCACGGGCATCGACTTCGACCTGCACCAGGGCGATTTCCAGGAGGGGCACGAGCTGCCGCTCTCGCCCAAGCTCACCGCCACTGCAGCCCTCACCAAGACCATTGCCCTGAGCGCGAGCAACCTGACCCTGCACGCGGACTACCGCTACCAGAGCACCTCGAAGGTCAAGTACAGCCCGCAGGTACCGATCGACGAGTACACCGAGCGCAACGAGGTCAACGCCCGCATCGGCTTCGAGTTCGGCGCCAATCGCCAATACGAGGTGGCGCTGTTCGGTAACAACCTCACGGGCGAGAAGTATTGCGTGGAGATCCAGGACCTGCGCGGCGTGTCGGGCTCGTTCTACTGCGTGCCGAACGAAGGCGAGGTACGTTACGGCTTGCAGGCGCGCATCGGCTTCTGAAGCCCTTGATCTCACCCCGATCCACAAGCCGCCTTCGCATGCGCCGCCTGCGGCGCTCCGAGCTGCCCATCGATACGATCGCGCTGGCGCGCTTCCTGGTCGGCAAGATCGTGGTGCGCGAACTCGAGGACGCGCGACTCAGCGGGCGCATCGTCGAGACCGAGGCCTATCCGCCCGGTGACGCCGCAAGTCATGCATTTCGCGGCCGCACACCACGCAACGGCCC